>JBDGRE010000001.1:0-4255 GCA_042218325.1 Candidatus Nanohaloarchaea archaeon
GTCGAGACCGTGTAGGTCTGTCCGAACAGCTGGATCTCTTCGTCTTCTACGTCGTCAGCTGCGAAGTTGATCTCGTCCTCGAAGTTGGCCTGCAGCTGGAACAGGTGATCCGATGCACTTGCGGAAGGGTCAGATGGGTTCTTCACGTAGTGAATCGGGTCCTGGTTGTTCCTGTCGTCCGGCTTGCCGAACGTCGTCTGCAGGTTGCCTGGGTACAGGTAGTTCTCTACGTCGGTTTGGTCTCCGGAGTCGTCCCTGAACGTTGTGTCCTCGAGCGTTGAAAGCTGCTCGGCCGTCAGGGTGTCTCGAACTGTGTCGAGATTGTCTCCGAAGTAGAGGTTGTCGTTGCGTGTGTCCAGAGTTACGCCGCCAGTAGCGCTCCAGGAGCCTGCTGCTCCGGAACCGCCTGCCTGGACGGTCTCTGTGGTGAATGCGGCCTGTGAAAGGGATCCGGCGATGTCGATTGCTCCTACGACGTCGACAGTCTTTGCGGACTGTCCTACGACGATGGAAGCGTCGACGTTGCCGTCTTCCCCAACATAAGGCGCTGGGTAGTCGCCAAGATTGTGCTGAGTTCCACTGGACCCGCTCGACTGGGCCAGCGCGAAAGATGCGCCACCTGCGAGGGTTGCGCCCACGAGCAGTGCGGAACCGGCGACTGCTTTTCCGATCTTCTTGATGTTCTTCATGAGTTGTGTCACCTTGGTTACGTGATGGTTCACGGACACTCGTCTGTTATTTTACTAAGAGCTCCTGGTGTCGGTGGGGAGCTCTCGGATCGGATTTCGGGCGATCCTTGGCCCGCGGGATCCCGATCCCAAAAAAAGACTATGCACACGCGTGTGCGTGTAGTAGGGTTAAATGGGTCGGGACCCACGCCTCTCACTGCGTCTGGCTGTTGCTGTCTTATGTTGCCTATACGTATACAGCCTTTATAAATATGGGTGGATTTACCCGGTTTTAACCGTTCACTGAACGTTTTAGGCCGTTCTTAGATAGGCTTTTCATGTTCTTGATTGTTTAGAGCCCTGCTTTTGGCCAGCGGACGGCTTAAAATCGCTTGATTGCCCCAGAGGAGCCGTTAGAATCTTTTTCAGATGAAAACCTCTTTAAACGCTTCTTTCGACTTTCGCGGTCTTCTTTGGGCCTTGATTTTTTTTTGCGGCGTTCTTAAACCTTCGTGAACTTTTTGAAGCCTTCTCTCAGAGGGGTATTGTTCGGCTGCGGTCGAACGAAACCGGAGGAGAAGGTTTATGGAGCTGGTTTATCGGTCTGGTCGGTCGTGGCTTGGTGGGTTTCAGTCGATTGCTTCGTTTTCCCGGAGCACGGGTTTGACGCATTTGTCGAGGTATCTCCGCGTCTGCTTTATAGCGCGGTCTAAGTCGCTCTGGCTGTAGGTCTGTCCCTGGTACTGGGCCTTGACCTTCTCGGTCGACACCCATTTCCGGAGCGTATCGCTGTATTTCGAGTACTCTTCTGGCAGTCCGTCCTTGTTATAGAGTTCGGTGAAGACTTTATGGAGGCTGTGACCTCTACCGGTATCGCATCGCTCCCCGTTGTGGAGCCAGCAGAGACAGTCAGTTCCCCGGATCAGGCTCATTATGCAGGAGTTGATCGTGATCCGGTTTGGGGCGTCCATCTCGATGCTTTTCTCCGCAATCTCCAGGTGCCATTCCGCGTCCTCCAAGCAGGTTTCGATGTTCTTCTTGACCTCTCTGCTCGTCATCCCAGTGGTTCACCTTTCAGGACCTCTCCCTGCTTTCTCACCTTGCTCTCGAACGGTTCCCGGTTCTCGGCGTTTAGCTCGAACGTCTTCCTGTCCATTACTATCGGCGAGATATCGACGTTCTTCTCGCGCTCGTAGCGGTCTCTGATCGCCCATACACCCTCCTCCACTGCTTCCACGTCTGAGTCGGGTTCAAGGAGTACCAGGATGTCGATATCCGATTCCTCGGTCGGTAGCCCTTTGAGCACCGACCCGAACAGGGCGACTGTTTCGATTTCCGGGTATTCCTCTTTTACCTCTTCTGCATAATCTTCCGCTACTTCCTTTAGGGGCCGGGAGTCGATAGAGCTCAGGCCTTCCAGTGCCTCGATGTAGGGTGAGTCTTGGTTGAGGGATACTATCTTGCTGCCGCCCTTCTCTTCTACATCTATGATGCCGAATTTCTCAAGCTTCCCTACCAGTCCGTGAGTGGTCTTGTAGCCTACGCCTGATTCATCAGATAGCTTGGATATAGTGAAATCTCTATCCCTGTTTCTCAACAACGTGTTCAGCACCTTCAGTCGCTTGTCTTTCATCAGGAGCTGGCTTAAGGTGCTACCCTCCATAATGTGTAAATAATTACATAACTTTATGTAGTTTTCCCATAGGTCTGCGCAGTCTATTACTTTCCTGTCTCTGCGTTTTTGGCCCGGCCCTGAGGCTTCGAGAGGTTCGGACTTGTTGTAGAGCCTGTTAGAAAGTTCAGTAGGCCGGGTTTCCCCGGCTGCTGTTTTACTGGTCGACCCGCGGTGTGGGTATGGGTGGTAGCAGCGAGAGGGTGTCTGCTATGCCGACTGCCTGGGAGAGGCATTTGCGGTACATGTCGTTCATCAGTGGTGCCTCGACTTCCTCCGGCAGTTCCTCGTCTTCCTCCCAGCTTTCGAGTATGTCGTCGAGCTGGCCTTTCCAGAGGACGTTGCCCTTGAGCTCTATGGTGGCCGCGGTTTCTCCGCCGGCCTCGTATTCGACCGTGAAGGTGAAGTCGATCTTGGCGACCTTGTCCTCGAACGCCGAGACGGTCGCCTCCTCTATCTCTGTTATCTGCGGGTTGTAGTGTACCTGGAGGTCTCCCTGCGCTCCCTCGGAGCGTGAGCCCTCGAGGGAGTCGATGTTGAATCCTACTATCATATGTTGGAAGACGCGGGCCTAAGCTCTTTAACCGTTTCCCCGGGTTTACCTTTGAATTTTTATGGTATGGAGCCGAAAAACGGGCTTATGGCGTCTCTTGATGTTGACTGTGATAGGGTCAGTGAGTATATAAGCCCGGGGATGGTGAAGTTCTGGAATCTGCTCGTCACCGAGGGTAGAAATGCTCCCGAGAAAGTGGGGAGTGGTGCGGTTCCAGGCCAGCTAGATTCTGTCCGGGATTCTATAGGTACGATAATAGATGGTCAGGAGTCGGTGAACCCTGAGCTGGAGTTCTCGCGGGAGCACGACTGGTACTCTGTCAGGAACCGGTGATCAGACTACGAGGGGCTCTGCCTTGGGCTTCTTGACGTATCTCTTGTAGAGTCTCTTTACTTTGGTCTTTACAGGGTGTTCGCGTTCCTTCTGCGCCTGTTCCTCTCTGGCAAGGCTTTCAAGGCCTTCTCTGTTCTCGTCTATGACCTTACTGGTCTTTTCCGCCACCAGATTTTCTTTTGTCACCGTTTTCCACCCTCCTGGTTATACAAGATGGACGTCAACTAATAAGTATGGTGGCGTGTTCCAGTGAGGCCAAAAAATGTGGTCCGCGCTGGAAGCTTCCTCCCGCGGCCTGAATCGTTGCCTATTAAACTCTTCCACAACAATCGGACGGTATGGATATAGGCAAAAAGGTGGAGCAGTACGGCGTGGTCATCTTCGGCCTGCTGATAGGCGGTGGCTTCGCGTTCGGCGGCATCGCCAGTTACGCCGGTATCACGGGCGGCGGCAGCCAGCAGACACAGCAGGACAGGCCGGAGCTGCCGTCCCAGAATATCGTTGAAGGAGGTTTCGACCTGAGCGTGAGGGAGCAGGCCGCGCTGGCCTACAGGAACGACGTCGTCTTCGTGACAGTTCTCGAGGGCAACCGCTCCGCGGGGCTTGACAGGCAGCAGCTTGTCTCCGACTTTTCCGGAAGGGTCTACGTCACCTCGGTCGACGGCGAGGCCTCGACCCTGGCCACCACGCAGAACATCACCGAGTTCCCCGCGGTGGTAACGGTTTCCGCCGCGGTCAGGAACAGGAGGCTCGCGCCCCAGGTGCTTTCGGCTGAACCCACGCAGGAGGGCGTTACCAGGGCGGTCTGCCAGGTCATGAACGAGTGGGGCAGCGCTTCCGCCACGTGTTCTGGTTTCTACGCCGGCCGGTAAGTCCTTATACGAGTGCCGGGAAGTTTCTGCCATGGTCGACGAGGACCGGTTGAGGGAGTGGGTCGAGCAGAAGCTGGACGAGGGCGTCAGCGAGGAACGTATACGCAGGAGCCTCAGGGATACCGGCCACGACCCTTCCATAGTCGACGAGGTACAG
>JBDGRE010000001.1:4355-208989 GCA_042218325.1 Candidatus Nanohaloarchaea archaeon
TGTCCATGCCGGAGCTGCCGCTGTGGCCTGGGGTTGCGGCCGCTGTTCTTCTCATAGGTGTCTCCGGTTACCTGTTCGTCCCGTGGGCCTCTCTGGGTCTTTCGCTGCCGTCCGTGTCTGTGCCCGCAGTGGAGCTGCCTTCAGGCGGCGGGGAAGGCGCGCCGAGCTCTGGTGATGCCTGCCCTGATGTGGGTGTCAGGATCAACTCGATATCTTCAAGCGGTGGTTCTACCCGGGCGGATGTGCTCGTGACGCGTGGCAGCGCGGAGGTCGTCCTGGAGGTATACGACGGTTCGCGGCTCGCGGGCTCGACCACGAAAAGGGTCGGCGGCCCGGATAGCATGACGGTCTCCGCTACGGGCGACAGGGCTGTCCTGCGGCCAACTGGTTGCACGGAGTTCCACGATGCCGTTGCTATAGGTTGAGCTGGAAGGCCTTGGCGAAGTTCTGATCGCCCTCGACTTCTTCGGCGATCTCCCTGAGGTTCTCGTCAGCGTCGAATTCTTCGTGGTAGGATGCCGAGACAGCGCCCTTGTCGCCTATGAGTGTCACGGAGGCCTCGTTGTTCTTCGCGAGCTTCCTCGCTACCTGTATCAGGAGCCCGATGTTCTCCGTCGGCACCTCTTCCCTCAGTACGCGGTCCTCCATCTTCTCCCTGAGGTGTCCCTCGAGCGAGGCCTCGAGCGATTCGAGCTGTTTCTCGTTGTGCTTCCACGCGCTGTAGAGGGACTCGCACCGGGTTACCAGCGTCCCGGTCTCTACCGGTTCGAGCTCCACGTCTTCTCCCAGGTAGTCCGCGAGCCTTTCCGCCTGTTCCTCTATCTCGCGGTGTTCCTCCCGGAAACGATCGATGGTCTCCAGGAGTTGCGAGGGCTCCACTGAGAATATGTCGCAGAGCTGGCGCTGCACCTCTCTCGGGGTTCCGCCCAGCACGCGTTCGTCGGGGTTCTCGATGTCCATCTTCGCCGCGGCCTCTTCCACGCGGGCCTGTATCTCTTCCATGTACCGTTCTGCGGCCTCCCCGGCGCGGTAGTTGAGCCGTATGACGCCGTCCTGTATCCTCGTCGACCCGCTCACGACGAACTCGCCGGTCTCCGAGGTCGTCGAGAGTTGTGTGCCGCCGCAGGCCTCCGCATCCACGTAGTCTATCCTCACGACGCGGACCTCGTTGCCGGGCGGCGCTCCGCCCTGGTACAGCCGGAAGCCGTACTCTTTCTCGGCCTCCGTCTTCTCCATCACTTTCTTTTCAATGCGGTAGTCCTCCTTTATCAACTGTTTCACGCGGTCTTCTATGCTGTCAAGCTGCTCCCGGGAGAGCTTCTCGTAGTGTGTTATGTCCAGCCTCGCCTTCTCCTCCGTCTTGCTCGCGCCGTTCTGCCATACGTGTTCGCCGAGCAGTTCCCGGGCCGCGCCGTTCACCATGTGGGTGGCGGAGTGGTGCTGCATCAGCTGTTTCCTCCGGCCCCAGTCGATCTCGCCCGCGACCTGGTCGCCTTCTTCAAGGCTGTGGCCGGGCACGTGGTGGAGTACGACCCCGCCCTGCTTCTGCACGTCGACCACCTCTTCCCCGTCGATGAGGCCTGTGTCGGGGTCCTGGCCTCCGCCCTCGGGGTAGAAGACCGTCCGGTCGAGCGCGATCCAGTCATCTCTTACGGCGGTGACCTCGGCGGTCATCTCCCTCCGGGTTTCATCCTCGTAGTAGAGCTTTTCTGTCTCAGGCACCTGAAAATCTTCTTGAGATTTTTCGAGGTCGAACTTTTCTTCCTCGAGCTCTTCCTCCGTGCCGCTGGTGGCGACCCGGGCGTAGAAGTCCTCCGGGACCTCGAAGCCGCGGGACTCCATCATCTCCGGCGATACGCCGTGCGACTCGTACAGCTCTATCATCTTCTCCACGGAGGGTTTTCCCTCGACGGAGTCCAGCTTCCTCCGCGCCTTCTCCCTTGAGCGGTGGTACTTCTCCTCCTCGACGTCGAGTATCTCCTTTACCTCCTCGAGGCTTTCCCGGAGTTCAGGGAACAGTGGCTCGAGTTCTTCTGCATGCCACTCCGCTATCTCCGCCATGTCGAGGTCCCAGTCCTGCCGCTCGATGGTTTCCTTTGCGCGCCGGTAGACCAGCCTGAGGTTGTGGCCCCCGCCGGTGTTGCTCGGTATCTTTCCGTCGGCCAGCGCGAACAGCAGCGCGCGGGCGTGCTCCGCGACCGCGTAAAGTCCCGATACCGGTCCTATCTCCTGCTTCAGGCCGTCGACCTCCATATCCATCTTGTCCGCGATCTCCTTCCATTTCTCGTCGATGTCGTCTACCTCGTCGACGTTCAGCAGCGAGGAGTACGGCAGGAAATCCTCCCAGACCTCCTGGTCGACCTCGATGCCTGTCTTCGACTTCATCTTTTCCAGTACTTCAGGCATCACGCACTCGTAGCTTGTCTCGGTGCCGTGTGCTATCCAGGTTATGCGTTCGTGGCCCATGCCCATGTCGAGCAATTTCAGGTCCAGCTCCTCGTAGGAGTCACCCGTTATCTCGTAGAACATGTAGACCTGGTTCCATAGCTCGAGCCCGTCGACGAAGAACTCCATGCATGCGCCGAGGTTCCCGCCGCCTCCCCAGGCGTCTTCGTGTAGTATCAGTTTTTCTTCCGGGATGCCGAGCTCCTGGACCGCGAACTCGAACATGTCACGGAAGTACCGGTCCTGGTCGTATTCTTCCGGTTCTTGGAAGCAGGTCTGTCCTATGTGGTCGTGCAGCACATAGTGCCGACCCGTTATACCGACGTTGTCGACGTCGTTGAAACGCAGGCTCGGCTGCGGTATCACCAGCTCGGGCGCAGGCGGTTCGGCCTCTCCCGAGACGACGTACGGCTGGAAGCAGTAGATGGAGCCCTCCACGAACTCGGTGTCGTCACGCCACCTCGCTACCACAGGGTAGCGGGAGATGGACTCGTAGCCGCGCGAGGTCATGAAGTCCTCGTATTTCTGCCATGCCTCGACGTAGCTGTACTCCTCGCTTGTGGGCGAGTCGTTGATGAAGGTGTAGCCTCCGCTGCATTCCGGTTCGCCGCATACCTCGCGGTCGCTGTCATACGACCAGAAGTACATGCCGCACTCCGAGCATTCATCCCTTGTGAATCCTTTCTCCCGCAGGATATCGGTGGCGAAGAACTTGTCCGGGTTGTCGCCCGCCTCTCTTTTTATCTGCTGTTTCAGCTCGTCGAGTGTGGCCATACCGGTGGTTGCGAGAAGAATTTTTTTATCAAGTCGGCCCTATCCCGAGAGCTGGTTGTAGGCGCTCGCGAGCGCCGCGACGTTGAACACGCTTATGATGGCGGACGGTATCATGACTGCCATGCTGCTCGCGGCCCTGCCGAGTAGCAGCGAGGAAGGTACGCTGAACAGCAGGGTGAATACGTAGGTCGCCACCATCATCAGGAGACCGATGGCGAACAGCGGGAACCTGTTTTCTTTCGCAAGCTGCCAGCTGCTGGAGAAGGCCTCCATGAAGTTCTGGTCCTCGACCGCGACGTACACTATCCAGAATATCAGGCTTACCATGAGGAAGATACCCGGTATCACGAACAGGACGAAGCCTACCATGACCGCGATGCTGAACAGTATGCCGCCGATGAAAATGTTGACGAGCGGCATAAGCAGGTCGCTGGTGAAGTACTCCACAGGGAGGCTTTCCGTTCTCTCGTTGACGAAAGTCCTTATCACGCCGAGCCCGAGCGCTGCCCCCGCTAACAGGAGCAGGAGCCATGCGATGCCGGAGACCGCCGCTGACATCTCGACTGCGAGCGGGTAGGCGGAGGACATCGTCCAGGAAGCCGGCAGTGCGGCCATGAAGAAGCTCTGCGACACGACAAGGTTCAGGACCTGGAAGACCAGGTAAAGCGCCATTATCGATATGCCGGCCCTTGAAACGGTCATGTCGAACGCTTCCCTGAACGTGCGCCCTACGTCGACTGTCATATTGGAAGATTGGGCTCTAAATCTTTAATACTTTCCTGTGTGGTATATGAAAAGAAAAAAGAGATGCTGGCTGGAGGCTGTCGCACCGGCGAGGGCCGTTGCTCGAGCACGCTTTCCGCAGGGGAAAGGTGCTTAGAACAGCTCTCCGAGTCCTTCTGCTGCTTCCTCTTCGGAGGCTTCGTCCTCTTCCTCTTCTTCCTCTTCGGCTTCTTCCTCTTCTTCCTCGGCCTCAGATTCTGCTGCGGCGCCGCCTGCTGGAGCTCCGCCTGTAGCGACGGCTGTCTCCATGGCTTCCTCGATGTCGACGTCCTCGAGCGCGGCCACAAGGGCCTTGATCTCAGAGCTGTCGACGTCCAGGTCCGCAGCTTCGACGATGGCCTCAAGGTTGTCTTCGTTGACTTCCTTGCCGGCCTCGTGAAGCGTCAGCGCTGCGTAGACAAGTTCCATTCTTGTTTCACCTTGCGTTATCGGTCACCTTCCACCCTTAAAAAGGTGTATTGCATAGCTGATTACAGATAGATGGAGCTGGCTGATTTCCCTCCCGAGACGAGGTTGAAGCTTGACGAAGAAGGCGACGAGAAGCTCTGGAACGGTGTCGAGGACGCCGGCGGCGTCCGGAGTTTCTGCGAGGGCCGTGATCTCTCCGAGTCGCAGCTCTACAGCTGCAGGAGCAGGGATATCTACATCCCGCTGTCTCTTGTCTCCGCGGTGCTCGGCAGGGAGGCCTCCCGGTACGTCGTCGCCTACAAGGGAGGTGGCAGGAGCAGGCCTGTCGTGGACCCCGTGCTGCCGGTGCCCCGTGAAACCGGGCTGCTGACCCGTGTGCAGGAATCGGTCGTCGTCAACAGTGACGGCGTACCGTTTTACATCGCAGACGAGTACTCGCTTGTCCGGCGGTTCAGGACCCTTCTCTCGGTGCTGGGCGAGGTCCCGGCGTCCCTTTACAGGAGGTCGCGTTACGAGCTCCGGCTCCCGAAGCACGTTCACGATATCCTGTCAGGGATGGAGTTCGAGCCAGATTTTGCGGCGCTTGTCGACGAGTCCGGGAGGGTCGAGAACGGTGAACTGGTAGCAGGGGACAGGCGGGTCGCGGTCGATGAGTTCTCCGGAGAGCTGTACTCGCGTTCGAAGAGGTTCGAGCTGGCCCTTGAACGCGGGGACTCCGGGACCATCAGGCGGTTGATGGGTGAGGAGCGGGACAGGGTCCAGGATGCGCTCTCTTAGGGCCCGGTCAGCTGGCCGCCGAACTGCTGCCTGAGCAGCTGGTTCTGCGAGCTCTGGTCCATGTTGCCGGTCTGGCAGTCTGCGGTCAGGTCCTCTCTTGTTAGGTCGTCGTTGGGGTCCCTGTTTATGCGCTGCCACTGGTACTGGCACTTGGAGTTCTCTGTCCGGTCTGTCGAGTCGTCGAGGTCGGTCAGCGAGCCGCTTGACATGAAGGCCACCAGCAGCCCTGTTATCAGTACGACGGTCGCCACCATTATCACCTGGATGGTCTGGTTCATCCTCAGTCGCCCTCGCAGTACATGGTCTCTGTGTTGAGCGTTCCGAGCTGCAGGTCCTCGCAGAGTGAACGCATCACGGGTACGCAGGCCTGGTCGCCGGTGTTGCCGGCGCAGTCCGGTATGATTTTCTGCCCGATGCAGCTGTACTTCCCTTCGAACCTGTTGGAGTTGTAGCCGTTCTCTGCGCAGTAGGCCTGCCAGGAGTTCTCGCCGTGCTCGGAGACTATCTGCTGGACCGTCTCCTCGGGTACCCCGCTGCCTGTGCCGCCGGTGTTTCCGCTTCCTGCCTCACAGCTGTCTTGGTATCGGCATCTCGCCTCTTCGAGGCCGATGTTGACGCTGCTGTCCGGGCAAAGCGCCCTGAACTTCGCTCCCTCGCTCGTCATCGACATGAAATCTATCTTGGTCAACTGGCCGTTCTGGACGGTCTGCGGGCCCTGGACCGCGATGGAGCCCGAGTTCTCCCCGTCGATGTAGAACCAGAACGTAGGTGTCCCGCGCAGGGTCGTCACGCGCACCGAGTCGTCCGCGTTCTCGCAGCCGCCGGGGAGCTGCAGCCTTTCTCCCCCGCCTTTAACAGTTATCTCGCCCCACTGGTAGTCGTTCGACGTTCCCCCGTCTCCGCTTTCTCCACCGCTGTTGCCATCTTCTCCGGTGCTGGTGTCGTAGGTTATCTCGGTCTCAAGGTCTGCGGCGTAAGGCTCGTTGCCATCGAGGCAGCTATAGCTGCCCGGGTTTACGGCCATATCGACGCTGCTGGGAGATGTAGGGTAGGCTCCGCCGCAGACGAATTCGAGCGTCTCTTTATCTGTCTTCCCGGCCCAGCCCCCGCTGTAGGTCTCTTTCAGGGGGAGGATGTCGATGTTCACTCTTACGGGCCCGCTGCTCGCTGTCGGACGCTTGCCGTCCGTTAATCTCAGGGTAAAGCTGCTGCCGTCTTGGGAGTATTCAAGGCTCGTGGTGCTACAGGTCCCTTCGAGACAGCCTCCTGTGGAACCGCTGAGTACCTGGCCTGTTGAGTGAGAAGTTTGTATCCCGTCGTATGCTATCATGACGTTCATCTGAGGTATGTCGCTGCAAGGCTCCGGGCAGCTACCCTCTATGACTAAGGGGTAGCTTGAATCATCTTCCACTATCTCAGCGGAGAAACTTGAGGACTGGCTCGCCGCGATGGGTGCGAGAAGGATGGCGAACGCCAGCGCTAAAAATTTTCCTCGCATCTCTGGCCTGTTATTGCCACGGCCGGAATAAAAACACTGCGGGCCGGGAGTTTTCTACTCCTCGTCTTCCTCTTCTTCGCCCTCGCTATCCTCTTCCGCGGGAGCTGCGTCGTCTCCGGAGGATTCACTGTCCTGCTCTTCGGATTCTTTCTCCTCGACTTCAGCAGCTTCAAGGTCGAGCTGGGCGTCGAGGGAATCCGCGCGCGAGGACGCGGTGGCGAGGATGTCCTCGATGGTATCCTTCGTCGGGATACCCTCGTTGACGGAGAGGTTGCGGGCCTTCTGGGCCGCGTTCGAGACCACTGTCGGAGCGGTACGGGTGGTTATGTAGCCCGCGTTGACCGCGAGGTTGAACGCGCCCGTCGCCGCAGCCTCTATGTCTGCGCGGTACTCCTCTGCGTCGATTGCGAGTTCGTGGGCCTGGAACAGCTCGCCCTCGCTGAGAACCACGTCGAGGTCGAGTCCTATCTCCAGCGGCTCGATTCCGAGCTGGTTGAGTATCTCCGCGTCGTCCGCGGTGATCGTTTCTCCGCGTTCGACTATCACGCCGGATTGCTGGACGTGGATGGAGCCGTCCTCCACTTGGACGTTGAGGCCTGCCTGCTGGAGCTTGCCGAGCATCGGTCCGGGACCTATTCCCGTGTCGCCCTCCGAGACCTCTATGTCGCTCGGCGCCTCTTCGCCGCCCTGGGCCGCGGCGCTCGTCTTGTTGTCCTGTATAAGTTTGTAGAGCTGGAAGGGATCCTTCTCCGAGAAGATGAACGCCGGTTGAGTAGCGCTGTTCTCCTTCAGCTGTTCCGTGCCTTCCTTGTCAGCCTGGTCGATGGCGAACTCCATCAGGGTCTTCCGGGACATCTTGATGTCCGCGAAATCCTTCATCTCCTTCTTCATCTCCTGCAGCTGGCGGGAAGGCAGGTTTTTCATGTCAAGGATGCCGACTACCGGCGACCCCTCTATCTTCTCGCGGAAGAACTCCACTTTCTTCTCCTTCTCCTCCCGCGTCATCTGCTTCGGTACAGGCTGTACCATCAGTTGCTCACCTCCACTGATGGCCCCATGGTGGTCTTTATCAGGACGCTCTTGATGTTGTTGCTTCCCTGCGGGAGCTCGCCCTCGATGAAGTCGTAGACCGCGCTGGCGTTCCGCGCGACCTGATCGATGTCCTGTTCCTCGTTGCCCACCTTGAGGTGGATTACCGGGTCCTCCTTGAGTCTCACCGTTATCGTGTTCCTCAGCGACTCTATCCTGTCGGTCGGGTCGCTGCCCGGCGGCATCGGGTCGGGCATCATGTTGCGCGGGCCGAAGACCTGTCCGAGGTGCTGCCCGATGTCAGGCATGAGCGGAGCCTCGGCGATTATGAAGCTCATCTCTTCCGCCAGGTCCTTCGCATCGCTCGGATTCTCGTAGAGCTCCTCCAGTTCGTCCTCGGTTATCTCACGGTCCGCGTTGTCCGCGTTCTTGACGAGCGTGTCGCCGATGACCGCGATCTTGACATCTTCCGATGCCTGGTAGGGTAACTTGATATCCTCGTTGAAACGGTTGCTCGCCTCGGAGAGGTCGAGGTCCTTGAAGTTGACCACGACGTCGATAGACTCCTTGAAGTTCCTCTCCGGGGCCTCCTCTATAGCTTTCTCTACAGCTTCTTCGAAATCCATTAGAATTCAACCTCCGAATTCTGCATGGTCCGAACTCTTTGAGTTCGTGCGGACGTAAGAACTGCGGAGCAGTTCTGAGTGGTCGAGAAACTCTCTGAGTTTCGATTCATATCTACTCAATCCCCTCCTCGTCTTCGAGCTGCTGATCGTATTTCCCGGAGTCGATTTCCTGGAGCACGTCGTACGCGTCCTTGCCGTCGACTGTGACTCCCATCGACTGCGCAGAGCCGAGTATCTCCTTGACCGCGCCGCGGAGTTCCATGGCGTTGAGGTCGCTGGCCTTCATCCTTGCTATCTTGCATGCGGTCGAGAACTCCATGTCCGTGACCTTGTTCCTGTTGGGCTCGCCCGAGCCGGACTCGATTCCGAGCTCGTCCTTTATGAGTGCTGCCGCGGGAGGTTTGCCGACCTCTATCTCGAACTTGCCGCTTTCCTCGTCGACTATGACCTCGACGGGCACCTCCATGCCCTCGAAGTCGGCGGTCGCTTCATTGATTGCGTTTACTATCTCGCCGACGTCGATTCCCTGTACGGGTGCCAGCGAGGGACCCAGTGGCGGCCCGGCGCTTGCCTGTCCGCCCTCTACCAGTAGCTCGATTGTTTCTTCTGACATAGTATCTTTTACCTCTAACTCGACTGCTTCCGGACCATGTCCACATCGACTGTTGTCGGGATGGGGACTGCTGCGTCCAGTAGCTCGATCGTTACTTCACGGTTTGTCTCGTCGACCCGCTTGACCTTTGCCTGCTCTCCCTTGAACGCGCCGCCGACTACCTCGACGGTGTCTCCGGTCTCTATCTTTATCTCTTTCTCCTCGTCCTTGAGGTACTTCTCTATCTTCTCGATGCCGACCTCCTCGTCGATCACTCCCCGGAGGTGGCGGATGTCGCTGGAGAGCTGCTGGATATCGTTCTCGTTGCCCTCGATGAAGATATACCCCTTCAGCTCTTCAGGGTGGAAGACGGCGCGCACATCCAGATCGCTTGTCTTTATCTTGGAGCGCATCTCCTCGATGGCCGTCTTCTCTCTTCCTCTCGTGGTTCTTGCGGTCAGTATCATGGTTCTAGACGTACTGCGGTAGCAGGTTCGCGAGCAGGTAGAAGATGAACCCCATCAGGCCGATAACGAGCATCCCTGCTCCTGTGACCTTGGCGCTCATCTCGAACTCTTCGCGGTCAGGTTTCTGCGAAATCCTGAGGACTCTTATGTACTCGTTCAGCTTCTTTCGCAGGTCGTTCCTGAGCTTGCTTGGTTCGAAGTCCATGCTTGGCGAACCCATCTATCCCCGGCCAGAAAGGTCGAATTATACGACCCTCCCACCAGAGGTGGTTCAAGCGGGTTTGTACAGATAGGTCTGAAGACAATCTTTAAAAGGGGTCGGTCAGGGTGTGTAGGTCTCCGAGCGCGCTGGACATCTTAGCGGTGTCGCAGTGAACCTTTCCAGCTCCCCGCTCGACCCGCTCTGCACCATCCGCAGCGTCCCGCGCTCAGAGAGGTTTATGCTCTTGGTGGCTGTGCTGCCGTCGCTGTACTCCCACCTCAGTTCTGCTTCTCCGATGCTCCGGTTATTCACCTGCCGTACCATGGCCACGCTGGAGGAGGCTTCGTCAATCTTCAGCTGGACATCATCGCAGCTCGCGAATCGAGGTTCTGAGGCGGGTGCTGAAACATGGATGCAGCCGCTGGCCAGAACTGCCAGGAAAACGAGAGCTGCGGCCTGTTTCATATCCCCTGTTTCGGTCCTCCGGTTAAAATATGTCCACGTCGGCGAAAAGCCTCTGCGTCCTCTCGGTCCCGAGCAGGAAGTATATCAGCCACCCGAGAGGTACGAACCATATCAGTACGAGGTAGATAACCCGCTGCTCCGATGCCAGGTCGCGGCGGGAGAGGCACCTGAAGGTGCCGTAAAGCTTGCCGGCGAACTCTATTAGGCCGAGTAGCAGGGCTCCCATGAAGAAAAGGCTGAAGGCCCCAAATCCTATCAGGCCGGCAAGGGTGTCGAGCGCCATATCTCTATATGAACTCTACGCCGAGCTCCTTCTCGATTTCTTCCTCGTACTCGTCGCTGTGAGTCTTCTCCGGGCCGTAGATCTGTGGCGACTCGACGCCTGTGACGATTATCATCGACTGCAGGCTGGACTCCATGTCGTCCCTGATCTGGGCTCCCCAGATTACCTTCGCGGACTCGTCAAGCCTGCCCGAGACCGTGTTGACGACCTCCTGGGCCTCCTTCAGCGACAGGTCGGTGCCGCCCGTAACGTTGACAAGTGCGCCCTTGCCTCCCTCGATGTCGACATCGAGCAGCGGGTTCGACAGAGCTTTCTGGACTGCTTCCTGCGCCCGTGAATCTGTATCGCTCTGGCCCATTCCTATCATGGCTATGCCTCCCTCTCCCATCACCGCTCTTATGTCGGCGAAGTCGAGGTTGACGAGGCCGGGCTTCGTCACCAGTTCCGTTACGCCCTTGACCGCGTTGACGAGTATCTCGTCGGCTATCTTGAACGCGGTGTTGAGTGAGACGTCTGGGACGATTTCGAGAAGCTTGTCGTTCGGAATTACTATCAGTGTGTCGACTACGTCCTCGAGCATCTCCAGGCCGTACTCCGCGTTATCCTGCCGGGCCTGCCCCTCCATCTCGAACGGAAGGGTGACGATGCCTACTGTCAGCGCGCCTTCCTTCTTCGCGGTCTGCGCGATGACCGGGGCGCTTCCGGTTCCTGTTCCGCCCCCGAGGCCGCAGGTCACGAACACCATGTCGGCGCCTCCCACGGCTTCCTTTACCTTCTGCTGGGATTCCTTCGCAGATTCCTCTCCGACCTTCGGGTCGGCGCCTGCTCCCAGTCCTCCTGTAAGCTCTTTACCTATCAGTACTTTCTTGTCGGCGTTGGCATAGAGAAGGTCCTGCGCGTCGGTGTTCATAGCGATGGTCTCGCATCCCTCGATGCCGACCTCCACGAGCCGGGATATGGTATTGTTGCCCGCACCTCCGGAGCCGACGACCTTTATCTCTGCCTTCCGCTGCTCGATGAGTTCCTCAAGCTCATCGTCGATGTCGTGGTTTCCTTTTGACTGCGGTACCGAACCTGCGTTATTTCGCTGCGCTTCTTTGATCTGGTCTTCCATTGTAATCCCGGCCTCTCAAGTCGTTGTTATGTATGTTAAGTTATCCTGAACGTATATAAAAATGGTTTAATCGGGTGGTCGGTCTGCGTCGCCGTGTTTTTCTAGACGAACTCTACTTCCTCGAACCCTGTGTGCTCGAGGATTTCCTCCCGGATCTGTTCCCGGGCCTCTTCTGGTAGCTCGTGCTCGTGGTCGCCGTGGCTGTGGGTCTTCGGCACCTTTACCGTTCCGTCGTCGAACTCGATATCGCCGTGGCCGATACGGTAGTCGTAGATGTACTCCGCTATCTCCTCGTCATCCTCGACCTTTTCGTTGACGCGGACCCAGTAGTCGAGCTCTTTCCCGGCGAGCGGGTGGTTGAAGTCTACACGGACGCGCCCTGAGTTCACGGAGCGCACCTTTCCGCGCTGCTGTCCTATCATTATCTCCTCTCCAGGCCGTACCTGGACGCCCTGTTTCTCGAACTCTCTTTCCGGGTAAGTTTCTACCCTGTCGGAGTCTCTCGGGCCGTATGCTTTCTCCTCGGGGACCGTGATATCTCTTTCATCGCCGACCTCCATGTCGAGCAGCGCCTCTTCAAGGCCTTCGATGACGTATTCTTCGCCGATGAGAACCGGTACGGGCTTGTACTCTGCATCCTCTCGCTTCATACCTTCCTCTTCCGCTTTATCTTCGAGCGTCAGGTCGAATATCTCTCCGTCTGTTTTCCCGATGTAGTCGATGAGGACGAGGTCGCCTTCTTCCACACCGTCGAAGTCAACGGCGAACATTAAAAGTGCTGGCCTCGAGCACACGGCTCTCCGTCTCCAGTACGAAGTCCTGCAGCCTGCCGGACCGGTCGAGCAGCAACAGCGAAGCTCCTGTAAGGTTGTAGACCATGTCGTCGTAGCCGAAGAAACGGTACGGGAGCTGGCCCTGCATGACCTCTAGAGAGGCGCCGAACGCGACAGCGGCAGCGACCGCTAACAACGTGCTGTTCCTGGTTCCCCGGCCACGGAGGTAGAGGCCGGTCGAGAAAGCGAGCGCGAGGTAGGCCGCGAAGTGGCCGAGCGTGAAAAGGCTGAAGCCGAGTCCTGTTCCCGGCGGCCCACTGCTGAATATCGGCGCGAGGCTGAGGTAGGATATAGTGGCGGCTGTTCCCAGCGCTGCGGCGAGGTTCAGCCTGCGCTTCATAGACCTGGATTTGGGCTGGAGAACGGTTAAAAGCTTTGCAGCCCGAAATGCCAATATGGACTGGATAACACGTCTCCCCGACCGTCTACGTGTCTCGCTGGAATCTCTTCTGGACTCCGTCGAGCAGCACGAGGAAACCTACCTTGAGGCGCAAAACGCGCCTGTCGGCCAGATATGGGTCGCACTCGCCTACATGAACCAGCGCATCGGGAAGCTCGAGGACCTTGTCAACGCGCAGCGGAAGGCTCTCAACCAGCTCGACCAGGAAGTCGACATCGACCGGCACCTTGAGAGCGACCTTGAGGAAAGCCTGAAGCGGTACTAGTCGGGAATATACCAGCTCAGTGTCATCGAGCATCTCCTTCTCTGGCGACGAGAACTCTTACACGAACTCCTCCAGATCCCCCTGGTGTTCTCCTTCTATCGCCCGGCTCAGCTCATTCAGACCATCCCTGTAATCTTCATCCAGCGCCAGACCGTTGCCGTTCCTGTGGAGAACGCCCTGTCTGCGCAGGCTTTCCGCCTCCTGCTCCAGGTCCTCGACGCCGGCCGCCTCACCATACTTCCTGAACTCGTCGTAGCTGAAGGACCGGTCAGGAGAGGAATCCTTTATGTAGATGCTGAGCGCGGCAAGGTACCTGGGGAGAGTGAACCTTCCCCTTTTCGAGGGACCTCCAGGGCTCTGCGGTCTTTTCATCGTGCTCTTACTCCATCACTATCGCGGGCCGCCCCGGCTCTGCGCGTGACGCCTTTTCCTCGTCGGAATCTTGCTCGCGCTCCGTAGTTACGTCGACGCTGAACTCGTCTTCCCATCTTTCCCTGTTCTGCCTAAGTGCCTCGGACTCTGTTTCCTCATGCGTAAATCTCTTCTCGAATTTTCCAGGGTTCTCCGCAGCTTCTTCCGTCATCGAACTTATCTCCGAGGCATGCTGCTTAAGCTCTTCGTCTAGAATCTGGTCCATGATGGAACCGATGTCGTTATTGCCGGATTTCACCTGCTCCAGTATCCTTCTTTCTGCCTCGTACTTCCAGCTGTCCGCCCTGATAAGTTTGATTGTGGAAGGTTCGCCGTCGTAGAGCTCTTCTATCTCGCGGATATCGCTGGCCACTCTATCATGGTACTCATCGATGATTTCCGCTTCCTCGTCTACAAGTGCTTGCTGTGGCTCCGGCCACTCGGTCTCAACAAGGAAACTGCTCTTTTCGAGCTCTTCCTGCCAAATCTGCTCTGAAATGTGGGGTGAGAACGGCGCCAGCATCTGTATAAATTTCTCAATTCCATGCGCCATGACGGCCTCGTCTGGGTCCTGATCGCTGTACCAGAAAAGTTTGGAAAGGAGCTTGTCGAGCTCGTTTATAGCCAGGTTGAACTCGTAGTTCTCCATGTGTTCTGTAACCTTCTCGATCGTTCTCTGTATTCTAGTCGCGGCTATCCTGTCTTGGAGGTTTGAGTCCGAGATATCGGGTTCGTCTCCTTCAGCCCTGTTCTGGTCCACGAGCCTTGCTACTCTCTCCAGCATCTCCTTGGAGGCCTCTACGCCATCCGACGACCAGTCCAACTCCTTCGCCGGATGAGAGGCCCTGAGTATGAAGAGCCGGGCGGTGTCTGCGCCGTAGTCCTCTATAAGCTCGTTCGGATCGACCACGTTGTTCTTCGACTTCGACATCTTCATCACTTCGACCTCTACCTCGCTGCCGCATCTGGTGCAGGTACTGTTCTCTTCCACTTCTTCTGGGTATATCCAGCCGTGCTCCGGGCAGTTGTAAGCCGGGTGGTTGACCATTCCCTGTGTGAGGAGACGCTCGAACGGTTCGTCCTGGTCGAGCATGTCGATGTCGCGGAAGAACTTGGTGAAGAACCTCGCGTACAGCAGGTGCATGACCGCGTGCTCGATGCCTCCTATGTACTGGTCTACATTCATCCAGTAGTTCGCTGCTTCAGTGTCGAATGGTGCCTCCTCGAAGTCCGGCGAGCAGTACCGGAGGAAGTACCAGGATGAGCCGACGAAGGTATCCATCGTATCTGTCTCCCGCTCCGCGCTTCCACCGCAGTCGGGGCACTCCGTTTCGATAAAAGTGTCCGAAGTCTCGATAGGGTTGCCCTGGCCGGTGAACTCCACATCCTCAGGTAGCTCGACGGGTAAATCCTCCTCCGGCACGGGGACAACTCCGCATTCGTCGCAGTAAACGACAGGTATGGGTGTGCCCCAGTATCGCTGTCTGGATATCAACCAGTCACGCAGTTTGTAATTGACATCAGGCTTTCCCATGTCCTCCTGCTCAAGTATCTCGATTATCTCTTCCTTGGCTTCCTCGTTGTAAAGCCCATTGATTTCACCGGAGTCCACGTGTTTCCCGTCTCCCTCGTACGCCTCTTCGTCGAAGTCATGCTCTTCCTCTGGCTCTATCACAGGTTTGATATCGATACAGTGTTCCCTGGCGAACTCGAAATCCCTCTGGTCGTGTGCCGGGACCGCCATGATGGCTCCCGTACCGTAGTCGGTCAGAACGAACTCCGCGACGTACACAGGAATCTCTTCACCGTTCAGGGGATTGACCGCGTATCTGCCGGTGAAAACACCCGACTTCGTTTTCTCCTCTCGCTCCTCCGAGTCGCGCTTCTTCGCCTCGCTGATGTACTCCGAGACATCATCGTTCTCCTCTGCTATCTCCTCGGCCAGAGGATGCTCGGGTGCGAGAGCCATGAATGTGGCGCCGTAGATAGTGTCGGGCCTCGTCGTGAAGACTTCCAGATCTCCCCCGTCTTCAAGAGGGAACTCTATTGTAGCTCCGTGGCTCTTACCTATCCAGTCTCTCTGCATCTTCTTGACCTTGTCAGGCCAGCCCTCCAGCGTGTCGAGTTCATCCAGCAGCTGGTCGGAGTAATCGGTTATATCGAGGAACCACTGCTTCATGTCTTTTTTCTCAACCACCGAGTCGCATCTCCAGCAGAGGCCGTCTTCCACCTGTTCATCGGCGAGCACGGTCTCGCAACCCGGGCACCAGTTGACCTCCGATTCTCCCCTGTAGGCGAGGTCCTCTTCAAGCATCTTGAGGAATATCCATTGGTTCCACCTGTAGTACTCGGGCTTGTATGTCGCTACCTCTCTCCTCCAGTCGTATGAGAGACCGAGCGTCTTGAGCTGCTTCTTCATGTTCTGGATGCAATCCTCTGTCCACTCTTTAGGATTCACATCACGGTCTATTGCCGCGTTCTCCGCGGGCAGACCGAAGGAATCCCACCCCATAGGGTAGATGACGTTGTATCCCTGCATCCGCCTGTAACGGGCGAAAGCGTCCCCTATGGAATAGTTCCGGACGTGGCCCATGTGCATGTCGCCCGAGGGGTAAGGGAACATCTCAAGCACGTAGTACTTTTCCTTTGACTCATCCGCCTCGGTCTCGTGAATACCGGCTTCCTGCCACTTTTGCTGCCACTTGTCCTCGAACCTGTTCAGCTTTGAGACGAAATCTTCTTCCATGAGAGAGCCTGCGAATCAAAGTTATTTCAATATAACCGCTTTCACCCGGTCGACTAAGATTATAAAAGCGGGCGATAAATGGTTATGATACGATGACCCGGCTGATATGCGTTAGCAGCGGGAAGGGAGGGACAGGAAAAACCACAGTAACTTCCAACATAGGAGCCGCGCTGACGCAGTTCGGCTCCGACACGATAGTTCTTGATGCCAACCTGACCAATCCCAACCTCGGGTTCCATCTCGGCATCCCGCTCTATCCGAAGACCTTACACGATGTTCTCAAGGGCGACGCGCATATAACCGAGGCGATGTACATCCACAACTCGGGACTCCGTGTAGTGCCCGCGGGACTGTCCATCGAGGACCTCGTTGATACGTCGCCGGAGAACCTGAGCGATGTGCTGCTCGACGCGGTCGGCGAACCTGACCACGTACTGGTCGATTCCGCCGCGGGTCTCGGCAACGAGTCCATCAATGCCATCGAGGCCTCGGACGAGACACTTATCGTCACCAACCCGAACCTTCCCGCCGTGACCGATGCGCTGAAGACGGTCAACATCGCGGAGGAGGCAGGCACCGACGTTCTCGGAGTGGTACTCAACAGGGTGCAAGGCCATGACTCGGAGCTTGACAGGGAAGAGGTCGAATCCATGATAGGCTACCCTGTGCTGACAGAGGTGCCAGAGCACGAGAAGGTGCAGGAGGCGCTGGCCGTCAAGAAGCCGGTGGTCCATCACGAGCCGGACCACCACGTATCGGAGAGGTTCAAGGGACTGGCCGCGGACATAGCAGGCCTCGATTACGAGCCGGATATACAGGAGAAAGGACTTTTATCCCGCGTTATGGAAAGGTTCAGATGATGCGCGGGAACGCCCTGATGAGGCCGGGCACTATTTTCATAGTCGCTGTCGGACTTGTTATAGGGCTCGGGGTGTATAACTGGTCGGAGCAGCTGTTCCCTTCACCCGAGAAAAACGATAGTTCGCGGGCGATAGACTGCAGTACCCTGGATGTCAACTTCCTGGGTCAGGAGGACAACGGAACGCACCACACTGTTTTCTTGCAGCCCAGCAGGAGGGTTTCCTACGCGGTGGTGTTCGAGGGCTCGCAGGACAATTTCACGCGCATAGTCGAGAGCTCGCCGGCGGGAGAGGTCACAGAACTGACCGCGCCCATATCACCGGTTCAGGGCGTTAGAGCAAAGGTAGACGGCTGCTCCCGCGTATTCCGGCCGTGACCAGAAGCTTTTATTAGTCCGGAACTAAACTTCCGGTGATGACAAGGGTCGTATCGGTCGTTTCGGGCAAGGGCGGGGTCGGCAAGACCACGCTCACCGCCAACATCGGCACCTCACTCGCACAGCAGGGCGAGGACGTACTGATAATAGACGGCAACTTCTCCGGGGCCAACATGTCACAGCACTTCGGCCTGGGCTTCCAGGACGTATCCCTTAACGACGTACTGAAAGGCGAGGCCTACATAACTCAGGCGGTTTCCAAGCATCCGGCCGGCGTATCGGTACTGCCCGCGAGTGTTCTCGAGTTCAATACTGACGCGGACAACCTGAAGCACTCGATCGTCGAGTTCCTCGGGGACAAGGACTTCGTCTTCATAGATGCGGCCGCGGGAACCGACGACGAGGTACAGGCCGCGATAGAGGCGAGCGACGAGGTCTTGCTCGTCTCCGAGCCGGAGCTTCCGTCGCTGACCAACTGTCTCGGCGCGAAGAAGCTCGCGGAACAGCTGGACAGGCACGTCATAGGTCTGGTCCTAAACTCTGTAAGAGGTGAAAAATCCGAGGTAGATATGCAGGACGTTCGCGAACTGGTGGAGGTAGACATAATAGGCAAGGTGCCGGACCACAAGCACGTACGTGAAGGTATAGCCCTCCGGGAGCCTGTCGTATCCTACAAGCCTAACTCCCGTGCATCCCAGTCCATAGAAGATATAGCTTACCGGCTGAAAGGCGAGGAGCCGCCGACAAGAGGGCTCGTCGATAGCATGAAGGCAAAGGTAAACGACGTATCCCCGTTCTGACCGCAGCTATTAAATCCTGCTTCGCGAATGGTTCTACATGAGCGACCTGAAGCCGTACGAGCAGTACCTGTGGAGCCCGAAACGCGAGGAGTACGAGGGACTTGAGATACCGGACGACATCGACTGCATATTCTGCGCCCAGGCCGAGGACGACGAAAGGGTGACGAAGATCGAGGTTTTCGAGGACGACTTCCTGATGGTCGTGCTCAACGTCTTCCCGTACAACACCGGCCACCTGATGGTGGTGCCGAAGCGGCACACCAACTCTCTCACGGAGCTCAGCGATGAAGAAAGGAACCGGCTGTTCAAGATGGTGGCTCGTGTCCAGGAACTCCAGGAGGAGGTCGTAGAGCCCGCAGGGATCGACATCGGCATAAATATCGGCAAGGCCGCCGGCGAGTCGATTCCACACCTCCACGTCCAGCTCGTGCCTATCTACGAGAAGGACCGCGGCTTCATGGAGACCTCGCTCGACACCAAGGTCATGAAGAAGTCGCTGGAAGACATGCAGGACGAGTACCTCGAACGCGTCGAGCTGCTGGAAGGCTACTGGTAGATTGTAATACGAGTGTAGCACAAGGCCCAGGCATATTGTACCAAATCGGTCTTATGTAATACTCAATGCTTTTTCAGGAAGTTGCGGATGTCTTTGAGCAGCTCCGGTAACTCGGTGTAGCCTGACGACTCGCTGAGGTGGCCCCCGCCCTCGATAACCTGGAGTTCCGCATCAAGTCTCTCAGCCAGGTCCTCTGCCTTCGACAGCGGCACGTATGGATCGTCATCAGCGTGGTATAGCCTGAAGTAGTCGCAATTTTCCCGGATTCTCTCGAAGTCGAAATCCCTATCTGTTATGGTATGATTCGGCTCGTCGAATCTGTTGCCGAGCAGCCCGGTGAAGCCAGCGACGAAGAAGCAAGCCTCGGCTTCTACGCCCCTTTCGAGCAGGTTGAGGACGAACGCCGGTCCGACGCTGTGCGCTACGAACACTGTATCGTCGGTGAGTTCGTCGCGGTAGCTTTCGAAATTACTCATCCAGCTCTCAAGGCTCTGATCCTCGATACCCGGGAAGTCAGGGATGACCACATCGTGGCCTTCATTCTCCAGCTTCTCTTTCAGCCAGGGTAACCAGTTGCTGTCGGGTTCGCCGCCCGTCCCGTGTATTATGAAGAACCTCATTCTACCTTCACTTTCACCCATGTCTCCCTGCCGAACTCCGGCTCGTCGAACAGCTTGAATCTTTCGGGCGTGATCCGGTAGAAGCATGAGTCTAAATCCTTTACGTCTCCGGGCTCCGAAGCGAACTGCTCCACCTCCGGGAACCTCTCCCTGTATAACTCTAGCGCTTTACCCGGCTCTACTTTCTCCGCGACGCCCCAGACCTGGAGCCCCTGCTTCTCGCTGGAGAACTCCTGGTGAGAGTCGTAGATGCTGAGCGCGATAGAACTGTTCTCCTCCAGATGCTGGCCGTGCTCTGTTCCGGGCGGAGTCAGGATGTAGAGGTCAAGCCCGTTGTCGAAGGCGTAGAAAGCGGTCGCGGCGTCCGCCTCGCTGTCAGGAGAGACCGTGGCGAAGGCGCAGAGCCGGTTCTCCTGCAGGATGTTCCCGATGCTGTCCTCGACCCTCTCTTTCCCGTAATCTTCCTCGACTTCGAGTTCCACGTTCGGAAACGCGTAAAAATGTCTTTTATCCGTAACCCTTTATGGCATCGTTCTTCCACGCCTACGACCTGCGCGGCCGCTACCCCGATGAAATCGGTGAGAAGGAGGCCGAGCGCGTGGGGAAGGCGTTCGGCACCTGGACCTCGGGCGAAGCTGTCCTCGTGGGCAGGGACGGCAGGACCCACGGCGAGAAAGTTTCCCGGGCGTTCGTTCGCGGCCTGAAATCTGCGGGAGTGGACGTTATCTACGCGGGCATGGTTCCCACACCCGTGGTTTACCAGGCCATGATAGCCCGGGATATAGACGCGGCGGCGGTCGTTACCGCGTCGCACAACCCGCAGGAGTACACCGGGTTCAAGTTTTGCAAAAGCGGGGCGCTCGCGGTCTCCCGTGAGGGTGGCATGGAGGAAGTCGAGAGGATATACGAGGAAGAAGACTTCGATACAGGTGAGGGAGATGTCGAACAGGTGGACCTGGAAAAGGACTACGTGGAGTTCGTCTCGGAAGCGATCGAGCTTGAACGTCCGCTGGAGGTCGTGGTCAACTACGGCAACGGCGTGACCGCGGCCATCGGGAAAGAGATGCTGGAGGAGATAGGCTGCTCCGTCCGGGGTGTCAACGACGAGGTCGATGGAAACTTTCCGAACCACCTGCCCGCGCCCGGCGAGGAAGAGGCCCAGCAACAGTTGATTGAGGCTATGGACGGCGAGGACCTGGGAATAATATTCGACGGCGACGGCGACCGGGCGGGTTTCGTTCTGCCCGGCTACGGTTACGTGCCGGAGGACGAGGTTCTCGCAGTTTTCGCGGAGGAGTGTCTTTCCCTGGAGAAGGGGAAGGTTGTTCACGACCTCAGGGCCTCGAAGCTCGTGAAGGAGCGGGTTCGCGAGGCCGGCGGAGAACCGGTGGAGTCCCGCGTCGGCCACACCTTTATCTCGGAGATGATACACGACGACCCTGAGGTGGTGTTCGCCGGTGAGCTTTCCGGCCACTACTACTTCCCGTGCCTCGGGGCGCCCTACGATGATGGGCTGCTCGCGGCGGCGCTGATGTGTCAGGTAGTCTCTGAGCGGGATCTTGCCGAAGAGCTCGAGTCGTTCCCTTATTACCCGGTGTCGCCCGAGCTCCGTATCGACTGTCCGGAGAACGCGAAGCAGGAGGTCGTGGAAAGGGTGGTGGAGCGCTACTCGGGCCACGATACGTCGACTATCGACGGCGTGAAGGTGGAGTTCCCGGAGGGCTGGGCGCTGGTACGCCCCTCGAACACAGAGCCGAAGATGTCGGTGCGGTGCGAGGCCGATACGGAGGAGGCGCTCGACCGCATCCTGGAGGAGGTGGAATCGTCCGTGAGGGAGTTCATCAGGGAAGCTGGTTGAGTTCTGATACGAACGCTCCCGAGGAGATTATGTCTCCCATGCCGACAAGTCTTTCCGGCTGCTCGTGGATTATGGTCGGTATGGCCGCGACCCTGTGGCCCTCCACTTCCGCGGTTCCGTTCTCGACGAAGTCCGTGAGCTCGAAGTAGTCCTGGAAGTCCCCGAGTTCCTCCAGGCCGTGCAGGTGCTTGTTCTCCATGTCGAACCCCTTCAGGTTCTCGGTACCGGGTATCTCGCCGTCTTCCGCGTTCTTTATTGCGCAGAGTTCGCCGAACAGCATCGCGTCCCTCATACGTTCCCCGGGGATCTCATAGTCCTGCGTCGCCACGCAGACGTGGAACCGGTACGTGTGGACATGGCATCTCTGAAGCTCGAACTTCTCTATAAGTTTCTTCGCGGCGTGGAATGCCTCTCCCAGTGAGAACTCCTCCCGGGGTTCTACGCCCAGTTCCAGCGCCTCTACCAGCGCCCGGAGTTCGCCCTCGTCTAGGCCTATGCTGTCGGCCTCCGTAAAAACATGCCCGGAGACGAGGCGTGTGAGCTCGTCGTTACGGTGTACGAACTCCACGTGTACCGGTCTGTCGAGTTTGGCTATCTGCTGGCCCGACTTGTCCAGTTTGGCCTCCTTGTTGCCCTCCACGTCGTGGAAGCCGGAAAGTATGACCCGGTCAGTGTTCTGCTCTATCTCCTCGAAGCTGTCCTCCACTCCCTTCCGGAAGTACGGCCCGAAGCCTTTCAGCTGGCGGGAGAAGATCACGCGACCGGTCTGCTCGCCGGAGTACTCGAATATGAGGTTCCTCTTGGTGCGGTCCGTGTTCACCGCGTCCCGGACGTTCTTCAGCACGAAGTCGCCCTCCACGACCGGGTAGAGAACTTTTTCGTCCATCTTCTCCCCGAGCTCTTCGGAGAGGAAGGGTGTGTAGAATATCACCCCGTTACCGAGTCTCGAGAGGAAGTTGGCCATTATACCGGCCTGTCCTCCTACGTGTTCATCGCTGTTCTCGAACCCGTGGTCGAGTTCCGAGAGCTCTATCTCGCGGTTCTCGCTGTTCTCGATACAGTACTTCAGCATCGACTTCAGCTGCTCCATCCCCGAGGCCTTCTCCAGCTCTCTCGGCTCCACACCCGAGAGATCGAGGTCGAGTTCCTCTACCTGCATCACCTCGTCTATGTTCGCGTTGAAGGCCACCAAGACGTCGCGTGAAGGACCTATCAGGTCGGCGGCTGAACGGTACTTGTCTATCCAGCGCTCCTTCATGAAACCGGTCATAGTCCCTTGCACAGCTCCCTGGCTGCTTCTCCTGGTTTTTCTGCCTTCACGACCCCGGACGCAACGAGAACGCCCTCGCAGCCGAGTTCGATGCTTTTCTCCACGTCCTCCCGGTCCTTTATGCCGGCACCGGTCAAGACAGGAACCTCCGATTTCTCGACAGCTTCCTGTATCAGTTCCGGCTCGGCCTCGGATACGGAGACGTCCCCGCCTATCAGTTCCGGTGGCTCGAAGGCCACGTAGTCAGGCCCGAGTTTCGATAGTTCGGCGCATTCTTCCGGGCTCTTCGCGCATACTATCGTTTCGAGACCGTTTTCCTCCGCCCTCTCTATGGCTGCCTCTATATCCTCCTGTTCCATCCTCTTCTCGGAGTGGTTGAGCAGTGTGCCCGACGCCCCGGCCTTTCTCGCGGCTTCAGCCGTTACATGTCCCGTGTGGGTACCGGGCTGCACCGGGTCGATATGCTGGGAGAAGGTCTCTACCGCGCCGATTCTCGATATATCGGGGTGTGCTGGCACCACCACTACTTCTTCACCGGTTTCATCCGCGACCTCCGCGCATCTCTCCGAGAGCTGCCGGGCTTTCTCTCCTGCTGCCTCGTTGTAGGCCTTGAAGTTTACTACTATCATCGTTTCAAAGATTGTCTGCTCCGGTTTATAGTCTTACAGCCTGATGTCGAGGCCGGGGTCGTTCAGTATCTCTACTTCCCCGCTGTCGACGGCTATGTCGAGGCGTTCTCCACGGATTTTCTTGCCCTTCCTCTCGCAGCTGATATCCGCCGGTTCTATCCTGACGTGGTCCTCCCGGACATCGATGCCGAGCAGATAGGTGTCGACGACGTGGGTGAACATGGCGGCGCTCCAGGCCTGCTCCGGCGCTCCTGTAAGCTCTCCGCTCTCCGCGTCGACCACCTCCGGAAGTGCTCCCAGCTGGTGCCTGTCGAGAAACTGCGTTATCTTCTTCAGGAGATTGAGCCCCTGGCCCTCGTTTCCGTACCGGAGGTTCGCTGCCGCTGCCCATCCGGTCGTAAGGCCCCAGGCGCTGCCGGAGTGGTACCCGTCCGACCTGTAACCCGGGTCGGCCATCGAGCGGGTGCGTGCGCCGTACATCGAGGAGAACTCCGCGTTTATCTTCTCGAGACAGCTGCTCGCGTAGTCACTGTCGAGCTGGCCGAGCATCAGGGGTACCGCGGGATTTATCGTCTCCGGGGCGTCCTCGCCCATGTGGTCCTTCATGTATCCCGTTGACCTGAACTCCTGTAATCCCTGCTCGAGCTTCCCTGCTCGCGGGTCGTTGGTGATCTCTGCGGCCTCCAGCCACAGAGACTGGATGTCTACCGCTGGCGATCTCTCCAGGGTGTCCATCCAGGTGCCTTCCGGTTCGTGCGCCACGATGTTCCCGTCGAGTTCGAGCTCTTCCATAGCCTCCCCCATCGCGTCCTCCAGTTTCCCGGTTATGCCGTAGTGCCGGTCTAGCTTGTCGCAGGCGATGACGAAAAGCGGCGCGGAATCGGCTCTCAGGTGGGTATCGCACGCGCCGTCCTCGAGGAAGACGCGGGAGCACAGGTCCCGGTCGGCGAAGTTTTCGAGTATCTCCCGGGAGAGCTCGTGATGCCCGGCGTCTATCAGCCCGAGCACCGTCCAGAAGCTGTCTCGGGCCCAGTAGCTCTGGAACCAGGGGTGGCCGGCTATCACGCCCTTGCCCTCCCTGTCGTAGACGAGGTTCTCCATGGAGCCGATGCAGCTCTGGAAGCACCTTCCAAGTTCGCCGTGAACGAGCTCCTGGCCTTCGCTCTCGAGGACCCCGAAGCTGGCGTCGCTCGTCGCAAGTTCTACGGATATTTCCCGGGAGCTGTTCGGCTCCACCTCCTCGCTGAAAACCAGCTCTCCCGGGACGTAGCACCTCTGTTTCTCCCCGGGATGATGCTCCTTGATGTAGTCCTCGCCCTCCACCTCGAAATCGTTACCCGAGCTTATCATCAGCTTCCGGTCGTTTCCCGACACGGTCAGTCCTTTCCTGTCGGACTCTTTCTCGTAGCTTCCCTTCCAGATATCGTTCGACTTGTGTCTTATGTCGATGCCGGGTTCGAAGGAGAGCCGGACCGCTTTCGGGTCGTCCGTCCGGTTCTGTATATCTATGGTTATCCTGAGGCCCGGCAGGCTGTCCGGCGTTTCCACTTTTTCGTCGACCTGCAGGCTGTCCAGTTCGTGATGGAAGACGAAGTTCTCGCCGTACTCCGTCGCGTTGATGGTGTCGCCGGAGAGCCAGACACCGTTGATCTTCAGGCTGTAGTAGTCCAGGAACTTGTACGGCGGGGCCCAGTAGCCGGTCCACTTGTTCCGGAACCCGTGGTCGTTGAAGACGTGGAGGAAGCCGTGGAGGTTGGATATAGTCCCGGAGGTCTTGTCGAGGTTTTCCCTGAGGTTGTACTTCATAGGAATCCCTGAGGCTGTCACCGGTATAAAACCTCTATTTTGACTTTTCGGTAGCAAAGCGGTTCCTGCGAGGTTTTTATAGCAGGTAACATCATTGTTGTATATGCCGCAGGAAAACTTCGTAGAGGTTTCTTTCGAGGCCGCCAACAAGGTCGGGGGGATCTACCAGGTGCTGAAATCGAAGGCTGGCAAGATGAAGGATTACTACGGCGACAGCTACTACACCATCGGCTTTTACGACGAGGAATCAGCCGCGCAGGATTTCGCTCCGAGGGAGTGCCCGCCGGAGCTCAAGCAGCTTAAGGAGGAGGACAACGGTATCGAGATACACTGCGGTGTCTGGCGGATAGACAGCCAGCCGAAATGTATACTTGTAGACGTTTCCGGGATGGAGAAGACCGCGGACGACATCAAAGAGGAGCTTTACGAGGAGTACAGCATCGATTCCATGGGCGCAGGAGAAGATTTCGACGAGCCGGTGAAATGGAGCTACGCCGCCGGCAAGGTGGTGTCGGCGCTGGAAGGGGGTTTCGAGGGCGATACAGTGGTGCAGCTCCACGAGTGGCTCTCCGGTCCCGCGATGCTCAACTTCGATGCGCCCACAGTCTTCACGACCCACGCCACCGTGCTCGGCCGCACCCTTTCGAACGCGGACTACGATCTCGATGAGCTCATCAAGCAGGACGCTATCGAGGACTCGATGGCCGAGCAGCACGGCGTGAAGGCGAAGCATCAGGCAGAGAAGGCGGCGGCCGGGAACGCGGACGTTTTCACCACGGTCTCGGAAGTGACCGGCGAGGAGGCAGAGGCCGTCCTCGGCGTGAAGCCCGACAGGATACTGCCGAACGGGTTCAACGTCGGCGAGTTCCCGTCGCTGGAGGAGCTTTCCTACCAGCACAAGAGAAAAAAGGACGAGATGAAGAAGTTCCTCAGGGCCTACTTCGAGCCTTACTACGACGTCAACCTTCAGGACGACCCGCGGATACTGTTCATATCGGGCCGTTACGAGTTCCACAACAAGGGGCTCGACGTTTTCATAGACGCTCTCGCGGAGCTGAACGAGCAGGAAGGTGAGGATTTTTTCGTCTTCTTCTTCGTGCCGACCGACGTAAGTCAGGTCAAGCCTGAGGTACTGGAGAACATGTCGCTGTACCAGGAGCTGGAGGACTACGTCGACTCCGTGATGCCCGAGATACGCTCCTCGCTGATAGACTCACTGACGTCCGGAGAAGAGGCCGGTGAAAGGCTGAAGGAGCTTATAGACGAGAGCTCCGCGGGGCTCGAATCGCTGCAGAAGAACTTCCACGACAAGAAGGGCAACGCGGCCCCTAACTGCGCGTTCGACCTCAATTACGCGGAAGACGAGATACTGCACAGGATGCATCATAAAGGGCTCAGGAACAGGGAAGACGACCGCGTCAAAGTCATATTCTATCCCACCTACCTGTCTATGGGCGACAAGCTGCTCTCGATGAGCTACAACGATGCGATAGTGGCCTGCTCCGCGGGTGTGTTCCCCAGCTACTACGAGCCCTGGGGCTACACGCCGGTCGAAACCGCGGCCAACGGCGCACTGTCGATAACCACGGACATGGCCGGGTTCGGGCAGTTCCTGCTCGAGAACACCGGAGAGGAAGACAGGAAGGGGATCAAGGTTTTGGAGCGCCAGGACGTATCCGATGGGGAGGCATCGGGAAGGCTGGCGGAGATGATAGAGGACATAGTATCGTACTCCAAGACCGAGATAACCGAGAGAAAGCATAATGCAAGAAGGCTGGCCCAGCTGACGTCCTGGGAGAAACTCGGTAAAAACTACAAAGAGGCGCACGAGATGGCGGTGAAGGAATGATGTCGCTGAAGATAGAGATAGACCACGTGAACGAGCGGCAGCGCAAGGTACAGGAGCTGCCGAGACACCGGGAGCCCAGGTTCGTGAAGCACGAGCCGGACATCGATGCGATCCGTGAAGCTGTCGAGAACGAGCACGACTTCGACAACCTCGTCGTCATTGGGAACGGCGGCTCGATAACCTCCTTCCGGGCCTACCTGTACGCCTTCTTCCCCGAGATAGACGTCGATGTCCGGATGGTCACGACCATGGACCCGGACTACCTCAACCGGCTGTCCCGGGAGCTCGACCCGGAGGATACGCTCGTGATGCCGATAAGCAAGTCGGGCGACACGGTCGGGGTCATCGAGTCTCTGCTGTTCTTCATGGACCGCGACTATCCTGTTTACGCGGTCACGTCTGATAATGACGGGGCGTTAAAACAGATAGTAGAAAGAGAGGACCTGAACTGGTTCGAGCACCCGGACGTCGGAGGCCGGTTCTCCGGGGCCACGGAAACCGCTCTCGTACCCGCCGCGTTCGCCGGTATGCCGGTATCGGAGATAAGGAAGGGTGCGGAGCAGATGTACGAGGAGCTCGCTCCCGGGAACCAGTACAACCCCGCATTAAACGTTGCCTCGGCGCTGTACGACGCGGAGCAGAAAGGATATGAGAACGTGTTCGCAGGCTTCTACTCGACCCGGATGTTCGGCTTCAAACCGCTGTTCGTCCAGCTGATGCATGAAACTGTGGCGAAGAACGGCGAGGGCCAGTTCGTCGCCGGCGACCACGGCCCCGAGTTCCAGCACCACACCAACCAGCGCATATTCGGCGGAAAGAAGAACGTTCTACCCGTCTTCTTCAGGACGGAGAACCACGAGGAATCGGAGATAACAGTGCCGGAGGAACTGGGGGACGTGGATCTCAGGGGTAAGAGCCTGGAGATGCTCGACTCACGGACGCTCCAGGAATCGCTGGTCGCGGAGTACCGCGGCGTCAAGGATGCGCTCGACGAGGAGGACATGCCGAACCTGACGATCTCGTTCACGGAGCTGTCGCACGAGGCCGCCGGAAAGCTTGTGGCGTTCCTGCAGTACGTGGCAGTCTACTCGGCCTGGCTGCGCGATGTCGACCCTTTCAGCCAGCCGGACGTGGAAAGGAGTAAGAGGCTTGGGTTCGAGAACCGTTTCAGGTGAAAGATGTGAAAGTGCTCCTTCTCTCGAAAGATTTCCGCGACGGGGAAGGTATCTCCGAGTACTGCAAGAGCATCGCGGAGAGACTTGTCGAGGAAGGCCATGAAGCGAGCATAGTATCTTTCGAGGACGGCTCCCATTACTCGGTGGATGACAGGGTCGAGGTCCGTCGCGTCCCCGTACATTTCGAGGGCGACAACATATACAACTGGGCGATGGTGCTGAACAACGAGCTGAAGCAGCAGGCCCGGCAGGTTTTCGACGAGGAAGGGTTCGACCTGGTCCACGCGAACGACTGGACCACGATACCCGGCGGAGTCATGGTGTCGAAGCATCTCGAGAAGCCGCTGATAGTCACCATCCACTCCACGGAGAACGAGCGCGGCTTCGAGGGCGACCACGCCGCACTGATATCGGAGCTGGAATGGCAGGGAAGCTTCGAGGCGGACACTGTGCTCGCGACGAAGGATGATACGCGGAACTCGCTGGTCTTCGACCTCGACGTGCCGGATGACAAGGTGGAAGTGATCGACCCGTACAGCGAGGGCTGGCAAGAAAGGATTTTAAAGAAGTACGGGGAATCAATGGAACATAAGGAGGAAGCTGAGGCCGTATCATGATATATTACGAATTTTGCGGAGCTGAAAAAGGCGGAGGTGCTATTACATGAGGCCTCTTTTCCTGACCTGGGAATACCCTCCTTTCAAGGCGGGCGGCATCGCGGCACACTGCGAGGACCTCGCCACCACGCTCGCGGACCAGGGCCATGAACCGGTCGTGCTGACGTTCGGCCCGGAGGAGGAAGTCGAGCACAGGGACGGCATCGAGATCCACCGTGTTACCTCGACGGACTCCGCGGCAGACACTATCTCCTGGGCGATGAAGCTGGGATACGAGATGGAGAAAAAGGCCGTCGAACTCCACAAGGAGCAGGGGTTCGACCTTGTACATGCGCATGACTGGATGGCGGTTCCTGGCGCCACCGGCATAGAGAAGACCTTGGACATTCCGATGGTTTTCACCGTCCACTCTACCCAGCAGGGAAGGGACGGCATCGAGGGAGAGTACCAGCAGACGATACACGATCTTGAATGGTACGGGACGTACGAGGCCGACCAGGTCATAACGGTCGGCCGTGAGTTCTCGGAGGAGGTCCGCCACACGTTCGATGTACCGGATGAAAAGCTGAACTACATACCGAACGGCGTAGACCTCGAGAAGTTCGACGCCCACAGCGCCAGCCTCAACTACAACGACTACGCGCTGGACTGGGAGAACATCGTGCTGTTCGTCGGCCGGATGTACCCGCAGAAAGGCCCCGGCCACCTCATCGAGGCGATGCCGGAGATAATCGACAGGAACCCTGAAGCCAAGTTCGTCATGGTCGGCTCTGGGACGACCGAACACTACAGGGGTATCGCCAAGAAGCAGGTCGGCGACAAGGTGCACTTCCCGGGATACGTCTCCGACCAGGAACTTCTCTCGCTTATGAAGACGGCGGAGATGACTGTCGCACCCTCGGTCTACGAACCGTTCGGCATCGTCCCGCTTGAGGCGGCGGCCTGTGAGACTCCTACCGTCGGCTCTTACGTGGGCGGCATGAAGGATACCATCGTCCACGAGTACACCGGCCTCCACAGCTACCCGGCGGACGCCGGCAGCATCGCGCACCAGGTATCACGGGCGCTGAACGACCCGGGCTGGGCGGACTGGCTCGGCGACAACGCCCGCGACCGCGTCGAGGACAACTTCCGCTGGGAGCAGATATCGGCGTGGACCACTGGCATCTACTCAAAGGCGCTGGACTAGAGGGTGTCGACTGCCTCGGTGTAATCATCTCTGACGGAAAGGTGGTCTGTTTTCAGGAAGTATTCGAACTGGTTCAGGGGACTGAACACTTTTTGACCTCTTTCACCGTCCACGTAAAGTCTCTGCCCCTCATAAGCCTGCCAGGTTTCTCCATCTGTTTCTGCCTTCAAACACACCGGTCCGTCGCTCAGGAAAATCCTTCCCTCTCCTGATGCGGTACTGATCGCCTCCTCCATGAAGTCGTCGGCGTACTCTCTGCCTTCCTCCTCGTCGAGCGCCCTGTTGACAAGGTTGGTTATCGAGTTCGGGACGGCTATCAGGTCCACAGGCCGGTTTATCCGGTCGGACATCTCGAGAGCTGGAACGCGGCCGTACTCTACACGGTCCCTCTCGTTCCGGTTCCTGGCCTCCGTGATCGTGTCTTGGTCTATATCTATACCTATGACCTGCGCATAGGGGAAACAGCTCGGAAAGCTCCTGCGTTGTCACACCCGGTCCACATCCGACCTCCAGGACCGTTTCCGGATCCAGTCCCGGCTCCCCGATAAAGGATTCCAGGTCACTTATCCGTCCATCGCCTGTCTGGAGGCTATCCCAGTGGCTTTCTCTTATCCTTTCGTCCAGGAACTTTTCGGTGAACTCGGGCATCATCAGCGGCTAAGGCTTTAATAATAAAAGAGTTTTCGCCTGTCAACCCAGCCAGTCGAACATCTGCCTCAGCATCTTCTGCTTACCCTCCTCCGTGAAGGAGTGCTCCTCGCCGCGGTACTTCTGCAGCATCACGTCCGTGTCGAGCGCTTCCGCGGCCCTGAAGGAGTGCTTCGGGTGCACGGTGGTGTCATCGGCGCCGTGGAAAATGGCGACCGGGGCATCGACCGCTTCCTCGAGGTCATCGAACGAGTAGCTGTACAGGTCTTCTATGAACCTGTCGTCGATGGGTTTGCCCTCGATGTACTCGTAGCTGCCTTTTTCCTCCACGACTGACCGGAACTTGTCCATCGTCTCATTGTATGTTACCGGGGCCTTCACCACCACTGCCTCCGGTTCAAGCTCCTTCAGGGAGTGGAAGACGACTTTCGCGCCGAAACTGGTGCCGTACAGCGCGAATCTTTCGGGGTCGAAATGCCGGACGACGGCTTCAAGGTCCTTTATGCGGGATGTAAGAGTTTGCTCGAAGAAGTCGCCGGAACTCTCGCCGTTGCCGCGGAAGTCGAGCCCGACCGCGTTGAATCCCTCTCTGTTCGCTCGCTCGAGGATGTCTTCCTGCCTCTCCTTGTGCCCGCCGAAGCCGTGGCATACGAAAATCCACTGGTTTGAATCCGTGGGGTAGTGGACGGTGGCGATATGCGAACCACTCTCAACTTCGATTTTCTCCTCCATTTTTTCCTCACTTATAATTAGATGGAGTCGACGTTTTCTTTTATGGTTATGCTGCTGGAAGACCCGGTCAACAGGTTGATCGGCTACAAGGCGCTTCACGGCTTCGCTGTCGGCCTGATATCGATATTCATACCGGTCTACCTCTCCCAGGCCGGCTTCTCCCCCACAGTGGTTTTCTCGTTCCTGCTGGCTGACGTCGCCACGTTCGCCGCAGTCTCGCTCCCCGCCGGGTATGCTGTCTCCAGGATCGGCATGAGGTACAGCCTGCTCACGTCCTCGCTCCTCTATGTCACGGCGTTCGCCGCGCTCCAGTCGTTCACGACCACGCTGGCGCTCGCATACGGTGTCGCCGCTCTCATCGGTTTCGCGAAGGCGTTCCACTGGATTCCCGTCAACGCGGAGTTCACCGCGGGAAGCGAGCGTGAAAGACGTGGAGAGAAGTACGGCCGGCTTGAGGCCCTGCCATCGCTGCTCGGGCCGTTCGCGCCGCTGCTGGGCGGCGCCATACTCAAGTTCCTCGGCTTCGGGACGCTGGTGGCTGTTTCCGTGGCGTTCGCGCTGGCATCGGTGCTGCCGCTCCTGCCTGGTAAGAACATCTTGAGCCCGGATTTCGATATCTCAGGCCTGGCCTCGACGGAGCAGCTCGACCTGTGGGCCCTCTACTTCCTGGACGGCTTCGCCACGACAGCGTACGTCTTCCTTTTCCCGCTCTTCATCTACTACGTCATCGGCGGCGCGCTCAACTTGGGCGGGGTCAAGACCGTCGCAGGTATCGGCGCTGCACTGTTCGCGCTCGGAACCGGCAACCTAAGTGACCGGGTCGGGAAGACGAGACTGGTGTCCGCAGGCGCAGCGGCCTCGGCCCTGACATACCTGCTCGTGCCGTTCATACAGACCCGTTCGGTCGCGTTCACGCTGTCGTTCTTCGCCGGCCTGACCTACATGTTCTACACCATCCCGCTGGTCTCGATGATAGCGGATATCGCGGAGGACGAGAACCTGCTCGGCTTCTTCTCCGTAAGAGAGGTCTTCCAGGGTTTCGGCAAGATAGCGGTCGTCGCGGTAACGGTCACGATGCTGGTCCAAGGCTCGATGGCGGACGCGTTCCGGGTAACGTTCTATCTGGCCTCCGCCTCAGTACTGTTGCTGGCGCTTGTGGCGAGAAAGATTGACCGCCGCAGGTAGCTACTTCCTCAGCCGCTCGTCGACCTGCTCCTGGAAGTCCATGACGTGCTCCATGATGACGGCGAATCCCTGGAACGGGTGGTCGAAGTACGAGAAGTAGTTGTGTACGGCGTGGTCGCTCCAGGACTTGGTCGCGATATGGTGTAGATGGTCCGAGGTCAAGAATTTGCGCCATACCTCGTATACCTCTTCATCATCCGTTTCCCTGACCTTCTGCTCCAGGTCCTGAAGTTTGTCGAAAAGCGTCCGCTGGACCGGGTTGCCGAGCCAGGCGGAGGCGTCCATCTCCTTGTCGGCCCAGGAAACGGTGTTGTACTCGAACGCGTCGAACTCGCCGACCGGGTCGTTCTGCGCGACTTCTCGAACTTTCGCGAATCGGAGGTCGTCGTAGTCGAGCACCTGGTCAGGCATCGACTCCAGGAACCACAGGATGCCGGTTCCCTCCCAGTGATGTTCCCCAAAAGTCTCGTAGTCCATGAAAAGGTTGACCATCTGGCCCTCGCACGCCGAGAGCCAGGCCGCGTACTTGTCCGCGGTCAGCGGGTACTCCTCCCACCACTCCGCGGAGAAACGGTAGCCGATATCGTCGGTGATCTTCCGGTTCCTGAGTAGTATGTTGTTCCCGTTCTTCGTCACGAAGTCGGGCTGCGTGTAGGCGTAGTTCGGCGACCGCCAGCCCAGTACGCGGGGAACGCCCTCGGTGAATATGCCGTCGAAGCCCTCCTCCGCCGACACCTTTCCTATCTCGTTGTGGTATATCAGCTCGGTGTTGGTCATGACTTGGGGGCGCGTGCCGAACGTGTCCTCGATTATCTCCCGGTGCCTTCCAAGCTGCTGCCGGAACTCCCGCTTGTCGCAGAACAGGCCCGCGAGTGAGTGGTAGTGGGCCTGGCCGATTAAGTCGACCGTGTTGTCAGGGAAGGAGTTTAACATGTCGATAAGCTCCGGATGGTACTGTTTCGCCTGCTCGATCCAGGAGCTTGAGACGGAGAAGTTTACCTTCAGCTGCTGACCGCGGTCCATCCCCGAGCGGTTCTTGGCTATCCTCAGCAGTCTTTCTGTCGCGGGGAAGTAGCAGTTCTCCGCCACGTCCCGGAAGAAATGCTCGTTCATCTCGTCGTCGAAGTACCTGTCGTACAGCCGGTCTGCGTCCTCGTTGACGCCGTCCACCCTCAACCTGTGCGGCTGGTGGACCTCGAACGAGAGGGTTATCGGCAGCATGTCTTCAGGATTCTCGCTATCGTTTAAATGAGGCCGTGGTTCTACCGTGGCGTTAAAAATCGAGCCCCGCATGTTCTACATGTGAACGTCGAAACCCGGCAGGTAGATGGGGGTACGGAGGTACGGGTCTCTGCGGATAGAAAGGTAGCAGTGGCGGTGAAGACGCCTGAAGGCGAACGCATCTACCTGCCGGAAGCAGAAGGCAGCGATTCCTCCTATTACGTCGAGGAGCCGGAATCTCTCAGGAAGACAAGCGACGGGTACGCCGTTGTCCACCCGGGCGAGGTGGAGGAAGTCGAGGTCATAAGATGAGAGAGGAGGTCAGGGAGGGCTACGAGAAAGGAGACTACGAGAGCGATTACCGCCGGAACAGAGAGATAAGACAGATGGAAGAAAGATTATTCGAAGAGATGCTGGACAGAGTTCCTGAAGGCCCCAAGGTACTGGATCTGGGGTGCGGTATCGGTGAGCCTTTCGACAGATACCTTGTAGAGGAGGGTTGCGATATGACAGGAGTCGATATAGCTGAAAAGCATGTAAAGAAGGCCAGGGAAAACGTTCCGGGCGCCGAATTCATGCAGGGAGACTTCTTCGAGCAGGACTTCGCTGACGGGTCTTTCGACGCGGTCGTGAGTTTCTACGCAATATTTCACATACCGAGAGAGGAACACGGCAATCTATTCGGGCGGATACATCGATGGTTGAAGGAGGATGGCGTGATACTGGTAACACTGGGAGGCGGAGAGATGGATGAGCACAGGGACGAGATAGGTGGGGCGGAGATGCTCTGGAGTTCCTATACCGTGGAGGAGAACAGGGAACTCGTGGAGGAGGCAGGTTTCGACATAATCGAGGACTGTATAGAGGAAGAGGAAGGCCATCTCTGGATACTTGCGGAGAAACGATGAGCTAAAGATTCCGGTAGACTTCACGGACCTCTTCCGCGACCTCCATCCAGGTGCGCGACTTGAAATTTCCTACTTCGCGGCCGAGCGCCTCCTCTATACCATTCTTTATGGAATCGGAGTCCGGTTCCACGCTCACGACGGCGTTACCTGGCAGCACCTCTTCCGCGCCGCTCCGGGTCGCGACCACGGGCGTACCGGCCTCGACCGCCTCTGTAACTGTCAGGCCGAACGGTTCGTTGATGGAGGGCGACACGAACACTTCGGCGCCCCCGTAGTAGTCGCCGAGTTCTTCCTCCGGGATGAATCCCTCGAAAACCACCCGGTCCTCGATACCCAGTATCTCGACGAACTCCTCGAGCGCCGGCCTCATATGGCCGTCGCCGCCGAGCACGAGCGTCGCCTCCCGCTCCTGTAAAAACTTCTTGAAGCCGTAAAGCAGGTGTTCCAGCCCCTTCTGCTCGGCGTGCCGGCCGACGTAAAGCACCATCTCGCCGTGGATGCCGAGCTCCTCTTTGACGTCCCTGCCGCCAGATTCCGCAGTCGAGAAACCGTTGTGGATGACCTGCGGCTCCCGGCCGTATTTCTCCTCGATATCGTCCGCGAGCATCTGGCTGACCGCGATGAGCTCGTCCGCACGCTCGATTATGCCGCGTTCCATCTCCACCATCCTGTCGGATGGTGAACGGTTCCGTTGCGAGCTCAGGGAGTGGAAAGTAGCGGCCCACAGGGCATCCGAGTACTTCTTCGCCTTCAGTCCGGGTTCGGAGCCGAACCAGTCGTGCGTGTGAACGATGTCGTACTCCTCCGCCAGTTCAAGAAACTCTTGGGAAAGGTTCCGGGTCTTCTCCATCATGTCGCCCTCGCCCGCGTCCAGTCCCACGATTCCCTCGCGGTCCGGCGCCCGCTCTTCAGGCAGCGCCAGCGTCACGTCGACGCCCAGTCCCTGCAGCTCCTCGAACAGCCGGGCCACGTGTACATCGAGGCCGCCGTCGATATCGGGCGGGTATCCCCAGCCCAGCATGAGCACTCTACGGTCCATAGGGAAAGACTGCGGCGGGAAGTTCTTTTACTCTATCCCTATCGCGTCGTTCGTCCGCGCTATAGACGTCTCTCTGTCCTCGAGCTCCATCATCGACCTGATGGCGTCGATGTTATCCGGCACGACGATGGATTCCTGGTGGACCATGTGGATCCAGTAGAGCGTGCCCGAATCTACGGTAACGGTCTCCTCCCAGACCGCGGCCTCCTGCATGTCAGAACGAGCCCTATGAAGGTCGCGCATCTTCTCGTGCAGCTTCGCGGTCGAGTCGTAGCCGTCGCCCGCGGATTCAAGGTTGACGCGCGGCTGCTCCTCGAAGGCCTTCAGGACTTCTTCTTCCGTTGCCTCGTTTTCCAGCTCGACGTTGACCATGTGTACGTGGCCGTAGGTTACCGGCACCTTGACCGCGAGCGTCTTGATATCCAGCCCGGGCATCACCGCCTGTACGTCAGGCCCATGGTGCGATGGGACCTCTGTGACCGGGATGGTGGAGTTTATAGGCCCGCGGGAGTCCTGCGGGATGTCACCTCCACGCCTCACGAGATTCGCGACTGCTTCTTCCACGCCGAAGTTTTCGTCCACGGCGTTCATCGTCCTTGACAGCGAGGTGGTGTTACAGGAGACCACCTTCACGAAGTCCTCGCCTCGCGCTTCCCCGTAGTTCGCGTCGGCGTTGAACTTGACCTCAGCGATGTCTCCCGGTGCCCCGCCCTGGAATATCGCCTTCACATCGTTCGGTGCGTAAAGTTTCTCCTTGTTCTTCTCGTCGATACCGGGAGGCGTGCAGTCCACGACGATGTCGGCCTCGTCTATGTGTTCTTCAAGCAGGCCCTCGACATGCATACCGTCCTCCTCGAGCTGTTCTCTCCCGTCATCGCTAGAGGCGAGCAGCGTCGTGCCGTGCAGCGCTCCCTGCTCGCTGAGACCTGTCCTGAGTCCCGTGCCCGCGGAGACATCCGATAATGCGTAGAGCTCCATGTCAGGCTGTTTTTTGACGGCTTCCGCCACCCGCTTTCCTATCGTTCCGACACCGTTTACGACTACTTTTACCATGATATCACGGTTACAGATTGCCGCTCCGGAATAAAAAGATGCCGACCTACTCCGTGATACTGTCCAGAAGGGTCTCTATGTCTCTACCCGGGCCCCGCACGGGTTCGGTATTCTCTTCTGCTGCCGCCTTGAGCTCCCGGACCGGTCCCGGATCGTCCCCGTCCGTGATCCAGGCCCTGCGTTCCACCGCTTCACCGTCGAGGATGGACAGGCAGCCAGGAAGCAAAGGATGGAAGAACCTCTCGAGACGGGAGGGCTCCTCCACTTCCATGCTGTCCAGTTCTTCCGGGCTGGGCAGTTCTCCTCCTGTTACGTATCCGCGGAACTCCACCACTTCGTACGTGCCGCCGGTTCGACCGGGAGGCGCGCCTATCGAGGGCCTTGGCGAGGCCATACCGCTGCTTTCGTAGAGCTCTACGCGGAAACCTTCCGGGTCGCCGTAGACCTGGATGGTCTTGCCCGGTACCTCGTCGTATCTTATGAAAGGTCCTGCCACGCCTGCGTTAACGCACCGAAACTTAAATCGATACCGGGGAGAAGGGAAGGAAATATGATGCACCGGGCCTGATAGTAAACCATGCAAGAGCTGCTCCAGGAACTCGAAAGGAAGCCCGGCACCCACAAGGGAGAGAACGGCCGTGTCGGTATCGTCGCGGGAAGCGCTGACTACACCGGTGCGCCGGCGATAGCCGCGGAGGCGGCGCTGCGTACAGGCTGCGACCTGGTGAGGATTCTGACTTCAGGCAAGATATCGGAGGTCGTGGCTTCTTACTCCGAGAACTTCATCGTCTCCGGCTACCCCTCCAAGTACTTCGGCAGGTCTTCCCTGAAGGAGGCCCGGGAGCTGGCGGACTGGGCCGACGCCCTTGTTGTCGGACCGGGGATGGGCGATGCGAGCAGTTCCGCGCTCCAGCGTTTCATGGAGGAAGTCGACACACCGGTGGTGGTCGACGCTGACGCGATAGGGCCGGCCCTTGAGGCGGAAAACTCGGACATGGTCTTCACGCCGCACAGCAGAGAGGCCGAGCTCATCGAGCAGGAGTACGGCTCCCTCTCCGTGTTCTCGGAAGAGACCGGGGCGGTGGTGCTCCAGAAGGGCCCTGTCGACCAGGTATACTCTGCGGAGAAGTACAGGAACCGGACGGGTACGGCAGCGATGACCGTCGGGGGAACCGGCGACGCGCTCGCCGGCGTGGTGGGCTCGTTGCTCTCACAGGGGTTGCCGAGGACCAAGGCGGCGAGACTCGGTTCGTGGATAAATGGTAAGGCGGGTGAAAGAGCCGCGGAGCGCTACGGCAACGGGATGCTGGCGACAGACCTCGTCGAAGAGATACCCGGGATCATGTGGGACTAGCCCTTCAGCAGTGCGAACGGGTCGTCGGGTCCTTCCTCGAGCATCTTTTCGGTCCAGGCCCCGGCGCTTGCGCCGTCTTTCTCTATCGTTGGCGGGTACTCGCCTCGCCTGAGTTTGAGATCTGACTCGGGCCGGTCCATGCATGTAAGGGCATACCGCTCTTTTTCCTCTTCGGTCAGGGCTCTTGCGGCGGGCTGCGCTACCTCTCCCTCGACTATTTCGGCGGAGCAGGCGAGACACATCCCCACGCGGCAGGAGTACTCCTGCGCTATGCCCGTTTCTATCGCTGCGCGGAGTATGGTCTGGTTCTCTGGTACCTTCATCGTTTCGCCGCTGCCGACGTACTCGACGGTGTGCTCCATGTAGAAAGGTCCGGGAGGCTGCTTGAAACCAGTTACGGCCCTGTCAGTTCTGGATGTTCTCTTTCTTCCAGCCCGGCCTGAAATCGTACTGTATGCCTGAGTCACGGATGGCCTCGATGTGCTGTTCTATCCTGTCGCGCGCGCACTCCGGTACGAGATACCGCCACTCCTCCCCGGAACGGATACGGCGGCGGACCTCTGTACCCGAGTAGACGTCCGGTTCGTGCATCTCCTGTTCCACGGCCTCCATCGAGGTGTGCTCCTCGACCAGTTCCTTGACGAGGTCGTTGTTCGATACGACGACGTCCGCGCCGAGCTCCTCTATATTCTCGGCCCAGCGCCTGTTCCCCTCCTCGTCTTTCTCGTCGTCTTCCACCGGGACGATCCTTAGTTCCGGGAAGCAGTCCTCGATTATCGCCTTCCGCTCCTCGAAACTGAGGGGGTTGTCCTCCTCCCGTGACTTGTCGGCGCTGCCGACCGCGACCACGAGTTCCCCGAACCTGTCCCGCGTGTTCTCGATGGCCTTCCTGTGGCCCACGTGGAGTGGCTGGAATCTGCCCAGGAAGACCGCTTTCTTGTCTCCAGTATCCATTTTCATCAGTCCGAGAACATCTCGTCTCCGGCGTCCAGAACGTCGCTGCGTTTGAGTTGAGGGAAGTCCTCGACGTAGTTCTCGGTCTCCAGTCTCTGCCCGATATGGTAGGCGAACGCGTAGCCGAGCCAGCGCGGGAACCGCTCGCTACCCTCAAACAGGGAGCCCCAGTCCGAGTTCTCGCTTAACGCTTCCCGGACCACGGGCCAGAGCTCCTCGAGCTCGTGGTCGCTGAACTTCCGGGCCCGCGGCGGCTTACCCGGGTACATCTTCTCCGCGAAGACGTAGGCCTGGGCCTCGAACAGCAGTGTCTGCCACTTGAACTCAAGACCCTCCGTTTTTTCGAGGAAATAACTGTGCGCGTACTCGCGGGCGACCACGGTTTTCAGCCTTTCCTGCCAGCCGTCGGTGTCGGCGTTGAACTCGACGGAGAAGTAGCCGGGCGATACCTCGGTGGAGTTCGCGCCGCCGAGCTCCTCCCTCACCATGCTGCCGCCCCAGGCGATACCGGCCTCGATATCGTTCTCGTGCTCCATAGCTGCCTTGCAGGCCTCGAGGGCATCTTCCACGACCTGCCGGGCCTTCCCCAGCTCGTGCTCCCGCGGCCTAATCGAGTAGTTCATCCTTTCTCCTTCCACTTGATGCTGCAGCCCTGCGAAGGTTTTTGCTCTCCCGGCGGGTCACGCCTCTTCAGCATACCCTCGATGACCTGCTTCATCTCCCGTTCCTTGACTTCCTCGTCAGGGTTCATGCGGTCGTTCAGCCGGCCGTGGTAGTACAGCCTGTGGCGCCAGTCCAGCAGGAAAGGATCGGGCGTGCAGCGTGCATCATAGGCCCTGGCTACTTCCTGTTCCGGGTCCGCGAGGTAGTAGAAGTTGCTGCTTTCGAGGTCGTTCTCCTCCACGAACTCTTCCATCTTCCCGACCGAGTCCTCGGGTTTCGTTTCCGCGTTCGGGTTGATGCCGACGACCGCGACCGAGGAGAACTCGCCGGTCAGCTTCCTGAGCTCCTCTACCTGCGCCTTCACGTACGGGCAGTGGTTGCACATGAAGACCACGAGAACGCCGTCGTAGTTGTCCAGGTCGGAGAGCGAGACCTTTTCGCCCGTGTAGCTCTCGAGCTCGAACCCGGGCGCTTTTTCTCTCCGCGAAAGCGAGGACTCGGACTCTGTAACTGTCATGGAAAGTTATTCTGGCGGCACCTTCAAGTCTCCTTCGACCAGCCCGGAGAAAACTTTCCAGGCCTCCAGGTCCTCCACCGTCACCTTCTCTTCCTCGTAGTCCCTGAAAACCACGGTGTTGGCCCAGGCGTTGAACTCGAACCTTCTTCCGCGGTACTCGAGGCTCTCGTGATCCTTGTCCCGGTACTCGATTCCGCCGTACTCCAGCGATTTCTCTACCTCATCAAGGCCGACCCCGTCCCTGAATCTCCATACCTGCGGCCTCTGGTAGGTCGAATCCCTGTCCATCACCGGGAAGGATTGCCACCACAAGTTTAAACAGATACCAGTCGTAATACTACGTATTATGAAAGAGTTCGAGGACTCCCCGATCCAGCGGAACGGAAACTCCCTGATACTCGCGTATGACCACGGAACGGAGCACGGCCCGGTCGACTTCGAGCCGATGCCGGAGTCGGCGGACCCGGCGCACGTCTTCGAGGTGTCCCGGCACAGCGCGGTGACCGCGATAGCGCTCCAGAAGGGGAACGCCGAGTACTTCCGCCAGTGGGAGAAAGAGAACGGGGTCGATGATGCCGCACCTCTCCTCGTGAAGCTGAACGGCAACTCCAACCTCGCGAAGCGCGACGACTACTTCTCGCCGAAGCAGTGCTCGGTCGAGTACGCGGTAGAAGAACTCGATGCGGCGGCGATAGGCTATACCATGTATGCGGGCAGCCTCCACGAGGACAGGATGTGGCAGGAATTCCGCGAGGTCCAGGAGGAGGCCCGCGAGCACGGCGTTCCCGTAGTGCTGTGGAGCTACCCGCGCGGCAAGGGCATCGAGGAGAACCCGGATTACGATGGCCAGAAAGACCCGGATGTCGTGGCGTACGGTGCCCGTCTCGGCCTTGAGCTCGGCGCGGACATGGTGAAGTGCAAGTATCCTGGCTCGAAGGAGGACTGGCAGCAGCTTGAAGACGTCGTCGGCGACCTGAAGACGGTGATGAGCGGTGGCTCGAAGCGCAGCGACAGGGAGTTCCTGGAGGACGTCCACGATACAGTCTCGGCGGGCGGCAACGGCCTCGCGGTCGGCCGCAACATCTTCCAGCGCGAGCATCCGGAGCCGATACTCGACAGCCTGGAAAAAGTCATATTCGAGGGCAAGTCTTCTGGAGAGGTCCTGTAGATGCAGGAGAAACAGGTAGTCGAAGAGATCGTCCAGGCGGTCGCCTCGGCCGCACCCCACATATCCTCGGGCCTGATGCACCGCCGGGAGTACGTCGGCGAGCAGAACCCCTCGCAGGAAAAACAGATGGAGGCGGACGTCTGGGCCAACGAGATACTGAAAGAAGAGCTGACATCCATCGAGGGCGTCGGGCAGTTCGCCTCGGAGGAAGAGGAAACGATCACGGAGTGCGGCGAAGGCCTTTCTGTTACGGTCGACCCGCTCGACGGCTCCTCCAACATCCCGACCAACAACCTCGTCGGGACCATAGTCGGCATCTACGACGCCGAGCTTCCCGCGAAGGGTGAGGACCTTGTCGCGGCGTTCTACGTGGTCTACGGCCCGTTGACGACCATGATGTTCTCGGACGGCGACCAGGTGAACGAGTACGTCATTGAGGAGAAGCAGGACGACAGCGTCGAGATGGTGCTGGCCTCGGAGGACGTAGAGATCGACCGCGCCAAAGTCTACGGCTTCGGCGGCAACAGGAACTGGACAGAAGAGTTCCGCGAATTCGAGTCGGAGATACAGCAGGAACACAAGCTCCGGTACGGCGGCGCTTTCGTGGGCGACATCAACCAGGTTATGCACCACGGCGGCATCTTCGCGTACCCGGAGCGCACGGATGCGCCGAACGGGAAGCTAAGACTGCTTTTCGAGGCGAATCCAGTCGCATACATCGTTGAAAACGCTGGAGGAGCGTCAAGCGACGGCGATGAATCTATACTCGAGGTAGAGCCCGGGGAAATCCACCAGCGCGTCCCGCTGCACGTCGGCCACCCTGATATGGTGGAAAAGCTGGAGAAATCGGTCTGAACCGGCCGCAAGCAGCCCAAAAGATTTAAAACCTTTCTCAAAATTGTAGATATGGCCAAGGCCGGAGATAGCGCTGGCGACAGAGGATCAAGAGGTGTTGAAGGCCTCCAGAATTTCTACGACAGTTTTGAGGGGCTTGTAACCGATTTAAAGGATGGTTACGACTCTACGTTCTACCTCACCGATCCTTCACAGGATATACCGGATGAAGGAGACGTACTCGTGCTCCTCGGCGATGAACTATGGGGTAAGGACGACGAACTTTCCCGGGTGACGGAGATGCTGGAAGAGACCGGCCAGGACTTCGTTATCCCGCGTTCCAAGTACGGCAGCCCGCTACCAGGGGTCACGACAGTTTCAAGGGACCGGTTCGAAAGCGCGTGGGCAGGCGCCTACGGCAAGGCCCTTTACTTCCGGCAGTGACCGGCTTCCCGGTTCCGCGACTACTCGAAGTAGTCCAAGACGTTCTCGCGGTCGAAGATGTTCTCCTGGCCGACCTGCTTCTTCAGCTTCTCGGCGGTGCGCTTACCGATCAGCTTCTTCAATTTTTCAAACGAGGTCTCCCGGATATCCTCCCGCGACCTGACACCGTGGTCGTACAGCTTCCTCGCCCTGACGCGTCCTATCTGGTCGTACTTCACGAGCGCCAGCAGCTCCTCCTCGATACCGTGCTTCAGCCGTAGCCGGACGCGTTCCAGCTCCTTCTCCACGTCTCCCTTAACGCCCTCCATCCGCGCGAGCTCCTTCGCGGCGTAAAGCAGCCAGTCCGCGTTCTGCATCTTTGCCCGTATTCCCCCGGGCGCGATACCGTACTTCTCCATGAGCCGCTCCTCGTCGAGCTCCGACATCCAGCCCTGCATCATCATCGACGTCTTCATGCACTCCAGGAAGTGGTCGTACCTGGGCTCCCACTCCTCCGGCACCTCTTCCAGGATGTACTCCTCCGCGTCCACCAGCTCCTGCGCGATATCGGAGTACTCGTCGTCCTTCACCCGGAGCCTCGGGGTCATCTCCGAGGTGCGCGCAAGCATGAAAAGAAACGTGATGGGCCGCGTATCCCTGTCACCCGATTTTTCCAGGGTCTCGAGGATGTGGTGCGCGGAGTCCGGGTCGATGTACAGCTCGGATACACGCTTCCCGACTTCGGTCGCCTTCATATCATCGCTCTCCAGAAAGCCGTACTCCCGCAGCTGCTCCACCACTTCCTCGACCGTTCTTTCGACCTCTTCGAGGCCGTCGACCGAGGAGAACTGGTGGGCGTAGAACGTCTTCTTGTAGAACTCCTTGAGATCGGGCATCGAGGTGCAGAACCTTGACGCGACGAGCGACAGGGTATGCATCCGGAGGACCGGCTCCGCGTTCAGCTTCGACTGTATCCGCTCCGGCTCCCCGGCGATGTACCGCTCCAGTATCTCATCCTTGTCACCGGACTTCGCGATGCTAATCGCCTCGCCGCGGTCGTCGTACCTCGGCCTTCCGGCCCGGCCGGTCATCTGCTCGTACTCGAGCACCGGGATGTACTCCATGCCGCGGCCGGTGTACCGCTTCAGGTCGCGGATGATGACCCTGAACGCGGGTAGGTTGACGCCTGCGGCCAGTGTCGGGGTGGCGGAGACGGTCCTGACAAGTCCGTCCCGGAAGGCCTCCTCCACCAGGGACCGTTGCTCGGGCAGCAGCCCGGCGTGGTGGAACGCCGCACCTTTCCTGATGTTCTCGGCCAGTCGCTCGCACTGCGACGTCGGCGAGCCGAGCACCGACTCGATGCGGTCCGCGTAGTCCTCCAGCTCCTTCCTCTCCTCGCGCGACAGGTCTTCGCCGGTCGGTCCCGTGGCCCTGTCCGATGATTTCTCCGAGCCCTTCCGCGAGGAGCAGAATATGATGCACTGCTTTTCCAGTTGCAGCGTGTCCTCGATCAGGTTCAGAGTTCCCCTGCCGTGCCTGTCGTCGACGAAGTAGGTGTGCGACTCTATCTCGTCCTTTTCCTCGTCTTTTACCTCGTTGCCTGTGGAGAACGGGCTGTCCTCTTCGGGCTCCAGGTCGCTGCCCTCCACTCCTGCCCCTATGTCTTCCTTCTCGACGTCCTCGGGGTAGAACTCGACCTCGTTGCCATGGTAGATACCATGTTTCAGCTCTACCGGCCGATAATCGCTCTCCACCAGCTCCGCGTCCAGCCAGTCCGCGAGCTCGTAGGAGTTGGAGATGGTCGCTGAAAGGCCGAGCATCTGGAACGCCGGGGAATCCGTGGAGCTCCCCGTGCCGATGATGTCCCGCAGTCTCGATATGGTGACCTCCAGCGTGGGTCCCCGTTCCGGGCTCGTCAGGAGGTGTATCTCGTCGACCACGACCAGGCCTATCTCGTGTATCCACGACGGGTTGTGCCGGAGCATCGAGTCCAGTTTCTCGGAGGTCGCCACGATGATATCCGCGGTCTCCAGCCCGGTACCGGAGTCGTCGTAGTCGCCCACGGACATCCTCACATCGAGGTCGCTGTACCGCTCGGAGAAATCCTGGTACTTCTCTGACGCGAGCGCTTTCAGCGGCACGATATAGACCGCCTTCTTATCGTTTTTCTTCACCTGGTTGACCATCGCCAGCTCCGCGATGAAGGTCTTCCCCGAGGCGGTCGGCGACGCGACCACCATGTCCTCGCCGTCCATAAGACCCGCGTCAACTGCGTCGCGCTGCGGAGGGTTCAGGTCCGTGATACCCTCCTCGATGAAGTCCTGCTTGATGCCGTCAGGTATCTCCAGATTTTCTACTTTCACGTATTTCCAGCCGCGTCTAATCCTTATCAGCTAACCGGTCGCCGCAGGCTTTAACCGCGCGTGCACTTAGAAATTAGTACATGAATCTTGAGAGGATTTTCGACTACAGGCAAGAGGCGGCACTCTACGGCCTCGCGACCGTTTTCCTGCTCGCAGGAGTATCGAAGTTTTTCACTCCATCGCTCTGGACAGGCTACGAACCCGGCTTCGTGACCGGGCTGCTTCCGCTTACCGCGAAACAGTTCACGTACGCCGCGGGACACCTTGAGGGCCTGATAGGGCTGCTGCTTTTCTTCGACTACCGCACCCGCAAGGTCGCCTCGATAGCCACGCTCTGGCTGCTGGCGATAACCATATCCGTAGCTACGATGCAGCTCTGGACCATCGCCCTACGCGACCTCGGACTGGTAGCGCTGGCTTACACAGTGGCGGCAGGAGATTGATCACCGGTACCTTTCCAGCCCCGCTTCCGCAAGGTAGAAGGAGACAAGGAACGGCAGGAGCTCGGGTATCTTCGAGGGCCTGTTCGACTTCCTGGCGAGCGTCCTCCCCTTCTGAATGCCGGGCCGGTGAAGGAACTATAAAGGGAGAGCTCAAGCTTGTATTGTATGCCGGCTTGCAGGAAATCCTACGTCGTTCTTGCCGTGATGCTCCTTTTCAGCTTCGTGGCGGCAGGCCAGCTTTTCAGCTCGGAAGAGAGTGTGACTGTAGACGACGGGAAGCAGGCGACACGGAACGCGTCCCACCTCCCCGAAATCGCGTTCCTCGGCAGCAACCTGGAGCTCCAGAACTCGAACGGTAATCCTGGACACGTCCTGAACCTGACCAATGTCTCGGGCGTCGCAAATTCTTCGGGCGAACACCTGTCGACCAGCAACGTGAGCCGGTTGAAAGGTGAGGGCAGGTATATAGTCAGGAATGAGACAGATACGCTGGAGAACTACACCGTGGACCTGGTCTCGGACAGCTCGGATATCATCGGCCGCATCAAGTCAGGTGAAGACCTTACCACGACAGACCTCGAGCTGAGGTACTGGCTGAACAATTCACGGATTAATACCTCAGGAAGCCTTATCGATACTAAAGGCCCGGCGAAATGGCAGGCGGGCGAGTACATCTACAGGGTAAACACCACCAGCACCGGGAAGCTCTGGATCGGGGTCAACTCCAGCAAGGGCGGTGACTTCTACGCCGCCTCCGCGGGGAAGAAGGAGCCGAGGATAACAGATTTCCCCGTGATACAGCTCAGCGGAAATGTCTCCGGCAGGATAGTGAATGAGACGGGTTCAGGGGTCGCCGACGTAAAGGTCAGGATAACGGGGATGACCAGCTCACCCCTCATGGTGAAGAGGCTGCCGTACGTCCAGAGGCCGCCTATCAGAACCGATATGACCGACAGCAAGGGCCACTTCAACTTTACCGGGCTGCAGTCCGGCCTCGGCTACAGCGTCGAGGTCACCAACTCCACTTACAGGAGGACGAACTCCACGCCGTTCGGGGCAGATGTCTCGCTCTCCCCCGATGCCGCGGTTGACGCCGGTGAGTTCGAAGTTTCCTCGGCGCTCGGCGGTATCAACGCCACGGTCGACGCGCCGCCTGCTGACGGTGTCAGGTACGGTATGATCGCCGGCAACAGGGAGACCGGCAAGGGCTACATGGAGCCCGTCAGCGCGGCCAAAGGGACGCAGGACGTCTTCTTTGGAAACATCCCGAACGGCAGCTACACGGTCTTGATGTTCAGGATCGACACGCGGGGAGGACTGTTGTCGACCAGCTTCGACAGTATCACGCGCTCCAACGTGACGGTTGAGAAGGATAAAAATACCACGCTCAGCTTCGCCTTCGAGGAGAAAGTGCTTTTCACGGGTAAAGTTACCAACTCGTCCAACGACCCGGTAACCGGCGTCAGGGTCTCGGCCGAGAACAGGGCGGAGGCCCAGTATGTGTCCGACTCCACGAATGCGACCGGGCATTACACCTTGAGAGTCGTCAACAACACCGACTACACGCTTGAGGTGACTCCTCCGTTCGACTCCGACCTCACTGGCAGCTCGACCACGGTTCACGTCGACGCGGCCAAGACCGGCCACGACTTCGTCCTTTCGAACGGTGTTGTACTGAACGGCACTGTGGAGGACCAGGGCGGCAACCCGGTTGAAGACGCCTTCATAACCGTTTACAACGAGACGAAGGATATCCACAAGTTCGCGAGCGCAGACAACGGCAGCTTCAGGGTCGAAGGTCTTGAGAGCGGTGTGGGCTACAGCGTCGACATAGACGCCTACAGCGGCGGCGAGAACCATACGACGATAGACGCGGTATCAGGGCCTTTCAAGACCAGGAACTTCACTGTAACAGTCCAGAAAGCGACCCTCTCCGGGAAAGTTACCGATACCAACAACAACGGCAAGGGAGCGAAAGTAGTCGTCGAGAAGGACGATGGCTCACGTGTCACGGATATCACGGACAGCAACGGCGACTACCAGTTCACGGGCCTGAGACAGGGACAGTTCCTTGAGATAACAGTGAAGCCGAACAGCTCCTCCTACAGGGAGAAAAACGATTACACATATCTCACCGGCGACGAATCGATAAACTTCGAGCTCTCGGTGCCGGCATACCTCGAGGGCAAAGTCACAGACAGTAAAGGGGATGCGCTGGGCGGTGTCTACGTCTACGCCTACAACTACTCAATGGGGAGCTACGGATGGGTGGAGACCTCCAGCGACGGAAGCTACAACATCACAGGCCTCAGCCCCGGCCCTCATGATGTCAGGTACTACAGGGACGGCTACCGGAGGGAAAGAAAAAAGGTGACGGTCACGAAGAAAGACTATCAGGTCTCGCTCAGCGACGGGCAGTCGATGTCCGGTATGGTGCTGGCAAACGGCCAGGACAAGGACCTCGACGGCTACATCTCCTTCTGGAACTCCGAGAAGGGCAGCTACGCCTACAGCGAAGTTAACAGCGGCGACTACAGCGTCAGCGGCCTGAAGGACGTCAACCACACGGTCTGGGTATCCATCGACGGCGACAGCTACGCGCCGAAGCAGCTTACTATCAACAAGCCATCCGACCTCGGAAACAGCAGGAACTTCTCGATCAACACCAACCAAGGCAAGAAGCTGAAGGTCACGGTCAGGAACAGCAGCGGCATGGTGGTCCCGGCCGCGAGGGTCTCGACCGACTACAGCGAGAAAGAGACAGGCTCGAACGGCGTGGCGAAGTTCCCGAAGCAGCCGATAGGAGAGCTGACCGTATCGGCGAACAAGGAAGGATACCGTGGAGCAGTCGACGAGATTAACATCAGCGGCCCGACATCCAGACTTACCGGGGGCGGTCTGGATAAAGTAAGGGAGAAGAACCTTACCATAAGCAGGATAAACGAGAAGAAGCTGGTGGTCAACGTCACCAAGAGCACCCGGTCGGGCAAGGCGGTATCGGGAGCGACGGTGTTCTTCGTGTCGAATGAGACCGGTGTCTCGAAGAGCGGTAGCGCCGTGACGGACAGCAACGGCAAGGCGACCGTCGAGCACCTGGCGATGGGGAGCTTCTCGGTCAGCCTCGGCCTCTCTGAGGATAAAGTGTACTCGAACACCACTACCATCGACAGCGGCGAGACACAGTTCCTCTCGTTCAACGGCAGCAACTACCACCTCGGCTACGAGGTGAAGCCGCAGTGAGGAAGCTCTCGTCCGTGATAGCTGTCGCGCTGCTTGTGGCGCCCGCCATGGCAGTCGAGGCCAGCATCCAGCCGTCCAGCCCCTCGGCGATAGTTTTCAACGGCTCGAACAACTACCAAGTCAGCAAGACGTTCGACGGCTCCGCGTCGACCGGAGATATAACGGACTATACATGGCATCTGCTGAAATCCGACCAGTCCGACACCGGTCCGAGCGCGACCTTCGACTTCACCAGGCAGGACTCGCAGACCCGTACCGTCCGCCTCATGGTTTCGAACGGCAGCGCCAGCGACATGGCCGAGGTGACACAGGTGCTGCACGACAGGCCAAACATAACGGTTTCGTGGCCGGATGACGATCTCTACTTCGGCGGTAACAGTAACGACGATGGCAACGATGATAACTCGATAATGCTCGACTTCAGCGTTGAGGCGACCGACAGGTTCGACGGCTCTCTCAGCTACAGCTGGGAGGTCGAGGGAACGGAGGAAGACACTGGCAGTTCGTTCAGCTACAGTTTCCAGGAGTCGGACGACAAAGAACAGGATGTCAACTTCGGGACGGACTACACGGTCACGGTTAACGTGACGGACGGGAGCGGCTACTTCAGGTCTGACAGTGACACGATAACGGTGTACAACAAGTCAGAGGGCAGCGGCTCGTCCAACACCCAGACGCAGCAGACGCAGAAGACACAGACCACAGGCCTAAACACCCAGTCGAGCAGCGTCTACGATTACCAGAGGAGCGTTGTCGGGACCGCGGACGAGCCGGCGGAAGTATCGCTGCCGACCCCGCTCAACCAGATCAGGATCGAGTCGAACGGGGTCATAGCCGGCGACCTTAACGTGGATACGCCGGAAGACAACCCTGCGCCCGAGCAGCCTCCCGGGAAGGCTTACAGGTACTACGGTATAGAGCCGAATATCACAGGCGAGCAGATAACCTCCGTGACTTTCAGCTTCATGGTGGAGAAGGACTGGATATCAGACAACGACATCAAGAGGAGCACGGTCGCGCTGCAGCGTTACAACGGCGAATGGGAGACGCTGGACACCTCGGAAACCAGTGAGAACTCCTCGCACGTCATGTACGAGGCGACCTCTTCAGGGTTCTCCAGCTTCGTGATAACAGGCGAGCAGGAAGGTTCGTCGAAGATAACTGTGCAGCAGGTGCAGATCGCCTCTGGGAACATTTCTGCGGGCGAACAGTTCACCGTAGAGGTACAGGTGGAGAACACCGGCAGCAAGAGAGGCCCCGGAACAGTCAAGCTTTCTGTCGGTAACCAGACGCTCAGCCGGGACGTATCCCTCAACGCTGGCGAAGGCACGAAGCTCGAGTTCACTTCCTCGCTGCCTGAGGGAACGTACACTGTTACAGCAGGCAGCAAATCCGCACAGGTCGAGGTAGCAAGTTCTGGTGGGCAACAGGACCAGAAGAGCTCCGGTGTGCCCGTGTTCTGGATAGCCGGATTGGTGCTGCTGGTATCCGCCGGGGCCGCGGGGGCGATAGTCTACACGGGGAGGGAAGAAAAAGTTCTTTCATACATCGAAGACATCGAGAGAAGAGTTTCGGGACTGGCAGGAGGAACAGGGTTCTCCTTCGACTCGTTCGGCGGCGAGGAAGACCTTGACGCCGACTGGGACGACGACGGCTTCGACTACTCCTTCAACGACAGGCGATGACCTGTTCTGCAGGGCTGTGAACAACTATAAAGGAAGACGCCGAAGTATCCTCCGTATGCATGATGCTTCTTCCTGGGGCCGGAAAGACAGTCGCACGCTCATCCGGTTCGGCCTGCTCCTGCTGTCATCCGTGCTCCTGTGCGGCATAGTGGTGGCCGCCACGCTATCAGAGAACCATCTCGCCTCGAAGACAGTAGGGCCGGGGACCGATGATTTCGTGACCCTCAACTTTTCCTACACCGGCGACCAGGTGCTGAACGGGACATCGCTGGCGTACGGCGAATCGCTCGCGTTCGGTCAGGACGCGGACTGGGCCATCGTCGCGTACGAATCCGGTGACCAGGACTGGGACGCGGGCAGCGACTTCCTTGCGGTCGACCACGACTCCGACGGCGCCTACACCAGCAGGAACGACACCATCGTGAACGGCAGCTATAGTTTCAGCGGGGGCGAGAAGCTGGTCGAGAAAAATCTCTGGGGCAACATAACCTTCGGCGACGTCCCGCCCGCCGGCGCGTATCATACGAACGATTCGATAGTCAATGACTTCGACAACTCTTCCTCTTACTCTGCCGAGAGCGATACAAATATCACTGGTAGCGCAGATGAGGGCGACAAGCTTTTCGAGCAGAAACCTTCCAGCTGGAAAAAGATCGGGTTCAACAACTACACAGGAGATATAGGCTACTTCCGGGGTAACGACTCGGTGGTGCTGGAGAACTCCACGTCCGGAAAGTTCTACCGCATCTACAACAGTATCGGCGATACAGTGCTGGACGGGAACTCGTCGATGAAGAACGGCACCAGGCTTTACAGCACAAAACCGGAGGACTGGTACAACGTCAGCTTCCAGAACGGCTCCATAACAGGATGGAGCGCGAGCGAGGACGGTATATTCAAGGACCGGGACGGCTACGGCGTCTACACGGCCCGTCCTGACGGTATAATCAACGGCCCTGAACCCTCTTTCGGTGTAAAGGTCGATAACCCCTTCACCGGAGACCCTGGCCTTGCCTTCAACGACTCCGGCGACGGTAACTGGAGCGCGGCCGATGACCTTATAATTCAGGACTACGGCGATCTGACCGTCTCCACGAGGAACGACACTCGGGTGGCAGGGACGCCGCCACAGGAGTCGGCAGGGTACAGCTACAGCGACAGCTTCCATCCCAACTGGACGCTGGCCTCATACGACTCGAGCGACACCGGCAGCTACGACCCTTCGACCGATGCGGTCGTGCTTGATGACGACAACAACTCGGTGTTCGGCCACGAGCTCAACAGCCTCACGGTCGAGAACGCCAGTACCGCTGGAAAGGACGATATCGACGCTCTCAGGCTCTGGGCCGAGAACACCAGCGACACAAGCTTCACGACCGGGGACGCGCTGCTTGACAACGCCACCTACAGCGACGGCCACTGGGCGTTCGAGGACATGACCTACACGTTCACGTCGGGCCAGGACTTCTACGTCACCGCGAACATCTCCGCCGGCGCGATAAGAATGCCCGAGCTCCAGCTCAGGGTCCCGGCGCTGAACGATGTCGACGGCAACGGCACCTACAACGACACCGCCGACCGCGGCCTCTTCGTATCGGGAACTTCCGACACCGGCGGCCTCACCGGAACCGCCTCGCACACGGTCTACACCCCTAATATCACGGAGGTGCGGACGGAGAGCGATGCTTCTTGGGGGGCTAAGGACAAGAATGTCGACAAGGTAATAGTGAAGTTTTCCGAGCGAGTGGACGTGGGAACGATAAGTTCAAGCGATTTGAAACTCACTAATCCTGATTTTTCAGGGGCGCTGCCTGACGATAAAAACAATGTTTCCCAGATTGCTATTCCGCTGGTGACCTCACCCGGTGGTGGAAAAGTAACAGGTATAAAGTACTACGGCGGCGGCCGGATTCTCACGAACCAGAGCGGTTACGAGCTTTCAACGGATAACTCCACGGTCGAAGTAATCGACGGAGTGAACAGCGCCCCGACGGCGGATGCGGGCGGGGACAGGACGGTGGACGAGGGTAGTACCGTCCAGTTATCCGGTTCGGGAAGCTCCGATCCCGAGGGCGATAACCTGGATTACGAATGGGAGATTACCGCTGACCAGACTGGTGGAGCATCTTTTGATGGAGGTGATAAGGCGACGGGCGAGAGCGTTGTGCTCAGCGTTCCTGAGGTCAGTTCCAGTACCCCTGTCGACCTCAATCTCGTGGTGAACGATAGCGAGCTGACGGACAGCGACGCCTTCACAGTTACTGTTACTAACAGCCAGACCTCTACGGGAACGGGCGGTGGCGGGAGCGGAAGCGGTAGCGGCGGCAACCAGCAGCAACAGCAGCAGGAGCCGGAGACCATCAACCGGTCTGTGATAATCGCCCGTGGAAAGGCAGAAGAGTTAGATATAGATGCGGAGACGGTGGGAGGCATCGCGGTCTCGGCAGTTGACAACCACGACCTCGTCGGCAGTATAGAGTACCGGGAGTTCGACAGCAGGCCCTCCAGCGTGGAAAGTCCGCCTCGCGGGCAGACGTACAGGTGGCTGGAAGTGGAGAGGAACAACATCGATAACAGGAACGTCAGGTCCGCGGTCTTCGACTTCAAGGTGTCGAAGGGCTGGCTCTCCGACAACAGTATAGCGCCGGAGACCGTAAAGCTGCTGAGGTACAACGAAGGCTGGCTGGAACTGGACACCTCGGTGAGGAGAGAGGACGCCGGCAACGTTTACTACCGGGCCACGAGCCCCGGCTTCTCCTACTTCACCATCACGGGCAGGACGTACCAGTCCCTTTTCGAGGTCAGGCAACTCAGCGTCGACAGGAAGAGGCTGATGGCCGGCGGCAACGTGTCGATAAACGTGACCGTTTACAACGGCGCGCAGGAAAGCGCAAGCTACACCGTCGAGGTCGATGCGGGCGGCAAGAAGCTGTCGCGGGAGGTAACTGTTGAAGGACGGTCGAACAGGACCGTGAGCTTCCTGCGGACCTTCGAGAGCGGCGGCACCAAAAAGATATCGGCCGGTGGCAGGAGCGTGGAAGTGGTCGTAGAGACCGAGGGCCTTCCCTGGATGATGATAGGTGGAGGGCTGCTCGGCATCATAGGCCTGTTCGCGGTCTACGTGTTCTGGCCCCGGATAACCGGCGAGATCCACACCCTGGAGATGTCGGTGGAAGGCGTCATCGAAGGTCTGGAGAAGACTGTGGTGGGCCTCGCAAGCAAGGCAGGCGTGCTGCATGAAGTGGTCCGGGGTGTCGGCGGCAGCGGCCGCGACTATTCCTTCGAGGGCTTCGGCGACGACGAGGACTTCGACTACTCGTTCGACAAGGCCTGACGCTCGTATGTGACAAATGAGAACTCTCCGTGGTCTTCCCTCTCGACCTCTTTCCAGTTGCTGCCGTTCCAGTCGGGGAAGAAGGTATCTCCCTCCGGTTCGTCGTGGACCTCTGTTATTATCATCCTGTCGGCCTCCGGGAGCGCCTGCTCGTATACTGAGGCCCCGCCTATCACGAAGGCCCTGCCGCTGCCGGTCTTTCTGGCGATGCGCCAGGCCTCGTCGAGGCTGTTCGCCTGCTCCACACTCTCGGGAGCGTCGATACCTGAACGGGTCAGGACTATGTTCTTCCTGCCGTCCAGCGGCCGTGCCTCTGCGGGTAGCGACCTGTAGGTTCCGCTCCCCATCACCACCGGGCTTCCCATCGTCGTCTCCCGGAAATGCTCCAGGTCTTCCGGGTAGTGCCACGGTATGTCGCCGTCGCGGCCTATGACTCCGTTCTCCGCGACCGCCGCTATCAGGATTTTATCCATGACACCAGTTCCTCCCTGTACCTGTAGACGAGGTAGGCCAGAAAAATCACCGCGAGATAGAACGCCACGCCGTACAGCGGGACAGGACAACCTTCAGGTATGAAACATCTTCGCCCCATCCAGCCGAACAGCAGGTTCCAGGTCGCCTGGTCCATCCCGGAACAGTTTTACTCCTCAACAGATTTATACCTGAGCCACAGGTTCATGTCCTCCTCGACGAGTTCATATCCCGGCTGTTCTTCGAGGGTGGCGTACACCTGCTCGTGGCTGTAACCCTGTCTCGCGCTCCTCACGGCCTTGCCGGTCTGGAAGACTCTCGGGAGCTCCTGTATGTACGGTTCGAGGACCCTGTATACAGTCGGGGACCCGAGGTCGGGATCTTTCGAGGAGAGGCTCGCCCATCTGCCTATGCCCTCGCTGTCTTCAGGCGTCATCTTCACCTGGCCTCCTGGCGTCTCCTATCAGGTACAGCGACCCGGTGACCACCACCGTCCCGTTGTCCCCGGCATCCCGCTTCGCGCAATCGACCGCTTTACCTGGCTCATTCACGATGCTGTACGGTTTCGAGACTTTTTCGGCTATATCTTCCGGTGACGCTGCCCTGAAGAAGTCAGGCTGCGTGAGGTAGAACTTCGACGCCTTCTGCTCAAGAACAGACACCATCTCATCTATATCCTTCGTCTCCAGGGCCGCGAAGACGCAGGTGAAATCTTCCGGCAGGTCGGGGAGGATGCGTCTCAGCGCCGCCGGGTTGTGGGCCCCGTCGTGGATGCATGTCGGCCTTCGGGACACTGTCTCCATCCGGCCCGGGCATCCAAGGCCCGAGAACGCCCCTTCAAGCTCCTCTGGCAGGCCCGTGAGCTCGTCGATCACTCTCAGCGCGGTTTCCAGGTTGTCCTGCTGGAAGCTCCCCTCTACGGGCAGCGAGAACTCGTGGCCGTCGAGGATGTACCTGTCGCCTATCCTCTCGACCTCGAGAGGCCTGAGCACCTCCGTGTCCCGTTCCGCGGCGGTCTCCAGTACCGGTTCGAGCTGGTCGCGGGCTACCAGCTTCCCTTCCTCCGGTATTATGCCTGCCTTTTCACGGGCTATCTCCTCCCGCGTGTAGCCGAGGTACTCTGTGTGCTCCTTGGCTACGTTGGTTATCGCCGATATCTCCGATCCGGCGGCGTTCGTCGCGTCCAGCCTTCCACCCATCCCGACCTCCATCACCGCCACGTCGACCCGTTCCCGGGAGAAATGCTGGAAGGCCATGACGGTCAGGGCCTCGAAGAACGTGAGCTCGGCGCCGTTATCTATCTTTCTCGTCTCGTGGTACCTGTCCGCGAACTCCTCCTCGCCGATATCCTCGCCGTTGACACGTATCCTCTCCCGCACGGAGGTAAGGTGAGGTGACTTATAGACGCCGACATCGAGACCTTTCGCCTGCAACCCTTCCGATACCATCTCTACGGTGGATCCCTTGCCATTGGAACCGCCTACAAGCACCACCCGGTAGCCCTGCTGTGGCTCGCCGAGGAGATCCAGTGCCTCGCGGGTCCCGTCAAGCGTCGGCTCTTTCTTCCCGGAGCCACGTGACCTCAGGTCTTCGACCGCTTTCTCGTAGTTCATGTACCGGAGTTTCCCGGGCAACGGTTTAAACTGTTTACTCGGCCACCGCGAACTTTATGCCTGGATGAGGGTCGTAGTCCTCGACCTGTACGTCCTCGAACTCCAGGTCGTCGATGCTCTTCTCCGCAACCTGTATAACCGGGCGGTCCCGTGGCTCACGTGACAGCTGTTCAAGAAGCCCTGGCACGTGGTCGTACCGCTCCTCGCCCTCCGCCTCTTCTGGCGCGTTCTCGACCAGCCACTCCTTTACCTCGAGGTAGTCCTCTCCTGTCGAGGCCTCGCGGACGCGGCGGGAAAGTTCATCGAGGTTTTCGCTGTACCAGCTACCTCTCTCGCCCTTGCCGCAGTAAACGTGCGTGTCGACAACTGTATGTGAGAACTTGCCGACCTCGAAAGGTGTCTGGTTCGCGATGATGTGTGTTATCAGTGCGTAGGCCGCGATGTTGAACGGTATCCCGAGCGCCGTATCGCCGGAGCGCTGTGTTAGATGCGTGTTCAGCTTGCCGTCCTGGACGTTGAGAACCCAGGTGAAGTGGCACGGCGGCAGCTTGGAAACTGCGGCGTTGGCCGGATGCCAGGCAGAGATGACGAGCCGGCGGGAGTTCGCGGAACGGTACGGGTGGTCGCCGTTCAGCGTGTCGATAACGTACTGGACCTGGTCGAAAGTCCTGCGGCCGCCTTCCTCATAGTTCACCCACCTGTCGACCTCCTCGATCTTCTCCTTCGGAAGGTCGTACCAGCTTTCCGCGTCTTCATGCCAGTCCTCTCTGTTGGGCCACCACTCGCCTTTTAGCTGCTGGCTTTTTCCCGGGAGAGGGAAGCGGCGCCAGAAGCGGCCGTACGCAGTAGGTAAGTTCCAGTCGTCGTCGGCCCAGGCGTTCCAGATACCGGTCTCGTCCTTCAGGTCGCGGATGTGGTGCTCGCCGGAGAAGTACCATAGCAGCTCGTGTATCAGCGAGTTCCACCTGAAGCCAGACATATCTTTTGTCGTCAGCAGCGGGAAGCCTTCCTGCAGGTCGATAGTGTAGGACTGCGAGAACGTCGATATGGTGTCGGAGGAGGTCCTGTTCTCCCTGTAGTTGCCTTTCGCGAGTATGTTCTCCACGAGCTGGTGGTACTGCCTCATAACTTATTCGAGTCGGTTCCCACTGTTTAATATCTTAAAAAGCAGTAAGCGGCAGGGGCCGGAAATATAAACTTTGTTGTTCTGAAGTAACAACATGGTTTCCCGCAGGATAGATCCCGATCTTCTTCCCTACCTCGTACACGAAGTCAGGGAGCCCATGGCTCTTGTATCCGGCAGTATAGACGCCATGTACGCGGGGCTCGAGACACGTGTGGCGGAGGAGTTCGAGGAAGAATACGAAGACCCTGAAAGAGAGCGGCTGGTCTCGGAGCTGAAGGAGGACGTTGATTTCACCATATCCATCACCTCGGCGCTGACCGAGCAGCGCAGCCGACTCGAGTCGCGAGGCAGGGAGGACGAGGTCGACCGTTTCCTTTACGAGGAAGATATAGAGAGGCTCCGGAAGCCGGCTGAAGAGATAGATACCACCATCGAGGAAAGAGTTGCCAGGTCGGGTTACGCGCTCGCGGGTCTTTGGGACTACCAGAGGAGGCTGGACGGCGAGCAGCCGGGCCCTCTCTCGATGCAGGACGTGCTGGAACCGCTCGAAGCGAGGGGAGAAGTCACTTACAACGGGGCAGAGGAAGAGCTTGTTAACGGGGGTAGAGACCTCTGGCTCGGGCCTACCACCTGGCTGAAGAACCTTGACGACCACACCGAAGGTGCTGAGACAGGTGCAGCCGTCAGGCCTGCGGACGGGGAAGGTTACGAGATACTGATATGGGATACTGGCACAGGGGTAGACGAGGGCGCCATAGATGAGGAAAGCAAAGGGTTCCGGATAGCAGAAGACGTAACCACTGCCTACGACGGGGAGTTCGAGGTGCTATACAACAGGTTCGCTGACGGCTCCAGGAACCCGGAGTGGGAGGAGGCCGCCGGCTACCTGTCCGGAGAACTGGACAGGCCGGCGGACGACCTCGGCTCCATCTTCTCGTGGAAACTCCGGCCAGCTGAAGGGTACTAGTACTCGACTTCCGAGCCCTCGTACAGCGGGAACTCCTCCAGCAGCCCGGATACCCGCGAGGAAACCTGCTCTTCTACGTCGCCGTCTCCAGGGTTGTGGATCCGCCGGGCTATCATCTCACCGATTTCCTCCAGCTCGTCCTCCTTCATGCCGCGGGTGGTCAGCGCCGGGGTGCCTATCCTGACTCCCGAGGTGACCCTCGGGCTCTCCGGGTCGTAGGGCACCATGTTCTTGTTAACGATGATGTTGCAGTCCTCGAGCGCCGCCTCCGCCTCCTTACCGGTAACGTCTTCATCGCGGAGGTCCACCAGCACAAGGTGGTTGTCGGTGCCGCCGGAGACCAGATCGATGTCGTTCTCCCGGAGACCTCTCGCGAGCGCTTTCGTGTTCTTCTTTATCTGCCTGGCGTAATCCTCGAACTCTGGTTTCATGGCCTCCTTGAAGCTTACGGCCTTGCCGGCGACCTGGTGCATCAGCGGGCCACCCTGCGAGTAAGGGAAGACAGCGGAGTCCACGTCGTCCGCGTACTCCTCTTTGCAGAGTATCATCCCTCCACGGGCGCCCCGGATGGATTTGTGGGTGGTGGTGGTGACGATATCGCACTCCGGGAACGGCGATGGATGCTCGCCCGCCGCGACCAGGCCGGAGATATGGGCGATGTCGCACATCAGCTTCGCGCCGACCTCGTCCGCCACTTCGCGGAACATCTCGAAGTCGATCTCTCTGGGATACGCGGAGTAGCCGCAGACTATCAGGTCCGGGTCGTGCGCCTTCGCCGCTTCGAGGACGTCCTCACGCTCGAACTGTTCCGTCTCCTCGTTTATCGCGTACGTATCGAAATCGAACAGGTCGCCTGAAAAGTTGACGCCGTGCCCGTGCGTCAGGTGGCCGCCGTGCGACAGCACGGGTCCCAGTACACGGTCGCCCTGTTCCAGCACCGCGAAGTACGCGGCGAAGTTCGCGGTCGAACCCGAGTGTGGCTGTACGTTGGCGTGGTCCGCGCTGAATATCTCGCAGGCCCTGTCGCGGGCAAGGTCCTCGATGGTGTCGTGGTACTCGCAGCCGGCGTAGTACCTTTTCCCGGGGTAGCCCTCCGCGTACTTGTTGGTCAGGACCGAGCCCTGCGCCTGCAGGACCTGGCGGGGCACGAAGTTCTCGGAGGCTATCATCTCCAGCCCCTCTTTCTCCTGCCGCTCCATCTCGTTTTTGAGTGCCTCGTGTACTTCCGGGTCAGCGTCTGAAAGATTCTGGTGTCGCATCTTATCCTACCTCGATGTACTCCTGGCCGTCCATGTACTCGGTTAGGGCCTCGGGAATCCTTATCCCGTCCTCTGTCTGGTTGTTCTCGATTATCGCGGTCATGACTCTTGAAGTGGCGCAGGCGGTCGCGTTCAGCGTGTGCGCGGTCTCGTTGTCTCCCCCGCGCCTGATACGGGTCTTCAGCTTCCGGGCCTGGTAGTCCGTGCAGTTCGAGCACGAGACGACCTCGCCGTACTCCTGCAGCGGCGGCCTCCAGACCTCGATATCGTACTTCTTCGCCGGAGTATCACCCAGGTCACCGGTGCAGACGTTCACGACCCGGTAAGGCAGCTCCAGCTCCTTCATGACCTGCTCGGCGTTGTCGAGCAGCTCGTCGTGCAGGTCCCACGAATCCGAGGGCTCGCAGAAGATGAACTGCTCTATCTTTTCGAACTGGTGGACCCGCCATATACCCCGTGTCTGGGTGCCGTGCTTGCCGGCCTCCCTGCGGAAGTTGGTGGAGAAGCCCGCGTACTTCTTCGGCAGCTCGCCCGGCTCCAGTATCTCATCGAAGTGGTACGCGGCCAGGGTCTGCTCGGAGGTGGCTATCATGTACTGGTCGCGCTCCTCCAGCGAGAACAGCTGTTCTTGGAAATCCTCGAGCTCCGCGGCAGCCTCCATCTGCTCCTCGTTGAGGTAGTAAGGCGTCTGCATCGGCACGTGTTCTTTTTCCCGGAGGATATCCATCGCGAACCTCTGTAGCGCCCAGTTCAGCCGCACGAGTTCGTTCTTCAGGTAGTAGGCCCGGTCGCCCGCGACCTCCGTCGCCTTCTCCGTATCGACAAGGTCAGAATCTTCCAAGAGGTCGGCGGCCAGCTCCGCGTCTTCTCTTCTCCCGCTCTCCGGTTCCCACGAGCGGGTCTCCACATTGTCGTCCTCGTCCTCGCCCTTGGGTACTGAGTCGTGGACGATGTTGCCTATCTTGTAACGGGCCTCGTCCCGTTCCTCCTTGAGTTCGTCTGTTTTCTCTTTTAGTTCCTCGATGCGCTGCTTGACCTCGGACATCTCCTCGATGAGTTCGGCGGCGTCTTCCCCTGCCTGCTTCCTCTCGGCGATCTCGTCGCCGACCTCGTTGCGGCGCTGCTGCAGCTCCTGCAGCTCTTGGACTTTCTCGCGCCACTCTTCGTCGAGCTCTCTCACGCGGTCGACCCGCGATGGGTCCTTGTCCCTCCGTTTTTCGGATTCCTTTATCTTCTCCGGTTCCTCGCGGAACATCTCCATGTCAAGCATACATCAGAACCTCGTGGAGATTAATTGGGTAGAAAGGGTTTAAACTATTCGCGAACGTGCCGAACGGAAAAACGTCCACCCTTCATTGGTACAGTCCAACATTTTCTCGGGACTGTTAAATACGTTTTTCTGCTACCCGTCCCGGTAGTGCGTTCTCACTAGTTCCTTCAGCGACTCGTTCGAATCCCTGTCGAGGAACTCCTCCGGCGTGACCCACTCGTAACCCGTGATGTTCTCGTCGGCCGGGTTCGAACCTATATCCAAGTCGCCTGAAAAACTATCTGTCCCGAAAACGGTCAGCACCACCTGTTCACCGTTGTTCTCTGGGCCTATGAAGAAGTGGTACATGCCGACAGGTTCCGTGATCTCGGCCTCCAGCGAGACCTCCTCCTGAATCTCTCTTTCGAGGGCCTCGCGCGGCGCCTCGCCGTACTCGACCCGGCCGCCGGGCAGCGTCCAGAGAGTCCTGTCGCCGACCTTGAGTTCAAGCCCGAGGAAGCGATCTTCCTGCTCTATGAACGCCTTTACCGCGGCCATCGGCCTCCGCATCAGTTATCCTCCAGCACCAGGTTCTCGTCGAAGACGCCGCGCTCCTCTTCCTTTTCGGCGCGGATGTAGTCCATCTCCTCGTGAGCCTCGAGTACGTCGAGGTAACGGTCCAGCGCCTCGTAAAGGTCCGCGACCTCCTCGAGCTCTCCTGATTCGTGGAGTTCCTGGGCTTCCTCCAGTATCTTGTCTCGCAGCAGTTCTGGCATCGCGCTGTCCTCTACCTGCTCGACCACGGGTTCTCCGCCATCTTGCTCTATGATTTCTGGTATCCGGTCGCGGACTATCTTCGGCAGTTCATCTTTCTTTTCACTGTCTTCTGTCTCTTCTTCGTCCTCTTCCCCGTTTTCCTCCTCGAACTCCTTGAGTATGTCGGACAGGTCCTGGTTCAGGTTCTTCCGCAGCAGGTCCTCGAGGCCAAGCCACTGGTAGTCGACTATCTCCCCGTTCTCGGTATCGATATCCACAGAGCCTTGGACTTCCGATGTCCTGAAAACAGTTACCACCACCTGCGCGCCGTCGTCTTCCGCCCCCGCGAAGTAGTGGTATATGCCGACGGGATTGCCCGGCGCTATCTCTATGGAGAGTTGCTGTTCCACAGCCCTGTGTAAAGCGTTCTGTGGGCTCTCGCCGTGCTCGACGTGCCCTCCGGGCAGAGTCCACATGTGCTGGTCTCCCGCCGTTATCTTAAGGCCGAGAACCTTACCGTCCCGCTCTACAAGAGCCTTGACCGCTGCGCTTGGGCCACTCATTTTTCACTCCTCCGAAAACAGTCTCAGTATTATCTGGAGCACCTGGATGAACACACCCATGTACGCGACGTAAAGCCCGATAGCGTTGAGGTAGACTCTGCCGGGATGAGTGCTCATCTCCCATATCTCGTGGACCAGGTAGACTATGAAGCCGAGCAGGGCGCAGACGAACGCCAGCAAGAGGAAAGGCGTCACGAAGGTCCCTACACCGCCGAACACGAGGACACCGATGAACAGGTAGCTCGAGTAACGGCTCCAGCTCGAGAAGTCCCTGTCGGTCCCGTATACCAGCGCTCCGGCAAGCAGCGCGATGACGGTGGTGACGACCGCTGTGACCCCGAGCGCAGCTATCTGGAAGTCGAGGCTGAAGCCTGCGAGAAGGCCGGCACCGAAAGAGCCATACGCGAACTGCAGGAGCCCTGCGCCGAGCAGCGCTATCCCGATATCGTTCCGCTTGATACCTCTCTCGGCGAAGTAGTTCCCGCCCGTGAGCAGGGCGCCGTAGAATATTATGCCGACTATGGCGTAGCTGAACATCAGCCCAAGCAGTTGTGAGACCGGTGTGTAGGCGAGTGCACCCATCAGCGCGATGTTCAGCAGTATCAGTCCGACGCTGATTCCGAGACTTTTCAGCTCATTGGTATCAAGCATCTCTACACGCGAAGGTGCGGTTGCATACTTTTAATCACTGTCGATTGCGGAGAGTACAAAAGATTCCCTGCTTTATCTTGAGCCATGGAGGACAGGGAACTCCCGGGCCATGTTATAGTCATCGAGGGGCCTGACGGCTCCGGGACCACGACCCAGGCGAAGAAACTGGCGGAGGAGCTCGACGCGCATTACACCGCTGAACCTACGGGGGGCAAGATAGGGGAGAAGGTGCAGGAGATGATAACCTCCGAGAAATACTCCGCGGAGGCTATCGCGCTGGCGTTCGCCGCTGACCGGGCCACACATGTAGAGGAGGAGATAGTACCGAGGCTCGAGAACGGCGAGACAGTGGTGTGCGACCGTTACTATCATTCCTCGCTGGTCTACCAGCCTGCTCTTGGCGCGGACGAGGAATGGGTGAGGCAGCTGAACCGGTACATGCTGACGCCCGACATCACGTTAGTGCTGGACATCTCTTCGAAGAAGGCGCTGGACCGGGTCAACAAGCGTGAAAATGAGGTGACGGAGGAGACCGTGCCGGAGTACGATGAGAGCCAGGCCAGTCTTGGCTACTTTATGAGGGATGGCGAGGACGACAACATCTTCGAGAACCTCAGCTTTCAGGAGAAAGTCGTGCTTGGCTACCAGAAGCTCAAAGACGGCCTTGAGGAGCCGGTCTTCATCGTGGACAGCGACCAGGGGGTGGCGGATGTCTTCGAGGAAGTTCTAAGTATCGCGAGAAAGGAGCTGGACCTAAGTTAGCTTTTTATTCGGGGCTGACCTGCTACTCGAATAGGATGCCGGAAGATGTCGAAGAGACCAACTCAGGAGTGAAGAAGAAGGGTGACTGGAAAGAGGTCGCAGAGTTCGGTGAGGAAGTAGAGGAAGCGATGGAGCAGAGCGAGATCGATGAGGAATCGGTCGAGAAGTTCCGTGACTGGCGGCCCAAGCAGGGTGAAGCGGAGAACGATATGAAGAAAAAGACCGTCGACAAGGCGGTCGTGGAGGAAAAAGAGGTCGAGGAGATGGATGACGGCGTCCGCGAGGGCCTGAAGGAGGCCTCCGGCAAGGTCGCGGAGGCCGGCAAGAAAGCAAGGAACGGCGAGAGAGCAGAGAGCGAGATGGTCGACGCCTCCGAGGATGTCGCCGCACCCCTCGTCTCAAGGATAGTGAAGCTTTTCAGGAGGTTCGAGTCCATGGTTTACTCGCGTTTCTCGCTGAGAGACGACCGTTACTACCTTGATACAGAGGATTTCTCCGTCGACATGAAGTCGAAGAACGGGGAGTACGAGATGGACGTTAACTTCCCTACTGAAAGCCCGAAGAAGCAGTTAAGGCACGGCATGGAGGATATGAGTGGCGGAGATAGTTAACGTCGTCGCGACCGTGGCATCAGTTTTCATGGGTATCTCGATAGGCGCTTCAACAGTTGCATCTGCCTTCGGGCCGGTTAACTCCGCCCGCTCCGCGAACGTTCTGCGGTCAGCGCTTTTCGCAGGTGTATTCGCGTTCATAGGAGCGGTTACGCAGGGAGGGAACGTGACCAAGACAGTCGGCTCCGGTATACTTGGAGGGGCGATAACCGAGCTCCAGGCCGCGTCAGTACTGATAGTGGCGGCGAGCCTCGTCATACTCAGTGTCACCAGTGACTACCCTATGCCGACCGCTTTCACTGTAATAGGGGCTGTTATAGGCGCAGGCCTGGGTGCAGGGAGCGGCGTCCAGTGGCTGACAGTGGCCAGGATAGTCGGTTACTGGCTCGCGGTACCCGTGCTTGCGGTGGGGATAGGATACGGCCTGGCAAGCCTGATAAGGCGGCTCGTGACACGGGAGGGCTCGGAACGCGAGATAAAGTACGCACTGCTCATCGCGGGCTCATACGTTTCCTACACCGCAGGAGCCTCGGCCGTCGGTCTCGCTGTCGGGCCGATGACCGGTATCATAACCTCGGGCGAGGCCCTGCTCGTGATGGGAGGCCTGTCGATGACCATCGGAGCCTGGCTCTATTCCCCGCGCATCATCCGTGCCATCTCGTTCGACTACTCCAGCATAGGGCCGAGGCGTTCTTTCGCGGCCCTCGCGACCGCGGGTATCCTTGCCCAGATAGGTATCTTCTACGGCATCCCGATATCGTTCAACGAGGCCATCGTCGCCGCCGTGATAGGCTCTGGTCTGGTGGAGGGTCGCTCCAACACCGACAGCGGCAAGATACTGAAGACAGCCGCGGCCTGGACCGGGGCGTTCCTACTCGCCGGGACACTCACATTCTTGATTGTTCTGCTACTGAATCTGTAGGAGCAGATGAAGGAGGGTGTCAGGGATAGGTAACCGAAAAATGCCAGGGCCGCGATTTGAACGCGGGTCCACACACCCCCAGTGTGCGATGATGGTCCACTACACTACCCCGGCAACTGGTTACGCTCAGTCACGAAATCCGGAGATTTCGTTCGAGTCGAGTGAAATCTCTGATTTCACGACTGTTGACACGCAAGAAGCCGCGTTTCGATTTCGAAGAAATCTCCAGCGGCTCTCGGAATTTCCATTAACCTCGCATTCTGTGGTTCATCTGCTAAAATTTTAAACCTGATCGCTGCGTTCTCTGGGATATGCGCGTGCTTTACGTCTGCACCGGCAACAGTTTCCGGAGCCCGGTGGCCGAGGCGCTGACCAGGAAGTACCACCCGGATATGGAGGTCGAGTCCGCGGGCACGGGAGCGACGGATCATATCGCGGAGGACGCCCGCGGACTTCTTGAAGAGGTGGAAGCCCTGCAGTACGTCAAGCCGTCGCCGGACCAGCTCTCGCAGCGGGCAGTCGACGAGGCCGATATCATAGTCACGATGATGCCCGGCCACAGGAAGTTCCTGGAGGAGAACTTCGATACGCGAGGAAAGGATGTCAGGACATGGCGCGTGAGAGACCCGATCAATAGAGGGGTGTCGCCCGAGGGAGCATTCGGGAAAATTGAGCAGCTCGTGAAATCTTTACCGGAGCCCTGACTTGCCGGGCGGCAGCGCGCGTATGATGTAGTCCAGGTCGAGCTCATATCCTTCTTCCCGCAGCTTCGACTGTATCTCCTTCGCGACCCCCGACTTCTTCCGCCTGCCAGGCTCCAGTTCTATCGATACAGGGCAGTTCTCCTCCACCGCGTCGTGGGGGCCAGCCATCGGCACCTCCACGTCGTCCAGCTCGTACGGTCCGATAGAGGCCTCGACGGAGACGTTCCGGATGTATTCGCGGTCGCCGCGGATGACGAATGCACCCTTTTTCAGGTACTCCCCGCTCTCCGGCTCCTTCGTGACCTGCTCCGGTTCGACGTAGTAGGCAGTTCCCGAGGTTATCCCTGCCTTCCAGTTGCGGGAGAAGGTGACCGCGGCCTTCGCTGCCTCCTCGCGTGTTTCTTCTCCCGAGTCCTGGCCGTCCTTCACGACCACGGAAGGCCCGCCCTCGAAGTCTGCATGGAAGTACAAGTCGTTCTCGTCCATGTGCTTCTTGACCAGCATCTCGTTGGTCTGTGCGTCGCGGCCGACGCAGACAAGGAATTCTTCCGAGGAGTAGAACCAGCGGTACTTCTCGAACCACTTTTTCGACCTTTTCCCGGTCTTGTCCTCCATGGTTTCCTGGAACTCCACGGTCTCTTCCTCCAGTTCTTCAAGCTTCTGTTCCGTCTCCTCCAGTGCCTCCCGCGCCGACTCCATCTTCTCCTCCGACTCCTTGGCCCTGTCGTAGTACCGCGACGCCGTCGCCTCAAGGTCCTCGAACGGCTCCAACCTTATCGACATTTCTTCGACCTCGACCGTCACGAAGCCCTCCTGCTCATTGAAGCCCCGCACCCGCGAGGAAAGTTCGCTCTCCGACTCCTCTATCTTTTCCTTGGTCGCGTCCCATCCGTGCTCCTCGATACCTTTCTCCATTTGGGACTTGACCTCTTTCAGCAGCTGGTAGTTCTCGTATATCTTCTCCGCCTTCTCACGGTTCTGCTCCGCAGATTTTTCAAGACCCTCTATCTTGCGTTCCTGCTGCTGCCGCTGCTTTTCCAGGCCCTGCTTCTTCTGCTCGTACGCCTCCCTCTGCTTCTCCTGCTTCTCCGACTGCTCGCGCCGGTAGAAGAGCTCGTCCAGCGCCCGCGAGAAACTGTCGAACTCCTCGCTTTCGTGCTCACTGTAGGTCTCCAGCGGGAAAGGGGCGGCCCTCTCATGTTCGCCGTCGGTGTAGAGGACTGGATCTGGTTCATGCCCGAGTATCTCGTCGATGGCATCTTTCACCGCTTGCTTCTCGTCGCTTTCAAGTTCTTCCACTTCTTTCGATTTGTCGACCCCGGCCCGCATACACACCTCCTCGGCGTAAGTCCCGCCGAGGCTGAGCTCTGAGGCCAGCTCCCGAACGATTTCGCCTTCTCCTATCTTTTCAAAGTAGTCTTCTACATCTCTCGGGTCAGTGGTACGGTCGGGTGGCTGGTACTCTTCTCCGACGACGACCGCACGTTCGGCGTACTCTTCCTGTCTTATGGCCCCGATGACCCTGTCTCCCGAGAGCAGCACTGCGTTCCCCTTGCCGAACATCTCCACCACCAGCGTGTGTTCCCCGCTTTCTATCTCGAGTATACGGTCGAATCCACGCTGCTCTATGGAGTCGACACGGCCGAGATGCTTCCTGAGCTCCATGCAGAACCCAGGCGGCCGTTCAGGATTTTCGCGTTTGTAGTTCGAGATGAATGCGTAGGAAGGACCCAGTATGAGTCTTTCCTTCTCCTCGCCAGGTACGTATATCTCGAGCGTCAGCTCGTGCTCGCGCTGGTAGACCTTCTGGACGAAGCCCTCTTCCAGCTTCTTCAGCTCCTGCATAAGGAATGACAGGTCGAGCCCGGTAAGTTCCATACCGGTGATTTGGACGTGAGCTACAAAAACTCCGGGTCAGTCGTACATCTCGATTCCTTCCTGGTGTGAATCCCGGCCCTTCGACTCGTTCTCGTACTGCCGCTTGAACTCATCCACGCTCTCGAGATTGAAATAGTCCAGGAAATGGTCCGTGACGTCGAGTATGGCGGTCCGGCCGTCCTTCTCCTTGTCCACGAAGCCGCGGGACACGAGCTCTTTGACGTGCTGGTAGGCCCTGTTACCACGTATCTCGACGATGTCGGCCTGCTCCACGGGAGAGTTGTACGCTATCAGCGACAGCGTGCGTAGCTGTCCCTCGTTCAGGTCCTGGTGAGGGGCGAGGTGGGAGACATGGTCCAGATGCTCGTTCTTCACCTTCAGCTCGTAGCCCTCTGGTGTCTCCACCAGTTCCAGGCCGCGGTGCTCCTCCTCCAGGTCCTCTTGGTACTCCTCTATGAGCATGTCGACGTAACCCATCGAGCCGAGGTCGAGTATGTCCGCGATTTCCTCTTTATCTATAGGCTCGTCGGAGAGGAACAGCGCGGATTCAAGTCTTGCCTTTTTTGGGTCCATCTTAAGCGGCACCCCTAAGCTTGAAGCTCATTGCATCACAGCTTTCGTCGAAAGCTGTTCGAACCTGCTTCTTGAGAAGCAGGTGAGTTCCACTTTCGCTGCCGCTCAAGTGCGGAAATCCCTTACTCATGATTATCCTCTATAGTGCGCGGTTGAAAAAGCTGTCAGTTCGCGACCTCTTCCTCGGGTTTCACGTGGAGGTCGCCGAGGAACTCCTCCTGTATGCACCGCACCTTCTTGTCGTTCTCGAGATGGAGGACGTGCATGAATTTCTCTATCTTCTCCTCGTTGCTCTTCTCCTCGAGCAGCCGAGAGAACTCTACCTTCTCCTCCGTCGAGACAAGGTCCTTGACCCTTGAGAACAGCGAGTTGATCCGGTCGTTCAGGGTTTCCTCCTGCATCTCGAACTGCTGGTCGAGCTCCTGTCGCTCCTCCTGACGTTCTTCCCTCCGCTCCTTCACCTCTATAGCGTCCTCGAGCGCGTCCTTCAGCTCGTCGAACTCCATCCTGCGCCTCGGTTTCGGCTTGACAGGCATCTCCAGTTCAGGCCCTTCCTCCAGGTCCGGGCCGGGGTCCTCCTCGATTTCCTCCATCTCCCCGTCGAAATCCATCGGGTTCTCCTCCGGCTCCTCCTGCAGCGGGTCCTCGCCGTCGATAGCCATCGCCTTGATATTCAGAAGCGCCGCGCAGATACGGACGGCCCGTGCGGAAACGGAGAGGTCGAGCTCCTGCAGCTCGTTTATGTACTCTCTGTATCGGCCGGCGAGAACTTCTATATCTATCTCCGTGGGGTCCATATCCGCTGTAAGTATATCCAGCGTCTCCTCCCACGGCTGCTCCGCCAGCATTCTGGTATCGTGTTCTTCCATAACAGGGCCTCGTCAAGACCCCTTGCCCCCGTGCTCAAATGTTCCGGGCCGATGTTATTAAAACCATCTGTTATACGTATTCGTCGGGATTATCGGCCATCCGGACACCGTACCTCGGTCCCAGCCTCTCTTCAAGCAGGGCGGAGATACAATCGTCCGCCTCCCGGAGACCTCCCTGGCCGTCATCCATGCCGAGTACCTCGTAGGCGAGAGCCGCCGAATCAGAAAAGCTGCCGTTGGTCACACGGATGGCGTCGACCTCGTATAGCTCGTCTTCATCCTGTACCTCGAGACGCATGACCTCGGCATATACCTCGATGTCTTCAGGGTTTATGTCCCGGCTCGATTCTTCCGAAAGCCGCTTGCTGAATTCATCTTCGATACTGTGTTCGCGCGGTGTAACATGCATGAGGTTGGCGTTACAGGCGAGGTGGACTTTTTTCCCGACACCTTCTCCGGACATCGAATCTTAAGTGGTCGTCAAAATTTATAGTTCCGTTCCTTAAGCGTCCAGTTCGATGCTCCGGACCTTCGAGACCCCGTCACGCATCGAGACGCCGTAGGCCCTCTCCGCGTGTCTTACCGTGATGTCGTTGTGGGAGATGACGATGAACTGGTTATCATCCGCGTAATCCTTCAGCAGCTCGCTGAGCTTCTTGGAGTTGGTCTTGTCTAGCGCCGCATCGATCTCGTCCATCAGGTAGAACGGCGACTCCTCGTACTCCAGGATGGAGAACACGAACGCTATCGCGGTAAGGGTTTTCTCGCCGCCTGAAAGCGCCTGGATGATGTGCGGCTCCTTGCCCGGCGGCTGCGCCCTTATCTTCAGCCCTTTCTCGATGTCGTCGTCCTCAAGCACAAGTTCCCCCGATCCGCCGCCGAAAAGCCGCTCGAATATGTCGCTGAAGGAGTCCTTCAGCTCGGAGAACGTCTCCATGAAGCATTCCCGCTTGTCTCGCTCTATCTCCTCTATCATGTCCTCTATCTCCAGTTTCTCCTGCCGGACTTCTGACACTTTCTCCTTGAACTCGTCGTACTCGTCCTTCTTCTCCTTGTACTCGTCGATGGCCCTCATGTTCACCGGCTGCAGGTCGTTCATCTTCCGGACCACCTTCTTCTTTTTCCGCTTCAGCTCCTCCGGGGAGGAGTCGAGGCCTATCAGGTCGTCCTCGTCGAAGTCGTACTCTTCCTCGTCGCTCTTCACGTTTTCGAGTTCGGCCTTCAGGTTCGCTTTCTTGGAGCCGGTGCCCTCTATCTTGGTCTTCAGTTTCTCCTTCTCGGAGTACTTCTCCTGCCGCTCCTCTCTCAGCTCGTCCAGCTCGTCCCGCAGCTCCTGCTTTTCCTGCCGCAGCTCATCGTCGCTACTTTCGTCTTCCTGCTTTCTCTCCTTCATCTTCTTGAGTTCGGCGACATCTTTCTGCAGGTCTTCGATCTCATCCTCGAGTTCCTCTATCTCCTCCTTCTTTTTCTGGGGGTCGAGGTTGGATGACAGCGACTTGTTCTTCCGCTTCTTTTTCTTCTTCCCGCCGCTCATGGCGCCGCCCCGGGACATGACGTCGCCGTCGAGGGTCACGACGCGGACTCCATCGATATCCTTGACCGAGTCCAGGTCCTCCGCGATAAGGGTGTCGGAGAAGACGTGGCTGATGACCTTATCGTACCTGTCGTCGTAGTTGACCAGTTCCGCGGCGTAATCGATGACGCCCTTTTTCTTCTTCGCCATCTTCGACTTCGCGGAGCGAGACCGGTCCTTTATCTTGTCCAGCGGCAGCATGCGGGCCCGTCCGATGTTCTCCCGTTTGAGGTAGTTGATGGCGTCCATAGCGGTATCGCGATCCTCGACCACTACGTCGTTCATGTGGCCGCCCGCAGCCGTATCCAGCGCGACCGCGAACCTGTCTTCCGCCGATATCAGGTCCTCGAACGTGCCGTGTATGTCGTCGTTGTCGAGCTGGAGCACCGCGTTGACCGCCTTTGAACCTCTCGATTTCCGGGACTGCATCTTCTCCAGCTCCTCGATGGTCTCCTCCAGGTCGTCTATCTTGTCTCGCTTGTTCTCTATCTGGCCCTTCTTCTTCTCTATCTTGTTGTCCAGGTGCTCGATATCCTTGTCGCCGCCCATCTGTTCCTCTATCTCCTCTACACGGTCCTGCTTCTCGTCGATTTCACTATCTATCTCCTCCAGTTCCTCCTTCAGTTCCTCTATGCGCTCCTCCTTCTCTGCCGTTTCAGTATTGATATTGGCGAGCTGGTTGCTGAGCGCGCGTTTCCTGACCTCGAGTATCGACGCCTCCAGCTTCTTCTTCCGGTCTTCAAGCTCCCGGTACTTCAGCGCCAGCTCTTTCTCGTCCTTCAGCTTCTTGAGATGCTCCTTCTTCTCGTTCAGCAGTATCTCCTGCTCCTGGAGACGCTGCTCCACCTCTTCCAGTTCTTCCTCCGCCTCCTCTTTTTTCTCGTCGAACTCCGCGACCCCGCTTAGCTCGTCCACGACCTTGCGGCGCTCGACGTCGCTCTGCTCAACTATCTCGGTCACCTTGCCCTGCCGCACGAAGTGGTAGCCGTCAGGGTCGATGTTCGCTTTCCTGGATATCTCGTCTATCAGGCTCTTCTTGCAGTTCGAGCCCTGGAACTTGTATATCGAGCTGCCGGCCCGGGTGACCTTCCGCGCCACTTTTATCTCGTCTGCCTCCTCCTCTGGCTCAAGGAACTCGTCGAATATGCCGGAGGAGTTATCCAGGCGGATGGTGACCTTGGCCATGTCCGCGGGCTTCCGGTTCTCGCCGCCGTTGAATATGAGTTGCTCCAGTTTTTCGGCGCGCAACTGTGAGGAGCGTTTGCCGAAGACGAAGCTGGCGGCGTCGATTATGTTCGACTTGCCGGACCCGTTCTCCCCGACGATGGCGGTCAGGCCCTGGTAGAAAGGGACCGCGGTCTTCTGCTGGAACGACTTGAAGCCCTTGCAGGTTATCTTGTTGATCTGCGTGTCCAGGTTCTTCTCTTCCTTTTTTTCCACGGCTTCAGCCTCCGCCATCGTGGATAAAGATTGGCCTCCGCGGCATAAAAATACTCTGCCTGCACGCTATGTAATACAAAAACAGATTTATGGGTAAATGGTGTGTTTTTTGTATTACAAAACTATATTTTCTCGACTGTTTCCTTGCCGAGCGCGTACTTCACGAAGAGGAAGACCAGCAATGCGATTGTAGTGAAGTCGATGAGCGCGCCGAGGAAATGACCTACCTGGAACTGTATGCCTGCGAATCCCGCGCTATAGGCCTGCCAGTCGCCTGCAGGCAGGAAGACCTCGACGATCGGCATCACGATGTCGTTCACAGTGGCCTTGACGAGGTCGCTGACCGCCTGGCCGATGATAAACGCTATCGCCAGGCCGAGCACGCCGTACTCCTCGAGGAACTTCGTGAACTCGTCGACCAGAGCCATGTTTCCACAATTGTCCGGGACACTGATAATTCTGTCGACAGTTTTATATTAACAACAGTACATTACTATGAACTGGTGGCAAAAATTGTCTACTGGTCCGTCTGACGGCGAAGCTGTCTCGCAGGTGGAAGTCCCTGTGGACACCGGCCTTGGGAGAAGCGAGCTTATGGACTACTTCCCAGGGCTTTACGCTATATACGGCGGATGTGAAAGCCTGGAGGAGCTCGCTAACACCATAATACAGAGCGACCCGGAGATCAAGAGGGTATAAGGCGACGGCCCTTTCCCGTGGAGCGGAGGTGAGGAAGTGGCGCAGAAGATAGAAGACCTGGCGGAGCCCGGTTTAGAAACTCTCGACATGGACGCGGATGTCCCCGGCAGCGTGGAGCTTGACTACGATACCTCCGAGATAGATGGCCTTTCCGGGGCGTACGAGCTCCGGAGATGGAGGGAGGCGCAGGCCGGTGTAGTGGAGGAAGCACTAACCGTGTACACGCGCGAGGAGGATCGCCCTGAGCTCGAGCAGGGTGTATCCGCGGTCATAGACGTCTCACGGGAGTTAGTCGATGAAGTCAAGGTCGATGCAGCCAGCCCGGAGGAGCTTAAGGAGGATATGCTCGAGACAGGAAAGGAAAGAGAGGTGCCGAAGAACTCGAAACTGCGCAGGTCTACGCCGAATATATAAGAGAGGTCAGTGAGGAGTTCCCGGATATGGTGCCGGAAACCCCTGCCAAAAGGCTGCTTGTGCCCTGAATCAAGGTGTAAGCCTTTCCGGTGTCCTCGGGAAAAGGATGCTCTCCTGCACGTTGTCGAGTCCTGCGACCTGCTTCACCAGCCTGTCGATGCCAAGACCGTAGCCTCCATGCGGAGGCATGCCGAACTTGAATGCCTCAAGATAGAACGAGAAGTTCTCCGGGTCCGCTCCCTGTCTATCCATGTATTCCTCCAGCGTCTCGAGGTCGTGCTGCCTCTGGCCGCCCGAGGAAAGCTCGAGGCCCCTGTAGATCAGGTCGAACTTGCGTGAGGCGGTCTCATCTTCGGGAACGTCCTGCATGTAGTAGAACTTCTCGTCCGGGTAGCCTACGACGAAGAACGCCGGGTGGCCCTTTTCCTCGAAGTGTTCGCCGAGCAGCTTCTCGCCTTTTGTGTCGAGGTCGTTGTCGTCCTTCGGCACGTGGTCGTACTCCTCTTTCAGTATCTCCCGGGCCTTTTCGAAGGTGATGCGCGGGAAGTCTTCCTCGGGAACTTCCAGTTCCACGCCCAGCACATCCAGGTCGTCCGCCGCGCGCTTCTTGGCCTCCTTGAGGGCGTAGCGAAGTGATTCCTCCTGGACGTCCATGACATCGTGATGATCGTCGATGAACGCCAGCTCGACGTCGAACATTTGGATCTCCGAGACGTGGCGCGAGGTCGCGAAGTCCTCCGCCCGGAACGCGACGCCGGTCTCGTAAACCTTGTCGAAGCCAGCGGCCATCAGCATCTGCTTGTACAGCTGCGGGCTCTGGGAGAGGAAGGCCTCGTCGTCGTAGTATATTATCGGGAACAGCTCCGCACCTCCTTCAGCGCCTTCCTTCGATATCAGCGGTGTCTGGATGCGGATGTACTCGTTCTGGTCGAACCATTCCTCCATGGCCTCGACGAGGTGGGACTTGAGCGAGAATATAGCGTGTTTTTCCGGTCTCCTCAGGTCCATGAAACGGTTGTCGAGTCTGGTGGCGAGGTCGGAGTCTATGTTCTTCGATACGTCCATCGGCAGTGGTGATTCTGCCTCGCCGAGTATCTCGAGTCCGGTCGGCTTCAGCTCCCTGTCGCCGGGCGCCTGGTCGGTCTCCTCGACTATCCCGGTCACTTGGACGACATCTTCCCTCCCTATGTCCTGCGCCTTTTCGAAAAGTTCCTCGTCGTCATCCTCCTTGAAGGTCGCCTGTATCTTTCCCTCGCGGTCCCTGATTATGACGAAGGTGAGGCCTCCGAGGTCTCTTATCTCGTGTGCCCATCCTGCAACGGTGACCTGTTCACCGTCCATCCCGGGCGTTACGTCGTGGGTGTAGGTTCTTTCTGCCATCTGTATTCACAGGGCTATAACGGTTCCGGACTTTTTTATTGGCTTCCTACACCAGCAGGAAAGCCACAGTTACGGATGCAGCGGCGATGAGCGCACCTGCGATCACGTCCTGGGCCGTGTGCTGTTCGAGCCTGATCCTTGACCAGCCGACCGCCGCGAGCAGCAGGAAAACTACTGCGGCTGCGAAGGTCGAGTAGAACGCGGCAGTGGCTGCGACCCCGGACAGCACGCCTGCATGTATGCTGGGCTTTACGTATTCGTTCCCGGCTGCGCCTGCAGCTATAGCGGCTATCCCGGCGTATGCCAGTTTCTGGAAAACCACTGGTGCGTTCAGAATCGCCGCAAGCAACAGGAAGACAGTTGAGAAAAGCATCGCGAGGACGTAGAAAAGTGTTCTCTCCTCGCGGATGTAGAGGTCGTAGCCGTAGAACCGCTCGGCCGATTTCACGGCTATATAGGTCGGCAGGACTACGACCGCGATCCCTAAAACCACGAACTCCAGGAAAGGCTTGGCAGGGAGACCGGTTAACTCCACCAGGAGCAGGCCGCCGCCGATACTGGTGGCGAAGGGGTTGAAAACCAGTGAAACTGCGCCCGCCAGAATGTCTACCCCGCTCCGGGAGATTTTTCTCACCTGACGATTACTGTCCCGGTGTCTCCAGCTGCCCTGTGGTTGTGGTAGCCGAATTCACCCGTTTTCTCGAACTCGAAGCTGAACCTTCCGCCTGAGGAGCACTGGTCGAACGTGTCGCTTTCGCCATCGCTGCAGTGCTGGCTCGTCGAGGTGCCGTCGTACTGCGTGTGAGTCGGGTGCCGGTCGGATGCGACCCACATCGAGCTGCCGGCCTCGTTGACCCATGTGACCTCCTCGCCCCGCTGGATGGTTATGGTCTGGGGCTGGAAGCCCGAATCCGTGTAAGTGACCACGTTGTCCGGGCTGGAGGTCTCGTCTTCAGTCTCGGATCCGTCTTCGGCTGACTCGTTTTCGGACTTCCCTGTTTCGCTCTCGTGCTCCGTGAAACCGGGGACTGAAACGTCGCGAGAAAGGCTGTTGACTTGCTGTCCGTCGACGACGAGGGTGACGCTGGCGCTGTAGCTGCCGTCCTCCAGCTTGACACTCTTCTCGGCCTTGTAGTCGGTGACTGCCTGTCCCGCAGCGCCGGTGGGCGGTGATAGACTGAAAGTGAACTTCACGCTGCCGCTTCCCCTGTTCATTTTTTTGCTCCAGGTGTATCCGAGTGAGGGCGCGGTGTACTCTGTCTCGGCCTTCAGCTCGGAGCCTTCCAGTTCAAGCTTGACCTCCGAGCTTCCGACCTCCGCACGGTCTCCATCTTTCCGGCGTTCACGGGCTTCCTCGCGTGCCTCTTTCCTGAGCTCCCTGCGTTCGTCGCGGAACTCCTGGATTATCTCGAGCCGTTCTTCCTGGCTCTCTGCCTCCCTGAGTTCCTGGGCCATCTCCCGGCTGAACTCCTTCATCTTCCTGACTGCTTCCTGCGTGTCCTCGCGTTCGTCCTCTATTTCCTCTCGGACTTCTTCATGAGTCATGCGCTGGTAGCGCTCCGAGTTGACGATCGAGAGCGCGCGGATCGCGCTCTTCCGGGCCTCGAAGTAGTCGCCTTCTTCGAAGGCTTCCTGGGCCTCTATAAGGTGTTCCTGCGCCTCCCCCGAGGAGTTGGAGTCGACCGCGGCCTCCGCCTTCCTGAGCGTCCGGTTCGCCTGTCGCTGGAGTTCTTCAGAGTTCATAACCTGCTGCCTCCACCTCCCGAACCTCTTCTGCTGGAGGCGGTTCCATTCGCGGCGGTTGTCGGCCGTGATACTGGACGTGACCTGTTCGGGTGGCCCGGATACACGGTCCACGCTCCTGTTGGTCTCCGACTCGATGCGGTCCGCTATCTGCCGGGCGAACTCCGGCTTGCCGGTTACCTTGATACTCTCCGCCTCTGTATCCCGCACGAGTTCGACAGCATCCGAGACCTGTTCCTGGCTGCCTACGACGAAGGATGCGGAGTTCGGAGCCACCGGCACAGAGATGGCGTGCCGGAAGTTGGCGGCCGCCACTATGACAAGCGTCGAGCGGTTGCGTGAGCTCTGCGCGACCCTTGACTGCACCTGGTCCGAGAGGCTTTCGATTTCTTCTGTTTCGTTCTCGCTCTCCTGCTCCGGTTCCTCTACCTCTACGTCCGTGACACCGATGTTCCTGAGGTCCTGTGTGACGTTGACGGCGTCTGTCGAGTAAACGTCGACCTCGGTCGCCCCGAGCCTGTCGATCTCCGAGAGAACCGCGGCCGACAGCGTACCTGTCTTCGAGATGAGTATAGGTTCGTCCTCGTCCTGGACCTCGTTCTTTACAGCGGAGAGCAGCTTGTAGCCGTTTTCCGCGTCCTGCGGGTACTGCACTATGGTCGCGGAGTCGCTGCCCTCACCCCAGAAGTAGCTTGAGACCTCGATGGAGGTCCCTACCTGCGTCGTTCCGAACAGCCGGGTCGTGGAGTTGACCATCGATTCGACCTCGGTCTGGACGGAGTCGGATACGACCGCGGGCCCTCCTACTATTATCACCTCTTCTGCGCCCAGCTCCTGGATGGACTGTCTCGTGGAACTGGTCAGCTGGTTCTTATCTGTTAGAAGTACCGGTATGCCGAGCTTCTCCGACGGCGCAGAGGCGATGAACGCGTCCGGGAAGTTGGCGGTGGACGCAAGTATCACCTTGTCGACGTTAGAATCATCATTAGAGGGGCTTTCTTGGGCTGCCGAGAAAGATACTACCGCCATAAGGGCTGCAAGCAAAACTAAGGATTGTTTCATGTTCTCGAATTGGTGCTCGCTGTTTAAATTGTTGTGTGGCGGTCTACTACAGTTTTTTATCCCTCATAAACAATCGACTGGTATGGCACTGAACCGTGAAGAACTCCGCGAGCTGATAGAGGAGAAAAACCTTGTATCGGGTTACCCGCACCTCGAGACCCAGCTCGGGTCGAACGGCTTCGATGTGACCGTCGATGAGATACATCGCTACCCCGGGCCGGGGAAACTGGATTTCTCGAACGACGAGCGCGAGATACCGGAAACCGTTCCCATCGAGCCGGAGAAGAAGAGCGAGGAGGACGAGTACTGCTGGTGGTCGCTGGAGCCCGGAGCCTACAAGATAGTCATGAACGAGCGCGTCGATATACCGAACGATCTCGTGGGCCTCGCCTTTCCCCGCTCATCGCTACTCCGGATGGGCGCCACCATCAACAACGGCGTCTGGGACTCCGGTTACACAGGGAGAGGAGAGTTCATGCTGACTGTCGAGAACCCTGAAGGCATCGAGATAAAGGAGAACGCTCGGGTGAACCAGATAGTCTTCTTCCACATGGACGAGGTAGAACAGGGTTACGACGGCAGGTACCACGAAGGGGAATAAAAAGCTGTAGCTCCCGGGGAACAATAGATGATGACGACTCAAGGCTGATTCCCGATAGAAAGGGAGATGATGAGAACGAACACCTCTGAGTCACTTTTAATAACGCGCGAGGGAAACATTCTCGTGAAGTATAATGGTGGATGAAGAAGACCAGCTGTATGTCAGGGTCGACGGCTACAAGGTGCTTCTACAGGATCTTGAAGCGGTAAGACAGATAGTGCAGAACGTGAACGAGGCGGCCCAGGTCCTGAGGCAGGTCCGGGACGTCAAGGAGAAGACCATCGATACGATATACGAGAACCTTGACAGAATGAACGAGAAGCTGGAGGACGTTCACATGGAGATGCCGGACGTCGACAACGTGCCCGCTGGCCAGTCTGTTCCTTCGCAGGTAGAGGTCGAGGCCACGGCCAACCAGGAGGTCAACGAGATAGACGAATCCGTCGAGCAGCTTCACTCCGAGCTGGAGAACCTGCAGGACGAGCTCTCCGACCTCGGAGAAAAATAGATTCCAAGTACACCGCATAGGATATAGTTCTACCGTTCATCAGATCGCGCTGGAAGTTGTTACCGGGGACCGGATTTGAACCGCTCGAAACCTCGGTAGAGGTTTCTTTGAGGAGGTTAAATCTCATGCCGGGGCGGAGATTTGAACTCCGGAACCCTCTACGGGACAGGATATCTTATCACAGCGCCCCTCCACGGGAAGCTGTTCGGGCCTCCATCTCCTTGCGGAGAAAGAGGTGTCCTTAAGTCCTGCGCCTTTAGCCACTCGGCCACCCCGGCATTGCGTGTATCGTGGAGGTGTATTTACAACGTAGTTCTCTCTGATTTTTTAAACAGCCCTTACGAAGTCCCAGTTATGACTGGTGTCGAAGCCGTGTTCGGTACCGCGTACGGTGACCTCGGCCTTGCGGTCCTGAGGATAATCGTCGGAGGTGTTTTCGTGTCCCACGCTGTACCGAAGATCGAGGACCCGCATTCGACGAGGAGTTTCTTTTCGTCGGTGGGTCTTCCTGATTCGATGTACCTCGTGTATCTCGCGATAGGGATAGAGGTCGTCGCCGGAACGATGCTTGCCCTCGGCCTTTATACCCAGCTCGCGGGCCTGGCACTCACGGCCTTCATGCTTGTGGCGACCTACGTCGCCGTCGAAAAGATGGATAAGGATTTCGAGGGAGGTTACGAGGTCGACCTGCTGCTTCTCACTGCCTCTTTCATGTACTACCTGAACGGCCCGGGCATGTATGCGCTCGATGCGGTCATCAGGTGATTTATTCTCCCGGGGATAAGATGTTCTTATGTTACAGGAAGGAGACGAGATTCCGGAGTTTGAGGTCGAAAACCAGGATGGTATGACAGTGCGCGCGGCCGATATCGAGGGCGCTATAGTTTATTTCTACCCGAAGGCCGGCACACCGGGTTGTACGAAGGAGGCCTGCAGTTTCAGGGACAGCATCCAGGAGTTCGAAGACGCAGGTATAGCGGTCTACGGTGTCAGTGTCGACTCTGTAGGGGGCCAGAAAGCTTTCCACGACAAGTATGATATCGGGTTCGACCTGCTCGCGGATGAGGAAGGAAAGGTCGCGGAGAAGTTCGGCGTACTGCACGGCGATGTGGCGGAAAGAACGACTTTCCTCGTGAGAGAGGGAAAGGTGGAGAAAGTTTTCCGGGACGTAGACCCGGAAGAACACGTGGGAGAGGTTATCGAGTATCTGGATTAATCCAGTAGCTCTGTCTTCCTGATCTCAAGGTCGCGGAACGGATAGATATCGTTCGCAACGTCCCTAAGCTCTTCCTGGAGCTCATCCCTGAAAACAGCTTCCATGAACTCGTGGTAATCCATACTGGAAGCGTTTTCGTCTATAACGTCCTTGAGTTCCTGTCTGGCAGCCTTCAGCGTCTTGCTGGAAGTGTTGCTGACCGTGGCTCCTACTATCTTGACACGGACCTCCCTGCTATCATCGGTCAGGGTGTCATACACCAGGTCCATCCTGTCGCTTCTCTTCCTTATCATCCGGGAGACGAACTCCTTCGAGCACTCCATCCCTGTGACCTCTGTGAAGGCCTTATTGCCCTCGACCTCGGTCACTTTCAGTTCGACATCCACGTAGTACTTGCTGGTTCCTTCCAGCAGGTCTGTCAGGTCCTCTCTTATCGTCCTGCCGATCACCTGTGAGTCCTTCTCCGCCGGCGTCTCGCCGACCTCGTCCTTCGAGAAGAACTCTGGTGCTGTTATCTCGTACCAGTTTTTCTGGATAACTGCCTTGGTCATACGACTGGTGGCGGGTCAAAACTTTATAAACAGTTGGCCGGGGTTCTGGAAGGTATGGAGTTCGAAAAATACGTCCCTGGTAAGCATGGAAACCTCTTTCCCGACTCCTTCTCTGTGAATGTGGTGAAACCTTCCGACATCGAAGACTACCGTGGAGCGGTGAAGCAAGCTCTCGAAGATATCGAGGGTATTTTCGGAAGTATGGCGGCGGATTTCTCCGTAGTGATCGGGGAGATAGACGCCGGTCTACTGGAGGAAGAGTTCGACGGAGATATACTGCACTACGCCTATTTCCAGGCATACTCTCTCGGGAAGAAGGCACACAGTCAGGGCGACCGCAACATCATCTTCCTGGCCACTTCACAGGGGTACGAGTACTGGAGACCTGGCCTGAAATACTACACGGTGCACGAGGAGGCTCACCAGGAGTTCTACGTCGAGAAACCGGACATGATGCACGAGATTTGGGAGTCGATTATCTTCGAGGGCCACGCGATCCACCGCTCTGAAAAGGTGCGGGAGCAGAAGGACTACCGCTGGGAGGGGCACCGGGGCAGCTTCCCCGGCTCCGCAGCAGAACTGAAACAGGAGCTGGACAAGAACAGGGAGTGGGAGGGCGACCTGCATGAGAGGGAGGACTCCAGCCCGCTGTTCAGCATGGGCGGAGAGCGCTGGCAGCAGGCGGAAGGATATATAGCTGCGTTCGAAATCTACCGCGATATCGTCGAACGCAACGGCATGGACGTAGACGGGCCCGTAAGGAGAAGCGAGGCGTGGCAAAAGGAGGAGAAAAGGAAGTCCATAGACCGGCTCTACAGCTAGTATTCCGCGACCTGCTGCTCCACGGTTTCCAGGAACTCTTTCTTCCTGTCTCTCGGTATCTTGGCTCCGGCCGCGACGTTATGGCCCCCGCCTTCGCCGTCTACGTCTTCCGCGGCTTCTCCTATGACGTCGCCGAGGTTGAGGCCTTCCTCGACCGCGTCCTTCTTGGCCCGGGAGGAGACCTTGATCTTGTCTTTCTCGGCGTGGGCCATGCCCATGGCGACCGGTGAAGAGAAGTATCCGTCTCCCATGGTGATGGTCGTGACGGTGCCGATGAAGTTCTCGTCTATGTTGCTTCCGGCGTCTATTATACCCATCCTGTCGTCGTAGACGACCTCGCTGTTGTCGCGGTTGTCCTCGACGTACCGTAACGCCTTCGAGATGCGGCGGCCGTACTTCCTTGACATCTTCTCCGCCAGCTCCATGTCGTTCTCGAGCAGTATCTTCACGCCTTTCCTTGGTTCGCCGAGCCGTCCGCAGGCGTTGATTATCGTGGAGAACTCGTCGATGCCGTGGCCGTTCTCCAGCACGTAGACGTTGCGGAGCAGAGGTTCGACGTCGTGGCCCTGCTTGATGAGGCCGTGTATGATGCGTTTCTCTTCCTCCGCGTCGAGATCTTCAAGCGTCTTGAAGCCGTCCCCGTCACGTATATCCAGGTCGATGGATTTCAGGAACTGGATCGCACCCGACTCGCTGTTGCTGATACCCTCCAGCACAGGGTCCGTGGTGTACATGAGCGACTTGTGCAGCGGCTTCGTCGAACGGCCGTAGAGGTCGAGGCCCTTCCTTTTGTCTATAAGGTCGTGCTCCTCGGCCCTTCCAAGCAGCTGCTTGTTTAGTCCGAGGAATTCTCCTTCCTGCTTCTGGACGTCGCCCGTCGCCCCTATCAGGGCGTATGGCACAAGGTCGATGTTCTCGCTGTTCGCGGCCTCCGCGAGCAGGTAGGTCATGCCGGCGGCACTGATCGCCTCTCCGCCGTCGTGGCCGAGAAAATGCGGGTTGAGGTGGACGAACCTGTCGCTATCCGGTGTTTCCTCCATCTGCGGCGAGTGGTGGTCTGATATTATGACCTGCTTGCCGGTATCTTCGATTATGTGTTCCTGGATCAGGCGGGACTGTCCCGAGCCTATGTCCACGAAGAACAGGAGTTCCTCGTCTTCCCCGGCGAGCCTCTCGATGTCTTCCTCGTAGAGCTGCTCGAGTATCTCGTACTCGAACTTCTTTCCCATGCGATCTAGAAGTTCGTGGGCTATGGCGCTAGAGCATATTCCGTCGGCGTCGAACTGGCCGATAAGTCTTATCTTGCCGTCGTGCTGTCTGAGTTTCTCCACCGCCGGTTCCGCCGCCTGCAGGATATCTTCTACCATCCCTGTGAAACACAGGTGGCGGGACTTATTTCAAGTTACTCTCGGACGTACTTCCAGTCTCCCGGGATGTTGCCTTCTTCCCTGTGGTAGTTCGCGAGCCTGCGGATCTTCGCCTCTGTAAGCTCCAGCTCGCGCTCGGCGTCTTGGTCGTTCGGGTTCTCGGCGATGTGGTCCTGGATGGACTCCGCCTTCTCCACGAGACTTGAGAGGTCCTCGGGGATCTCAGGTGCGACATCTTCCTCCTCGAGTATCTCTGTCAGCTTCTTCCCGGTTATCTCCCGGACCGACGGGATTCCGTACTCGTCTCGCAGCTTCATGCCTATCTGTGACGGCTCGAGACCCTTCTCGCGGAGCTTGACAACGAGGTCGATGACCTCCTGCTCGTCGTAGTCGACCCAGCGGGGAACCTTCTTGTCCACCGGCTTGTCGCTGCCGGAGCTTCCGCGGTCGCCTGAATGCATCCGGGACATCAGCTGAACCTCCGGTAGAAAGTAGCTGTTACCATGTTTTTGACGTACTGCAGCAGTTCGAGGTAGATGTAAGCTTTCATGTTATCACTTGCCGATCCGGTCACGCGCCAGCGTTTACGGTCTATGAACCGAAGGATCGACAAATCTTTTTAAAGGCAGCCCGGAGGGCTTAAGTGCCAGCGTCCACGTTTTTCTTTCATGGACATCGAGTTCGATGGCGGCTACGTACTTTACGCTCTGGGCGTACTGCTCGGAATCTTCTCGGTGTTCTACTTTGGGTTCGAGATATTACTGGGCCTGTCGCCAGTGACGAAGGCACTGCTGTTGCTGGCGGTCACTTCCTGCTTCCTTCTCGCCGGAGCGCGTTTCTACAGGCGTTTCCTGTCGATCCCGTTCTACCTGCTCGGGGCGTTCTCGTATGTCGTTTTCATCGTCTACACGCTGGCACGGTTCGGTTTTTCACGTGAGGTGGATTTCCTGCTGCTCGCAGTTTCCTCCGCGGCGTTCCTCGGCCTGGGCTACCTCCTGAGGAATTCCGGGACAAGGCTTGGGACAAAGAGATTCAGGGCCGCCATATCCGGGATTCTGCTAGCAGCTATCGTTCTTTCGGCAGTCGACGCCGCAGGACCTCAGCCGGAGTACAGCCTCGAGCTGAAGGATGAGGTGCGCATATCATCAGATGAAACAGTTTTCGGCACTCTGCAGGTCGAGAATAGTTTCTTCCTTTATCGCGGCACTGACATACCGCGGTATGAGGCATGCACCTCTGGGAGAGAAAGCCTGTTCGTCGATATGAAAGAGCCCGGTCTGATGCCCGGCCATTCCTCTACCACTGTGAACCTGACAGTCCAGGTCCCGCGCGCGAGCGATGGCGGCTTCGCTCTCGAGGGGGTGTACAGTATCGAGAAGGCCGAGAGCTGTCCGGAAAACCCTGCCGAGGACACTATTTACGTCTTTGAAGAAGAGAGGAGGTATGACTAGTTTCCGTACAAAACGGGGCCGATGCATAATCGACGGAGACGACCTGTATCTCTCCTCCAGCATGGCTGGTCTCTTCCGGCGTTTCTGGGAAGGTGGGAGACTAGGAAGGCTTTTAGCCGTCTCCTACCTGGTATTCTTCGCATGGTTCTTCTATAAGTTGCTCTTTGACCTGGGAACCCCGTTCAAGGTGGGAATCGCGCTTGGGGCGGCTTTACTTGCTCTGAGTTACGTCACGAACAGTTTGAGGGGTTTCTCCAGGCAGAGGGTTATACCTCTGGACTCGGTAAAGGAAGTCTCCTTCACAGAGGGGCGACCGGGCCTGACACGTCCTCGTTTTATCGTGGAGTTCGAGAAAGAGGGTGGTGAGCAAAAGAAGAGGTACATAATGATGCCGTCACTGTGGCTAGACTACAGTGAGGAGGAGGTCGGTAAGGCAAAAATGATGTTTGAGGATAAAGGTCTCCGGGCCGAGTACTGATGTACGGCCGAAAGCTCCTGATCGCGGTCGCTGGCGCACTCATGGTTTTCTTGGCTGTCCAGGTTTCAATAGGTTTAGCGGCTTTCGTATACCTCTTCTTCACACAGCTATGTCTTCATAACGTGACGGTTTCGGGGATTAATGCGACCTATGAAAGAGTCGGATGGGAAACCGCTCACCCGGCGACGGGGTCAGTTGAGAAATTTGTGCAGGTAGAGATAGGTCACTGGAAGGGTTTTGAAAGTGTTGGGTCGGGCAACATGTCTCGGGAACAGTCCGTGGTAACTGACCTTCACAGTGTGAGCCGCCTCAGACACATGAACGAGACGATAGCTCCCGGGAATATCACCGGTTACAGGGTAAGCGTCTATGCCTAAAGAAAAGGAGAACTCGAGGCAGAGGACGTACTAGAAGTTAACAGGGCCGAAGAACTGGGCTTCTCCGGCTCGGGCTTGGAAGTCCAGAGATAAATCATTTGTAGCGGCCGCGCTGTTCTACCTCTTCCAGTCTCTCCAGCACTTCCTCGCTATCTTCGTGGCTGCGGTAGCCGTCGAGGAAATCCTGCCAGGCCTCATCCGCAATTCCCGGATGTGAGGGTTCCAGCACCTGCTTCAGCAGGTGTATGTCGACCGCCCGGTCCTCTGCCCTGTTGGAGCGGAACGCGAGCCCGAAGTCGATCAGGAACACCTCGCCGGATACGGAGAGAATGGCGTTCCGCGTGGTAAGGTCGCCGTGGATTATGCCCGCGTCGTGGAGCTTGGCGGCGTTTTCCCCGAGCAGCTCCATTGCGTCGCTGTCCCGGTCCAGCGCGTCCTTCAGCTGCTCGCCGTCTATCTCCTCGATTTCAAGTGTGTCGTCGCCCGTTTTCTCGACGCCGGGAACGTTTACGCCGTTCTTCCGGGCCTCCCGCATCAGGCGCGCTTCCCGCTCTGTCCGCTCCTCCCGTATCTTCTCGTCGAGCTCCGGGTGCCGGTAGTTCTTGCTGTGGCGTTTCTTCACCACGCTGTCATCCCTGAACTTGAGCGTGGCTTCTGCGCCCTCGATAGTTTCTGTCATCTTTATCCTTCCTCCTGTTGCATGTACTGCCTAAGCTCTAAAAGGTTCCTCCTTCTCAGCTCCTCGCGGTAGTCCGGGTTCTCCATCATGCCGTTGAGATGCTCGATAAGCTGCTCGGAGGCGACTATGTCTGGTACCTCGACGTAGAGCGCTCCGGCGTCGAGGAGTTCCGAGGCCACCTCCACGTCCTCCGCCCTCAGTATCTTTTCAGGTCCTTCCCGCTCCAGTATCCTGAGAGATATCTTCCTCTGCGGTATCGTGGAGGCCACGAGCTGCGCATCTGGCGCCTTCGCCCGCTCCCAGGTGTTCTCGTCCATGATGTCGCCGAAGACGTAGTAGTCCTCGTTCTGCCGGGCCTCGATTATCTTCTCCGGGTCGTTCTCCACAACGACGAATTCCGCGTCTTCTTCCTTCAGGTCTTCGGCCAGCCGCTTCCCCTGTGTGTCGTATCCCACTACGACTATGTGGTCTTCCATATCCTCCCTCACATCCGTCCATTCCTCGAGCTTGGCCTCTGTCGTCTCGATGCTGCTGTACCGGGAGGCTGCCCTGTATATCTCTTCCTCGTGCCGGCTTGTGTAGGCCGAGTACACCATGGTGAAAGTGGCGCTTATTATCACGGCGTTGAAAAGCTCCGGTGCGATGGTGCCGGCTATGAACGCCTGTATCGCCACTATGAGCGAGAACTCGCTTACCTGGTCGAGCGTCAGCGCGGTCAGGTAGGATGTCCGGCGGTCGTACCCGTTTATCAGCAGCGTGACAACGGTTATGCCCGGTTTCAGAACGACTGTCGCCAGAAAAAGGGCGAAAGATATCAGTATGGCTTCAGGCCCTGGCAGCGTCAGCAGGGCGCCGAGCGAGACGAAGAAGAGCACGGAGAAGAAGTCCTTCAGCGATCCCATCGTCTCCAGCATCTCGAGGTTGTGCGGGAAGCGGGCGACCGAGATCCCTGCGGCGAACGCGCCGACGACTATCGAGACACCGGAGAACTCGGCGAGACCGATGAAACCCGTCAGGGCCGCCAGGCCGACCAGCATCATGAGTTCGGTGGAGCCCTCCGTCCTGTCCGCGAGGAACGGGAAGATCCACTGCCTGACGCCCAACGCAAGCAGTACGAGCGCGAGACCCCTGGCCACGTGCAGTCCCGCGGCCTCAAGTGTCAGCGCCGGCGAGCTGACAATCAGGACCCCGAGGACGGCGAAAAGATCCTGCACGAGGTGTATGGACTCGGAAAGCCTGCCGTGCAGCAGGTCTATACGTATCTCGTTCTCGATGAGTTCGAGCCCCACGAGCGACGAGCTCACGGAAGCGGCTATGACGAGGTAGAGCGAGTTGAGAAGGTCGAGGCCGAGCCCTTGGGCGAACAGGTAGGCAGCTATGCCCACGACCGTTACCTGCACTATCGTGGTGGCGAGACTCTCTTTCGCGACAGATCTTATCCTTCCCGGTTCCGTCTTCAGGCCGAATATGAAGACCAGGAAAGCGATACCGAGCTGGGAGAGCTCCAGTATCTGCGCCTGCCCGAAGAACATCCCCACTCCTACACCTGCAAGGATGTAGGCGGGTATCGAGGGATGGTCGAACCGGTGCAGCAGCAGGAGCAGGGCAGAGGAGAAGACGAACGCCGCGGTTAGCAGCGGTACGAGTTCACTCATCTTTTCCACCCCATCTCATGCTTTCCAGCTCCTCATTTACTTCTTCGAGGAACAGCTCGCGGTCTTCGAGGTAAAGTTTCAGGTACTCGCCGAGCTTCTCCGACGAAAGCAGGTTCTTGACCGTGACGTAATGCGCTCCCTGCTCGTACAGCTCGGCTGCTTCCTCGATACCATCTGACTTGACCACGATGGTCGCGTCCCGCGGCGCTTCCTCAACGGTGTTCCGGTTCACAAGGTTATCCGGCGCGAAGCAGACTACCATCCCGGCATCTCCGAGTCCCGCTGCGTTCCGTATCTTGGGGTGACGGAAGTCGCCGTAGATGTACTCGTAACGTGACTCGGATAGCTCGCGTATGTTCAGGGGATTCCGGTCCACGACCACCACGTCATCGAAGTATTCCTCGAGTTCTTCCAGCGCTCTCCTCGCGAGTTCATCGTAGCCGACAACGACGAGATGGCCACTGAGTTCACGGACCTCGATGTCTTCTTTCTCCTCGGTCTCCAGTTTCTCGAGCATGTGCTCGAACGCGGTATATATGCGTGAGTTGTAGCTTATGAAGTACGACGAGACGCCCATCGTGGTTATGGCGACCATGCTCAGGAAACCGAGCAGGCCGGGGGAGGCAAGCCCCTGCGCGACAGCAAGAGACCCAAGTATAAGGGAGAACTCGCTGGTCTGGGCCTTGTTGATAGCTGCCTTGAACGATGTCTCCGGGGTGAAACGGGCACGGTCCACGAGAGCAAACATTACAGTAAACTTTACCGACATGAGAACTGTGGAGGCGATAACTGCCTCGACCCAGTAGCTTTCCAGCATCCCGGGCGATAGCTGCAGGCCCACCTGTATGAAGAAGACAGCCATAAAGAAGTTCGTCAGGGGCCTGACCCTCTCCTGCAGCTCCTGGCTGTAAGGTATCTGGGCCAGTGCGAGGCCCGCGAAGAAAGCTCCTATCTCGGCGGATATTCCGAGTTGTGATGCCACTGTCACCATGACGAAGAGCCAGGCCACGCCGTGTATGAAGAACGCGTGCCGGTTCTCGGAGATCTTCTGGAACACTCTCGGCAGCAGGTACCGCGAGGAGAGGTACGACAGTGAGCCTATCGCTGCGACCATGAACGCGACCTTGAGCAGGCTGATCCCGAGCCGGAGAGGTGTCGAGGCACCGGTCTCCATCACCGCCAGGATAAGTACGACGGCGAGGTCCTCGACCAGCAGTATCCCTACATCTATCTTTCCTGGCAGTGTGGTGACTTCATCCTTGTCCGCGAGAAGCTTCACAACGACGGCGGTCGATGAAAACATCACTGCGGCCGCTACGATCACCGATTCCAGGAACGGGAAACCGAGCGCCTGCGCTGTTATGTATCCTGCAATTCCGACGAGCGCCATCTGCGAGACCGCTATCGCGACGGTGGGCCGGAGTATCTCCTTGACATCCTCTATCCGTATCTCCAGTCCGATCAGGAAGAGGAGGAAGGCAAGGCCGAGCTCGGAGAGCAGCTCTGTCGACGGGGTCGTCGAAACAAGACCGAGGCCGGCCGACCCGAGCAGTAGCCCGGTGGCGATGTAAGCGATGACGGTCGGCTGCTTCAGTTTCCGGGATAGCAGCCCGAGCAAAGCTGCCACTACGACTATGAGTGCAAGTGAGCTGAAGGCCGCCGACTGTACCATCTATAGCACTTCCTCGATTTCCTCCCGTGTTACCGGGCCCTTACGATGGATAACCACCTCTCCGTTATTAACTTCTGCGATAGTCGACGTCGGGCCCTGCTCAAGCTTGCCCGCGTCGATGATGTAGTCTACTTCTTCTCTCAGTTCCGGGTCGATATCCTCGACACGGTAAGAGGTCTCCTGCCCGGATATGTTGGCGCTGGTAGCGGTCATAGGTCCGTTTGCCGCGAGTTCCCGGGCGACCTCGCTGTCCGGTACCCGGAACACGAACCTGTCGTTGAGCACGTCAGGCACAGCCGGTTTCCTGTCGGCGACGAGCGTCAGCGGCCCCGGCATAAGCGTCTCCACGATCCTTCTCTCTTCACCGGTCAGCTCCGCGTACCTTTCCGCGCTCTCAAGGCTGTCAACTATGACCGTCAGTTTCTTCTCGCGCGGCCTCTGCTTCACCTCGTAGACTTTCTCTACTGCCTCCGGGTCCAGTGCGTCCGCCGCGATACCGTACGCGGTTTCAGTCGGGTATATAACGGTGCCTCCTTCCTGCAGGACCTCCTTCGCTTCCTCGACCTGCCTCTTTATCTCATCTTTCACCTTTTACCTCCTCCTTCATCTGAGCCACGAAATCCTCCACGAACCTGTGGCGCTCCTCCGCCATCTCCTTGCCTGTTCCTGTATACATCCTTTCCTTCAGCGACAGTATCTTGTTCGTCAGGTGTTTCAGTCCCGTCTCGCGACCCAGATCCTCCCCGTGCATCCTCTCGATGTCGGCCAGCGCCCTGCCGTGTTCCCCGCTGTAGCAGAAAGTCCTCGCTACACCGGTCGCGCCGAGCGCGTCGAGGTTGTCCGCGTCTGAAAGAACTTCGGCTTCGACTGTCTCCGGCTCGACATCTCCGGAGTAACGGTGCGCCAGTATGCAGTGCATGACCTCCTCCACGACCTCTTCGCTGTACCCGTTGCTCCCGAGTATATCCGTTGCTTCCCGGGCTCCCCATCTTGCGTGGTCTTCTATCTCTCCACGGTCCTCTTTCCCTCTTCCTATATCGTGAAGCAGTACTGCGAGCTTCACCACCTTCCAGTCGGCGTCTTCCTCTTCCGCGATTCTCTCGGCCAGTATCTCCACACGTTTCACGTGGTGCCAGTCGTGGGAGGAATCCACGCCGTCGAAGTACTTTCTCGCCTCCCGCCGTACCTGGTCTACTTCCACTCTATATCTACCTCGTCAGGCCTCCAGTTCGGTTTCTTCCCCGATTCCTCGACGGAGGTTTTCCGGCCCGCTTCGAGTTCGAGCATGCCCTGGTGCGCTATCATCGCGCCGTTGTCCATGCAGTAATCGGGCGGCGGGAAGTACGCCTCGCAACCTCTTTGCTCGCACATCGCCTCCACCATCTCGCGCAGCCTGGAGTTCATCGCGACGCCGCCCGTTAAAAGCGCCTCCCGGGAGCCTTCCTGCGCCATCGCCCTCTCCAGGGCCTCGACCACCGCGGCGTAAGCGTGCTCCTGGAACGAGTTGGCTATCAAAGCGTCATCGATTTCGTCGACCTTGCGCTCGCCTTCTGTTACCAGCCCGGAGAAAGAGAAGTCCATCCCCTTGATAGGGTAGCTGAGTTCGACTATCCCGTCCGTCTTCTCGGCGAGTCTCTCGATTTCGGGGCCTCCCGGATGCGGGTAGCCGAGCTTCCGCGCCAGCTTGTCGAGCGCGTTACCCAGCGCGATATCCAGGGTCTCCCCGATTATGCGGTAACGACCGGAGCGCAGCTCAAGTATCTGCGAGTTGCCGCCGGACAGGTACAGTGTGGTCGGTTCCTCCGCACCGGTGGTCCTCGTCCCGATCGAGATGTGTGCAAGGCAGTGGTTCATACCGATGAGCTCCAGGTCGTACCGTTCGGAAAGCGCACGGGCGATAACCGCCCCGATATCGAGGCACTGCGGTATACCCGGGCCCTGCGCAAAGGCCACCGCGTCGAGCTCCTCTTCATCTAGGTCTGCCTCCTGCAGTGCGTTGTTCAGGACCTCGAGAGCATGTTGATAGTGGTGCTCCGCCGCCTTCCTCGGGTGTATCCCGCCCTCCTCCGGCTCGAACATCGACTTCTGGTTTGCAAGTATATCATCTTCGTCGACTATACCGATGCCAAGCGTGTGCGCTGTCGACTCGATGCCGAGCACTTTCATGCGTGGAGTTAGCTGCTGAAGAATTAAAAGAGAATTCTATCCGTGCTTGGTGTAGCCGCACTTGCCGCACGACTTGCGTTCGTCGTGCTCCGCCAGGAAGCTTCCGCAGCGGGGGCATTTCTCGCCGTCGTATTCTCCTGACTCGTCGTACTTCTCCCAGATCTGTACCTTGTCGTGCTTACTCACGGCTACCACCTGTGGTTGGCGTGTCAAGAAGATCTCTGATCTTTGCCATCATTCTTCAACCCTCGTTTCCAGCCAGTCGATGAACGTCGTCCGGCTCTTGTTGTCCTTTTCAGCTTTGAGGGCTTTCTCCCAGTCAGGGTTTTCGAGGTCTTCCAGCTCGTCCTTCGCATCGGCGATAGTGCCGGAGACTATCTCTTCGTAGTCCGCTTCAGTTCCGCCTTCTGATCCCTCGGCGTCGTCCTCCACTGCTTCCTCGTCGATTCCCGACTCGGACTCGGTGGATTCCTTTTCTACGTCTTCGGGGACTTCTTCATCCTCCTCGTTTTCTTCAGCTTCCTGTTCTTCCTTGGCCTCTTCTTCTGCGGCTTCCTTTATCTCTTCGCCGCGCTCCTCGAACACGTCGCGGATCTCCTGCTTGGTGATATCTTCTGTTTCGACCTCGAGCTCTTCCATTGCCTCGTCGATGGCGGAGGAGGTCATGCTTTCGGCCTCCGCGACCACCATCTCGAGTCTCTCGTCTCTTGGAAGTGAGTCCTCGTGCTCGACTGTCTTGTGGAGTATCTCTTCCTCTACGTCGACGTCGCGGTGCTTGAATTCGGGCAAGGATTCCATGATGCGGACCTTGACACCGATAGCGCCCGGCTTGGTTCTCGCAAGTTCGTAGGCCTCCTTGACGTTTTCCTTCGATGTGTTGCCGTTTCGCTTGACGTACCCGTACGAGAACTTCTCCGTCCTTCCACGGTTTCCTGAGAGCTTGCCGGCTACCTCTATCTCGGCGCCGATGACTCCGGCTTCCTTCACCCTTCGCAGGTAGGTGTAACCGACACGTTTCGGCTGTCCTCCCTTCTCGAGCCAGTCAGCCATCGACTTCGCGACGACTTCCGCGTCTGCGTCGGCGTTCTCTATCTCGTTTACCTCTATCTGCGGGTTCTCGAATCCGAACTCTGCCTCCATGTCCTCTGTGAGTTCACGGATGCGTGAGCCGCCTCGACCGATTACAAGTCCTGGTCTCTGTGCGTATACAACTATCTTCGTCGAGGTCGGTGTCCTTACAAGCTCGCACCGCGAGTAGCCTGCTCCCTCGAGCTCTTCCTCGAAGAACTCGTGCAGCCTTACCTTCCGGGCTCCTTTCTCGACGAACTGTTTCTCCTGCATGAAACTTCTGGAAGTTTCATCACCATAGCACGTCCAGCCTGACGGCTGAACGCACTCCGGTTTTAAGTTGGTTTTTATTTCCTGCCATATTATCTCTCTCCCACGACAATCTTTACATGTGCTGCTTTGATGGTTTCTCCCCTGTGTCTTCCTGGGGTCCTGAACTCTTGGCCCTGGTTGGTTATGAACTTCTGGATTTCCAGCGCGTCAGTATTGAGTCCCTGGTCCTCTGCGTTGGACGCAGCGCTCCTGATTACTTTCAGTACTTCTTCCGCGGCTTTGACCGGGTAGCGGCCCTCCTGTCCGCCGCTCCTGTGTCCGGCTCCGGAGAACGTCGTGTATGGTACGGGAAGTTCTTTTTCAATCACTCTTTCCAGCTTGTTCTCCGCCTTCTCGACGGAGTCGCCCTTGACGAAGCGGCCTATCTCGGTCACGTCCTTCCACGAAACGCGGAGGTCGTTGCCTATGGCTTTGGCCTGGTGTGGCTCCGTCTCGATAGGCACGCTAAATCACTTGAGCGGCACGTGCTGCGAGGACCGGGTAGCTCCGAGCCCTGGTGCACTGTGCGATACTTCCTTTCTGGTTTTTGCTAGTTCGCCGAGGTAGTGTCCGAGCATCTCTTTCTCGATATCTACCGGGACGAAATCCTTGCCGTTGTATACCTGGACGGTCTTGCCGACCATCTTCGGCACTACGATCATCGACCTCATGTGGGTCTTGACCTGGTCTTTCTCCTCGAGGTCTTCCAGTATCTTTTTCTCCTTTCTTCTCAGTCCGCGCTGTATCTTTCTCCTGCCTCTTGAGTTGAGCAGCTCCGAGAACTCTTCCAGACTCATCTCTTTCAGCTCTTCAAGGCTGTGTCCGCGGAAGCTCCAGTCGTCGTCACTCACTCGAAAACACCTCTGGCGTTTTCTGCGAGATTAGAAAATCTTCGATTTTCACTCATTGTCTGCTGTTCCCTCCTTGTTTCCTGATTTTCGTGCCGCGATGGAGCCTACCTTGCTACCAGGCGAGGCATGCCTCGAGACAGTTTTCGGCTGACCTGGTTTTGCGGAACCACCGAACGGGTGGTCGACCGCGTTCATGGCGACCGCACGGACGTTCGGGTATTTGTGGCCCTTCGCCTTCATGGCCTTGTGCTTGTTGCCGGCCTTCACGAACGGCTTGTCCTTTCTTCCGCCGCCCGCGACCTTTCCTACAGTGGCGCGGCATCCTGTATCCAGTTTTTTGAACTCTCCGCTCGGAAGCTTGATTCTCACGCCGTCCTGCTCGTGGGTCACGACGAAAGCGTAGGTGCCGGATGAACGGACGAGCTGCCCGCCGCTGCTTGGCTGGGTCTCGATGTTATGAATCGGGACACCCTCCGGGATCTCTCCTACAGGAAGAACGTTGCCCTCCTCGATTTCCGCGGAGACACCTACCTCTATGGTGTCGCCGACCTGGAGGTTCTCCGGCGCCAGAACGTTACGTACCTCTTCATCGTCGAAATCGACGACCGCTACCGGTGCGCTTCTCGCAGGGTCGTGTACTATATCTATCACTTCGCCCGTCGTCTCTGCGTTCCTGTGCTCTACGTCTCCTTTCCCGTGGTGGGAGTTAGCTGTCCACGTGGAGCTTGCTTTTCCTCTTCTCTGCTGTCTCAGTGGGCTTCCCATCTTATCACTTTAAATCATTCCGAGCTTGGTCGCGACATCCATCGCGTCGTCAGCTTCGGATAGACTAACGAAGGCCTTTTTCTTGGCCTGTGGTGTTACCATGGTGTTTACTTTTTTAACCTCTACATCGAACAGCGTCTCCACCGCGTCCTGCACCTGGTTCTTGTTCGCGTCGATGTCGACCATCAGCACGAGCTGGTTGTGCTCGTCGACCTTGTCCATCGACTTCTCCGTCAGGTGCGGGTTCTCGATTATCTCCCAGGCTCTTTCTTCTTCCATCATCGCCACCTCAGTCGAGGAAGAGCTCCTCTTCCTCAAGTCTTTCCAGTGCGTCCTCGCTCCAGACCACAAGCCGTCCTGGCTGTGCACCTGGTGCGAGAAGCTCTGCGTTAAGGTTTTCGACTCTTGCAACTTCTACACCAGCGAGGTTGCTGGCTGCGTCGACCGCGTTGCTTTCGCCGGAGACGACCAGTAGCGGCCCTACCTTCCGGCGGTACTTCCGGCCGCGGTTCGCTCCTCTTCCGGCACGAATCTTCTTCTCCTTTACTCTCTCGAGCTCGTCTTCGAGGCCGAGCTCCTCGAGCCTATCTTTCAGCTCCGTGGTCTTCTCTATCTCCTCGAGGTCGTCGACGAGCGGTAGCTCGCCGTCGTAATCGTGATTTTCGCTGACGAACTTTTCGTGGTTCGAGGCCGCGATGCCCGACCTGATGGCCTTGCGTCGCTCCTTGTCGTTTATCTCTTCTGTCCAGTCCTTGTCGCTGTCAGGGCCGTGCGCCCTTCTACCGCCCCGCGTATTCGGGGCCTCTGCGCCCTCCCCGAGCAGTTGCGAGCCGCGGCCCATCATGATCTTCCTCGGGGTCCGGGACTGTCCGCGGCCTTTCTGCGAGCGGTACGCGTTGTTCCGCTTCTTCCAGCGGGTGACATGCTTCAGGCCCGCTTCTTTGTCGTTCCCGTACGCCTGCCTGTTCTTGGATTGAATCGACAGGACGGCGCGCTTCATGATGTCGGGGCGGACACGTTCGTCGAACTGTACCGGTAGGTCTGTCACTCGAAAACACCTCGGGTGTTTTCTACGTGTGCTGAAAATCTTGTATTTTCGCTCATTTGTTAATCACTTCTCGATGTGTGTTATCTCTGGTTCTCCTGGTTTTTCGTCCTTTCTCAGTGCGGTTCGCAGCCGGACGAGTCTCTCCGCCGGCCCGGGAACCGAGCCCTTGACGAGTATGTAGTTGGACTTGACTTCGCCGTAGTTCTTGAAGCCTCCCTCGCGCTGGACTTGCTCCGCGTCTCCGTGGTCAAGTATGCGCTTGTTCAGCTCCGTACGGTTGTTATAACCCTGCTGGCCTGGAAGAGGAACCTTCCACGAGAGCTTGTCAGGGTGCCACGGGCCGACGTTTCCGGCCTTTCTCCGCTTCTTCTGCGTCTTGTGGCCCAGCTTCCTGATACCGTAGCGCTTTACCGGGCCCTCCACGCCTTTACCTTTCGAGACAGCGACTACGTCGCTGTACTCTCCGGGCTCGAAGACGTCGTTGAACTCGATTTCCTTTCCGATCATCTCTTCAGCGTACTCAAGCTGCTCCTCGACTTCGCCGCCCATCGCCACCTCGAAGTTGGCGGGTTTCTTCTTGCTGAGCCCCGCGCGCTGTGGCTGGGTGTGGACGAGAAGCCGGACTTCCGAAAGCTCGTCGCTTATCTCTTTGGCGTCCTCGAAGTTATCCATGTTGCCCTCCTTCGGAACGTCGGTGGCTCTTTGAAGTTCCTTCGAGGGCGAATCGGTCCACGCCTCGGTGAAGACCTGCTTGCCTGAGTTGAGGTCCTCAGTGTAGAAACGCGCGCCGTAAACTCGTAGCGGCGGCGCTTCGAGTATCGTTACCGGTGTCGCCTTCTCCCGGCCCTCGGTCGCGCCCTCGGTGTCGTCTATCATCAGGACACGGGTCATGCCGACCTTATATCCCCCGAAACCAAGAGGTTTCAACTCGTCGGTCTCCTCCCATGTATCTATCTCTGGGTAGATCTTCTGCGCTCTTACCTTGGGCTTGAACCCGAGCGAACCGCTTCTTGGTCTGTTAACGTCTGACATACTGTTATCTCCTCCTTTACCTGTTCCAGAGGCCTCGACTGAGGCTTGTCCACCTGACAAATTCGAAACTCCCTTCAGGAGTTTCTGCGAACCCGCAGCTTGATGTTCCGGGTAGGGTGGTAACTCATCGGTCACAGACAAATCTTATAAATGGGTCGAAGACGCTGTTCCCGTTCCTTCCCTCGGCGCTCTTTTATTCGTCAGGTCCACAGGTATGCGTATGCTAAAGGCGGAAAACCTGTCGAAGAGCTACGGTGAAACCCGGGCGGTACAAGACCTCAGTTTCCAGGTCGAGAAGGGAGAGATAGTCGGTCTTATCGGCCCGAACGGTGCAGGCAAGTCGACCACGATGGAGATGTGTGCCGGGCTGCTGCAGCCGGACTCCGGCCGGGTAAAGGCGGAAAGCAGCCTGAAACAGTGCGTCGGGATCGTATTTCAGTCGCTCGAGATGCGGCCCAAGATAACCGTCGAGGAGTTCCTAGGGCTGATGAAAACGCTGAACAGCTCCGGCGCCGATATACAGGAAGCGTTGCGGGACGTAGCCCTTGATGAGAGCGATGCATGGGTCGAGGAGCTTTCCGGCGGCCAGAAAAAGAAGCTGAACATCGCGTCCGCTCTCGTCAAACAGCCCGACTACCTGCTGCTTGACGAGTCTGCCGCGGGCCTGGACGTCCAGAGCCGGACCGCTCTCGAGGCCGTTATCGAAGAGCTCGGTGAGGAACACGGCGTTCTCCTGAGCACGCACTCGATGGAGATAGCGGAAAGACTGTGCGACCGCGTAGTTATACTCCGCGACGGCAAGAAGATCGTCGAGGGCGGGATGGACGAACTGCTGGATGGTATAGACGCGCAGTATGTGGTAAGCGGAGAAGGCGAGGTACCTCAAAGTTACATAGAAAACGCGCGCGTGAGTGGAGACTACTTCGAGATATTTTGCGACAGGCCGCACGAGGTGCTGAAACACATGGTCGAAACGGGGAAAATCGAGGGAATCGACGATATAGCGGTCGACAGGCCGGGCCTTGAGGAGGTCTATCTCGACGCGACGGGTGAGCGTTATGAGGAAAGTAGCTGAGCTTCTGAAGATTTACTTCATGAACAAGCTGCGCCGACCTTTAACCGTGGCTATGTCGCTTCTCTGGGCGCTGGCGTTCTTCGTTTTCCTTTACTTCGTCTTCGAGACAGGCGGCCTCAGCTTCGGGAAAGAAGGCTTCTCGAACTCTTTCGTCGCCTCATACCTCGTCTTCGTACCCGCGTACATAGGCGTATTCGGGGTCCTCCATGGTGTGCTTGAGGACAGCGATTCGGGGCTGCTCAAGGCGTACCGGGGCACACGGATGGAGAAGTACGAGTACTTCACCGCCAAGATCGCCGCTTCCTCAGTCTCCGGCCTCGCGGTCGCGGCGCTCATACTCGGCCTGGCATCGTACCTCTCCCCGGTAACGGTCAGCCTTCCACTCGCCTTCATGGCTGTGCTCGCCACGGTTGTCGCTCATTCCGGCATCGCTCTCGTAACCGCGTCACTGTCGAAGGATACGCAGGAATCCCGGATGGTGGTGCAGACATTCGTGATAGTACTCATCGCCGGCACACCTGTTTTCTACCCGGAGACTCTTCTTCCCGGGTCTGTGAGGATATTGCAGCAGCTGATACCACTGACGCACAGCATAGAGCTTTCAAGGGCGCTGGTGCAGCAGCAGGCGACAGCAGGATTCATAATCGAGAAAACAGCGGTGCTCGTAGGCTTCTCAGCGGTCCTGATAGGCGCCGCCTATCGAAGGTTCGATTTCTAGCCCTTGATGTTCGCGACCGGCTTCATCCTCGCGACCTTCTTCCCGATACCCAGTTCGTCGCTTACACGGATGACCTCGTCCACGTCCTTGTAGGCGCCGGGCGCCTCCTCCGCGACGGTCTCTCCCGAGGCCGCTCGGACGTAGACACCGTCACGCTCCAGCTCTTTCTGCAGCCGCTCGCCGCGGTAATCCTTCTTGGCCTGTGTCCGCGACTTGAGTCTTCCCGCGCCGTGGGCGGTCGACCCGAACGATAGCTCCAGTGATTTCTCGCCACCGGAAAGTATGTAGGATGAGGTGCCCATCGTTCCCGGCAGCAGAACCGGCTGTCCCACGCTGCTGTACGCCTCGGGAACCTCCTCGCGGCCGGCCGGCATCGCCCGGGTCGCTCCCTTCCGGTGCACGAGAACTTCTTTCTTCTCTCCATCGACAGTATGGGTCTCCTGCTTGGCGATGTTGTGGCAGACATCGTAGACGAGGTCGACCTGCGTATCGTCGAACAGCAGGCCCAGCGCCTCGCGAATGGCCTCGGTCATGGCCTGCCTGTTGGCCCAGGCGAAGTTGGCGGCGGCGTTCATCGCGTCCCAGTAGTCCTGCGCCAGCTCGTCTCCTATAGGCGCGTATATCAGCTCCTTGTCCGGTATCTCCTCGACTATCTCCGGGTACTCCTTCTCGAACTTTCTCAGGTACTCCGTGCATGTTTGATGTCCGAGCCCGCGGGAGCCCGAGTGTATCATTATGACGACCTGGTCTTCCTGCAGGCCGTAAGCTTCGGCCCTGTCCTCGTCGTACAGCTCCGCGACCCTCTGCACCTCGAGGAAGTGGTTGCCGCTTCCCAGCGAGCCGACCTGGTTTACGCCGCGCTTGATGGCATCCTGCGGCACCTTTTCCGGGTCCCCGGGAAGTTTCCCGTTCTCCTCGCAGTGCTCCAGATCAGCTTTTCGGGCGTGACCGTTCTCCAGCATCCACTCCATGCCTTTCTCAAGTATCTCTCGCAGGTCTTCCTCGTCGGTATCGATGTAGCCTCCGCCGCCGAGACCGCAGGGGACTTTATCGTACAGCAGGTTCGCCAGCTGCTTCTCCCGGCCCTTCACGTCGCTGTACTCGAGATTCGTTCTCAGTACGCGGACGCCGCAGTTGGAGACGACAAACTGGTCAGCGATGAAGTTGTGTTTTTCATGTCTTACACCTATGTCGTATACAGTCTCGGTTCCTTTCTCATCGATGGATTTTATAGTCGATTTTACTGTGAGATTGTCCTTGACTTCCAGGTCTCTTCTGTATTCCTCATAACTCGGAAAGCTCTTCGGAGGTCGAGAAATGGTTTTCCTTCCGCTGTAGATCCTTCTCTCGATGAACCTTTCGTTTATTTCGAACTTCTGCTTGATTTCCTGAGGTTGGGTTCCATTTTTGTAGAGCTGGACGCATTTTTCGGCTATCCTTTCTCTCTGTTCGATTGCTTTCTGCTTGGTCTTTAGGTACTGGATGGCCTTGACGGCTTTCTTTCTTTTTTCGAGGTTGTATCTGTAGCCGACTTCGGAGAGGAATTTGATTAGATTCTCGCTGTTGTTCTTTATACCGAGCCGGAACCTGGTTACCTCTCCGTCTTCGTTTTCCTCGGTCTTCATGCTTTCTATCTGGTTGGTATCGATCTCCAGTCTTCCGAGGTAATCCCTGATTTCCTGCATGAACTTTCTGCCTGATTCTCTCTTCTCGCTTGCCTTGTTCTGTGATATCTTCGGACAGTAGAAGTTTTTGTCGTGCTGTGCTTTCGGCGAACTCATCTCTGCGCCGAAGAAGGCGGAAAGGTACAGGGCCAGCTGCCAGTCCTCAACTCTCGACAGATATCTGGGTGTAGTGAACTCTTCCTGAGTCTTCTTGCCCTCAGGTGTTCCGAGCTTCATGAGCAGTTTCTTGAACGCCCTGGAGGTTGACTTTACGCTGTGTTCAGTTCTCTCAAACTGACTTCCTTTGTGGTTATGCTCCCTTTCTCTTGAGTAGATTTTTGACGGTTTGAAGCCTAGTTCCTTGATATCATCTCTGATTTTTTCCAGATCTTCTGGTTCTGCATAGAACCACGTGTCGCCTGAGTTATTGACGGATCCATCGCCGGTATGGAACCCTGCAAGTTTCAGGAGGATGTTGAACTCTCTGTCGGTTGATTTCAGGGGTAGAAGGTCTCTTTCCTTTAGAGCTTGTACCAGTAGCTTGTTTTCTTCTATGAAATCCTCCTCCGACAGAACTGTGAACTCTTCTGGTTCCGAGTTCTCGATTCCTCTGAAAGGTCTGAGATAAATCTGTGATCCTTCTGAAAGACTGTCGAGTTCTACCATTCCTTCGTCCGTCAGGAAAGGATGGTCTCTCGTCGCGGTTATTTTCTCGCCTGTCTCGGTTTCCACCTCAAGGACCTTTCGGCCTTCTTTCTCTGTAAGAATTTGTATATCCGATTTTGCTGTTTTGCTCCCCGCTACAACTGCGCGATAGTCGTTGAAATCGTCCTTCAGCTCCCCTATTTCTTTTCTCCTTCCGAACTCCACAAGAACTTCGGAATCTCCGGATAAGCAGTTGATGTCGTAGCCGATACCGCCCGGGCTGATGACGCCGTTCTCCATGTCGACCGCCGCCACGCCGCCTATCGGGAACCCGTAGCCCTGGTGACCGTCAGGCATCACGATGGAGTGCTCCTGTATGCCAGGCAGGGTCGCGACGTTCTTCACCTGTTCAAGGGTCTTGTCCTGTTTTATCTCCTCAAGAAGCGACTCCGAGGCGTATATCCTCGCCGGGACATTCATGTCCCCCTCTTTTTCTATCTCGTATACGTTCTCGGAAACTTTCTGTGGTTCCATGGATACAAATACCTGGCTTAACTTTTTACAATCTGCAATGCTGTATTACAGAACTGGTGTTCAGGCTTTTTTATGGAAGATTTGTATTACATCAGATGTCGAGCACGGCCTCGATGACCCATTCTCCATCGCCTTGCTCGACCTTCATCTCGTTATAGGTCGGGCCCTTGACGTCGAGGTAGGAGCCGCCGGGATCGAGCTTGTCGGTCATGATGTCTGCGGTCAGCGCGTAGCCGTGCTTCTTCTCCTCGATTTCCAGGTTCTCGGCCTCACGTACGGTCACTCCCTCCGTGTCCTGTAGAAGGATCAGCCGGTCCATGAAGTCGAACAGCAGTGCCTCGAGGTTCTCCGACTCGACCTCGATTTCGTGGCGTACTTGGCCTCTCTCGCCGTCTCCTACTATCTCGGCGAAACCCATCACTGTTTCTGAAAACGCCTCTTCGAGTGTTTCGCCCGTTGCGCGGAACTTGGCGTCGGCAGTGTGTTCGAGTATCTCGTATCCCATCTGTTTACCAGGCCTCCCCGGGGAACCGTTCCTGGAGCACGCGGTCCACGAGTTCTTCTTGCTCCTCGATACTTAATTCAGTGTTGTCCACGACCACGTCGTAGATATCGGGTCGTGGTACCTCTATACCGTAGTACTCTCTGTAACGTTCGTTGTTGTCCTCGTCTCTTTTCTTGACTTTTGCCTCCGCTTCTTCCTGCTCTATGTTTTCCATCTCCGCAAGCCGCCTCGCCCTTTCCTCGAGGTCGGCGGTCACATATATCGTCAGGTCCGCGTAGTCGCCCAGCACCCAGGCCGCGAGCCGTCCGTCTATCATGCAGTCCTTTTCCAGGCCTGCCTCCAGTGTTCGGCGATCCACCTCTATATCGGTTTCCCGGTCTGCCTTTTCGGAAAGCTCTTCCACGGTCATGCCTCGCTCCGCCGCGATTTCCCTGAAGAAATCCCCTGCCGAGACGTGCTCCACGCCTATTTCCTGTGCTATATGTTCTGCGAGCGTGCTCTTCCCTGATTTCGACGGGCCTCCTATCGCGATGACGATCTCTGACTCTCTCTGCCTGCCATCCTTGAACTCCTCTATCCTGCTTCCCATGTGAGATGCTTCCTGGGAAGCCGTTTTATTCGTTTTCCAGCAGTGAGACTACTTCTGATGCGAACCTGCGCGCCTCTCTCCTGCTATGGAGCTGCGGTGCCATGACGGAGAGTGCACGCCAGTTGCCTTCCTGCGTCTTGCCGAGCCTGAGCTCTCCCGTGACAACGGGACTGGAGCTTTTATCGGATTCTTCGCCTGTTAAAGCTGCACTCAATGAGTTCGAGGACACGATTTCGGGAGTCTTGGGGCTCGAGGGGTTACCGGAATGCTGCTCCACTGCGGCGGGGCTGGACGGGTTGGCGCTTACGCTGTATCTCCGCGTCTCCTCGAACTCGGTCTCGTCGCGGAATACCACGTTTTAGCGGCCTTCTTCCTCCTCTATCCATTCGGGTTCCGGCAGCGGCATATGCATCAGAGCGGTGTGGAAAGTGTTAAGCAGAACTGTAAGCGACCGCAAGGAAAGCGCCGGGGCTGGGATTTGAACCCAGGAGGGCCGGTATGGCCCACCAGCTGGCTGGGTCGAAGCCGGCCTCGGGGATGAGGCGTCTTCTCCAACCTCCAACCCTCCGAGTTCGGGTAGAAGGTTTTCCAGGCTGGCACGTTCGTCCAGACTCCGTCACCCCGGCACAGGAATGACGATTATTAGTTGAAGGCAGGGCGGAGATTTTTAACTCAACTGCTATAGAGCATGCTCGACTCTTGTCCTAGAACCGGATGCTTTTGCGTATACCTGCCTTGTTCGGGTTCGGTTCGACGAGTTCGTACGCGCTGTCTTTTATCTCGGCGAACCGTCCGCAGGAAGGACATTTCTCGTAGCCGGAGTGTTCGCCCTTTACCGTCCGGGAGTGGCCGCATCCTCCGCACTCCATCTTCGTATCCATGGTCTCGACGTCGAGGTCTATACGCTCGAGTATGGTGCCTCGTGAGAAGTGTTCGAATATCGTCTCGAAAGCCTCCGGCTCGCACAGGTTACGGTTGACCCTGATCCTCGCTGAACCGTTTGTCGATATCCGGGAAAGGTCCTGCATCGCTTTTATGACTGCGTTTCCGACTTTGTCCATTCCTTGAGACCTCTCATACTCCTTCCCCCTAAAGCTACCCTTTTCTACAACCTTTATTTAACTTAATGGACAGGGCCTGAATAGCCGGGAAAGTTTTTGAACGCGTTTTAACTTTTTTGAACAGTTGTGTACTCTTTTTGACGTACATAGCGGTTAAAGAGGCGGCTATTATGGCTGAATTCGCCTTAAGACTGTAGGCTGATGTCAGGCTGAGCGCAAAATCGGACATGAACGGGAAAAAGAGCGGAACGCCGGAGGTAGTGAGGAGGTCGAGGAACAGGTGTGAGTTGTAGGCCAGCATGCAGCTCTCGGCCGAGATCCTGTCCTCGGTGTAGACGTAGACGAGCCCGGAGAAGACTGCTGCCGCGAGGAAGGTGTGCATTATGCCGCGGTGGGTGAACGGGTAAAGGAAGTCAAGGGTTATGTCGAAATCAGGGGCTATAGCGAAAGCAGACGAAGTTACGAGCCTTCTTTCGAGTATGTAGGCCACAGCAAGCCCGAAAGCGAAGTGGGCGACCGTAATCATGTTTCTGGGTTATGAAGAGTCGGATTTAAACTTCAGCGAGAAACTTTTCCAGCTCACGGCGGAGGGTGAGATATTATCGAGAATAGCGGGGCGTGGATTTGAACCATCCGAAAATCGGAGATTTTCTTGGAGTTTCAAATCCGGATAGAGCTTAGCGGGGCGTGGATTTGAACCACGGACCTCCGGGTTATGAGCCCGACGAGCACTCCTGGCTGCTCTACCCCGCTGTAAAACCTATACCATTCACTGGCCTGCCAGTTTTTTAAACCATCCATCGGCCTGCTCCCGGAAAATTGATATAGGTCGGAGGACATATGTTAGTCTTGATGAGTACTGACACGGGAAGTAAGGAGGCGCCAGCGGACGAAGAGGAACTGGTCGATTTTATGAGACGGCTTGATATAGAGCAGGAACCTGTTACAGGGGGCGCCCTGGTCGGCAGTTCTGGCGGTGATAGACCTGCGCGCACCATCGAGGCTGATTCCACGGATTTCAGGGCAGTCGTTGACAACCTCGACCGCATAGACAGCGGAACGGTAGAGAAGATGCTCTACCACTTCAGGGGTTACTCTGGTGGCACTGATTACGCTGTTTTCCTGCCCGATGAGGTATCGGACAGGGTGTTAGGAGATGATGAGTTCGATCTACCGTTCATCTCGGCTGTAGAGGGGAGAGGTGTCTTGCTCGGTCGTGCGCGTGACCCGGCCCAGCTGCAGGGCTTACTTGCAGGGAACAATTTTGATGAGGTCTACGACTACATAGAGTCGGAGGTCTTCGATGAAGGCATGCTTTTGTTCGTCCCGGGCGGGCAGAAGGGCTTGGAGGAGGCTCCTTGGGCTGGCAGGCGGGCCTACATGTTGAACCATCCGTATTCGGTTATGTCCTCGATGGAGAACGTAAAACAGGACGCGGGAGAAGCCCGTGGCGCAGAATGGCTTGGTCCGGAGGCCCGGGAATCCGAGTTCGAGGCCGACGGTTCAAGGATAGTGAAGACGGTCGAGTTCTACCCTGGTGCGGACTACGACAGGGTAAAGGCCCGCGACCGCACCAGCGGGGTGAAAGTCTACGGTGACGGCGAGCATATCGCCATGTACGACGGTTTCGATCTCATAGGGAGCCGGCGCGAGAGGGAAAGAATCGGGGATGAACCGGTGTTCTTCGAGATGGAGAAGGAACAGGAATAATAACTGTTGGCGGCCCACGATACTCCTATGACAAAGATTCTCGGTATCGATGAGGCGGGAAGAGGGCCGGTCATAGGTTCGATGTTCGTCGGCGGCTTCCTTTTCGAGGAGGACAGGACCGGGGAACTCGAGGATCTCGGTGTCAAGGACTCGAAGAAACTGTCGGACAGGCGCCGGGACATGATGGATGAGAAGCTGGAGAGCATAGGCGAGACCTTTCTTAAGGAGGCGACCGCGAGCACCATCGACGAGCTACGGGAGGTCATGACGCTGAACGAGATCGAGGTCCAGGCGTTTTCCGAGGTCATAGCGATGTCGGACGCTGACCGGGTCATAGTCGACCTGCCCGAGCCGAACGCGGAGCGCTTCATACGCAAGCTAAAGGACCAGCTGCCGCCACGGTTTGAGGACGTGGAGTTCGTCGCGGAGCACGGGGCTGACGACGAGTACCCTGTTGTGTCCGCGGCCTCCATACTCGCGAAGAGCGCCCGTGAGCGCCACGTCAGAGAGCTGAAGGAGAAGTACGGCTTCGACTTCAAGTCAGGTTACCCGCACGACGAAGAGGTCATCGATTTCATGGACCACTACCTCGACGAATACGGCGAGCTGCCGGACGAGATCAGGCGGTCTTGGAGCACGGCCCAGCGTGTCCTGAAAGAGCATGGCCAGGAAGGCCTCGACGACTTCTGAACTACTGTTTTATCTGGCAAGAGCCTATATGCCTCCGGGCTCTGAATCGGTTTTAAAAGGTTCTTCCGTTACCTCCAAGGTATGATTGCAGCAAAGCTGGCCGAGTCCCGCGTCCGTATCACGGATGAGGATGGCGCGAAGGAAGTCTACAGCGACTACTACTACGGCAAGTTCCAGTGCGACGAGGAAGAGGTGCTGGAGCTGTCGCTGTCCGAGGCCATGCATCTTGTCGACCGCGACGTGATAGAGGTCGAGGGCGCCTCGGGAGAAACCTTCTCGCGGGAAGAGCTTCACGACCGGTTCGTGGAGCTGGACGACGAGTTCTCGCACAAGTACAAGGTTTACAGGGACCTGCGAGAGCGGGGCTACATCGTGAAGAGCGGGTTCAAGTTTGGCTCACATTTCCGCGTCTACGAGGAGGGCGTCAACCCGTACAGCGAGGGACCGAAGCGGCAGAAGCAGCACACCAAGTGGGTGGTGCACGCTGTTCCCGAGAACCACACACTCAGCTTCCAGGAGATGTCCCGCGCCGTAAGGCTGGCCCACAACATCCGCGCTACGATGCTCTGGGGCGTCGTCGACTCGGAGGGTGGCGTGACCTACTACGAGGTCGAACGGGCGAAGCCCTGAATCATCTCAGAGGATTTCTTCCAACTCTGCTAGGATCCATGTAATCGGGAAGGACTGAGATAGACAGCATGTATCTACCTGGTCCTTCGCGCGGTTCTTCTGACCGTGTTTGTAGTTCTGCCTCACCGCCTTCTGGGTTGCCGAACTGTAGATAGCCTGTCCCCGAATAACCGGTTTCAGGTATTCGGAATGAGGCTGGAGCTCTGGACAGCATATTTACTCCTTCGGTCTCTGTACGGCCTTCCAGAATTTCAAATGCCCGGTCTTCGTCAAGTATCACCTCTTCCGGACCTTCGTTCTTTCTTTCCACGCTGTAGAAACGGGTTGAAAGGTTTCTCTCAGAGAGTTCGATTACCATCACCACAGTTTTCCTGTTTTATATATAAATATCTCAGTACCCGAGGAGGTCAAGTACTCCTGTCGACGGTGAGTGTCTCTCCCGCAGCTTCCTCCCGTACCAGACACCTACCACGAGGCCGGTGAGGTGGGCTGATGGGGCCGAGATCCCGATGAGGGGTATCGAGTAGCCGAGCAGCTTGGTCAGCAGGTTGATGCCTTCCATAACCGCGAACAGCCTGAGTGCGGTCTGTATCTTCATCGGGATGAAGAAGTACAGCAGGACCTCCGCGTCCGGGTAGAACATGGCGACAGCGGCGAAGACCGCCACGACTGCACCGGAGGCTCCTACAGCCGGGCTCAGGACTGTGAGGGCGCCGGGACTGCAGCCTGAGGTGAGGCAGGCTAGGCCCGAGGGATTAAGAAATGCTATAAGGTTCTGGAGTACGATGAAACCGATGCTCGCGACGACGCCGGAGCCGACATATAACTTGAATAGGCCCTGCGTGCCAATTATCCTCTCGAGCGGGGTGCCGAAGAAGTAGAAGGTCACCATGTTGGCGAAGATGTGGAAAAGCCCGCCGTGGACCAGCATCACGGTGATTATCGACCAGGGCCGCTGCACCAGCTCGCCGACGGCAGGGTCGAGGAGCATCATCTCCGTGAAGCCGGGAACCATCTGCAGGAGGAACGCGAATACTGTAACTGTTATTATCGATAGCGTGGCGCTGTTCGTGAAGGTCGAGATTATGTCCCGTGCCATCGATGGTTTCCGGGGTTCGGAGGGCTTCACCTCGTTCCTGACTTCTTTCTCCTGGAACCATTTGCCCTGCTGTTCTCTCTTCTTCTCCACTTCCTCGTCGAGTTTCTCGCAGTCGTGGTTCTCGGGCAGCCGGTGCTCGGCGCAGTATTTCTTGCCGCAGTACCTGCATGTGAAGGACATCGAGTCCTTGCCGCACTCGGAGCACTCGGCCATAGGTTAAGTTGCGGACCGGTTTTTATCAAGCTGCGACCGGCCACAACGTCAACCTGTTTAAACCTGTAGCCGGAAAACCGTCACAGGTGATTAACTCTATGACATCTGAACTCGCATTACTTGTCGGCCGCGTCCTTTTCGGTGGCTACTTCGCCCTGATGGGCGTCAACCACTTCCTGAGAACCGGACAGCTGGCCGGCTGGGCCGAATCCAAGGGTGCGCCCGCCGCGGAAGCGCTGGTGTACCTTTCAGGACTGATGCTTCTCGCGGGAGGCATGGGCATCGCAGCCGCAGCCTACCCGGCGGTCAGTCTCGGCCTTGTAGGGGTCTTCCTCGCCGTCGTTACGCCGTGGTTCCACGACTTCTGGAGCCACGAGGGCGAGGAGAAACAGCAGCAGATGACCCACTTCCTTAAGAACCTCGCGCTCTTCGGCGCGGTTTTGGTCCTTTACGGGGCCGGGGCAGCGGTCTTCGGGCCGTACTCCGCCGGTGTGGGTCTCGGCCTGCTGTAGGAATCGCTCCTCCATCTTTTCTTCTTTTTTCTCGTACGCTTACGCGCGGCGTGCCGGTCTCCGGCGGATAAAGGGTCTAAGATGCCGTCTGCAAGCTTTTCTTTATGAGAGGATTCCCCCACGGTGTTTTACTGTCGGGCATCGTACTCTCTTTCATAGCTGGCTCCGCGGGGCTCTTCGCGGCAGGTGCTTTCGACCCGGCGGAAAACGCGAACGAATCCGATCTGGTCGTGCACGGCGAGGTTGTTTACATCGGCCAGGCGGGGTACATCCCGTTGCGGGGTACCGAGATATCGCATCCCGTGACAGTCAGGGTGAACGAGACCTTCAAGGGTGAGGCCCGCGGCTCGGTCACTTTCCGGGTGGCTGGTGGCACGATACCCGGCGTCCGCGGAGTCCACGTCTCCACGGCACCGGATTTCGAGAGAGGCGAGGAGGTCGTGGTCATGCTCCAGCGTTCGGAGACCGGCTACATGGTCACGAGAGGAGAGCCCGGCAAGTACGAAGTGGTGAACGGTCGTAACTGTCCCGGGCCCGGAAGAAAGGAACCTGGCGGTCTACCGGCTGGAGTCGATAGTGCGTAACACGAGTTCCGGTGACACCAATCGGCCGACACAGAAAGAAGGGGTGTCGGGTGGAAGGACCATCCTGGCGCCGCTTTCGGGGCTTTTCGACTGGTTGACAGGTCTCCTCTAGATTACAGCTCTCCGAGTCCCGCGCCCTGCATGAACCCCTGTATCTTCTGCTCCAGCTCCTCAACGGGCACTCTTACCTGCTCCGTCGAGTCCCTGTCCCTCAGCGTGACGGTGCCATCCTCTAGGGTCTCGTGGTCCACGGTGACGCAGAGCGGGGTCCCGATCTCGTCCTGTCTCCGGTACCTCCGGCCTATCGCGCCCGAGTCATCGTAGTCGACCGAGAAGCCTGCGGCCCTCAGCGACTCCGCTACTTCTTCCGCTTTCTCCCCCATACCGTCCTTATCCATAAGCGGGAAAACCGCGACCTCTACCGGTGCGACATCCGGTTCGAGCCTGAGAACTGTTCGTTGCTCGCCGTCGACCTCGTCTTCTTCGAGGCTGTGGTCGAGGACAGTGTAGAACAGCCGCCCGATACCGAACGACGGCTCGACCACTGCGGCCATGATGTTCTCGCCGTTGATGGTTTTCTCCACCTCCTCTCTTTCTATCCAGTCTGTGTCGACATCGAAGACCTCGCCGTTCAAGTCTACCTCCAGCGTGTCCTGGTCCAGCAGGCTGGGATGGTCCTTGACGCTTTCTTCCACGGCCTCCGCGACATCGCCTGCGTCGGAGCCGAACTCCGGCCCGAGTTCGCCCATGTCGACCGAGACATCGACTACCTCTTCTTCCCGCGGCTCGTCGTACTCGCGGAAGACGGTGAAGTCCTCGCCCGAGTGCTCTTGGTGGTTCTTGAGGTCGTAGCAGCCGCGGTACGCGAAACCGGCGAGTTCCACCCATGTTCCCGCGGTGTAGGCCTCGGCGTCCCAGCAGTCGCTGGCGTAGTGCGAGAGCTCGTCCTCCTGGTGCTGCCGGAACCTGAACTTGTCCATGTTGACGCCGACCTTCTCGTACCACCGCTTCGAGATGCCGACGTAGTAGGCGACCCAGTCGCTCGCGATTATATCCTTCTCGACGGCCTCGCCGACGGTCGTGACTATCTCTTCGCCGCCTCCTCTGTCCTGCTCGCTGCGCGGGTAGAGCGTGACCTTTACGTCCTCGACTTTCTCGAGTCCGGGTTCGTCTCTCTCCGGGTCGATGAAATGCTCGAGCTCGGCCTGTGTGAACTCCCGGACCCTGACCAGTGATTTACGCGGCGATATCTCGTTCCTGTACGCCTTGCCTACCTGGGTTATGCCGAACGGCAGCTGGTTGCGGGCGTACTCCTTCAGCTGCGGGAACTCCACGAAGATGCCCTGCGCCGTCTCCGGCCGGAGGTAGCCGGGCGAGGAGTCACCGGGGCCGATGTTGGTCGAGAACATCAGGTTGAAGTCGTCGACTTCTTCTCCCGCCAGTGCTTCACCGCAGTCCGGGCACTGTATGTCCTCGTCGGAGATGATTTCCATTATCCTCTCCGTGGAGAATGCCTCCGCCTCCTCCACTTCTGTATTATCCTCTACGAGGTGATCGGCGCGGTGCGACTTCCCGCATCCCGGGCATTCGATTATCATGTCGTCGAACGTCTCGAGGTGGCCGGATGCCTCGAAAACCGCCTCGGGCATCACTGTAGGCGCATCGATTTCCCGGTGGCCTTCCCTGTACGTGAACCTCTCGCGCCACTCGTCCTCGATATTACTCTTCATCGGGGCTCCGCGCGGGCCGTACGTGTAGAACCCGGCGGTACCGCCATATATCTCGTTCGAGGGCAAAAAGAATCCGCGCCTCTTCGCGAGTTCCGTGACTTCTCCCGTGTCGTCTGTCATGGGAGACAGTTCGGAGAGTATCTTTTAGAAAGAACGGTTTTGAGGCTCGAGAAAGTTTCAGTAACGGCTGTGGGAGGCTCCAAAATGTCCACCTTTGGTTGGTTCACAGCACATGCCTGTAACCGGGCCTCGAAGTTTTTTATGAGTTCGTGGGCTCGGCGGGATAATCATGGCGGAAGACGTAGTCCTCGTGGGCGGCGACGGTGTCGACGAGAACTTCCCCGCGGTCCTGGAACCGCGTCGGGCTCTCGAGGAAGAAGGCTACAGCGTGGATGTGATCGAGCTCTACAGGGGTTTCGAGCAGGCAGTGGAGGAAGACGGCTCGGTACCGGAGATCGAGAGCCGTATAGAGGCCGGGACCCACCTCGTGGGTTACTGTGCAGGAGGCGTTCTCGCGTACCAGTACATAGATCACCCGGACGTGCTCTCCTTCACAGGCTACGATGTTCCGTCGGGTCTAAGGGTCGAAGACAGGGAGCTCCGGGTCGACGAGCCCGTTGACAGGGAGGACATCTTCTTGATATACGCCGGCGAGATAGGGGGGCGGCTCGAGGGCAGTTTCGCCGGGGCCGAGGTGAAAGATACCGGTCACGGATTCGACGGCAGGGAGCAGGAACTGGCGAGGGCCGTGCTGCACGGTCTTGAACACCATTCCGGTATAGGTCTTGAAGATCTGTCGGAAAGGGCGCTTGAACAGGGAGTATCTATCTTCCGGGGGCTCCGGAGATAAAACCGGCTGCGCGCCTGTTGAGACCTATGGCCGCGGTCTGGAAACCTTAAAAACCTGCCAGGATAATACTTCGTAATATGAGGGATTTCTATGAGAGGGCTTGAAGAAGCAGAGCTGGAGGGAAAGAAAGTCATCCTTAGAACCGATCTCAACCTGCCGGTGGAGGACGGAGAGCCGCAGAAGACCGTCAGGTTCGAGCGCTACATGGAGACTGTCAGAAAGTTAAGCTATAAAGGGGCGAGAACGATGATAATAGCACACCAGGGCCGCCCCGCCAGGAAAGACTTCCTATCCCTGGAAAGACACGCCGAACATGTCTCCGGCGCGCTAGAGAAGGACGTCAACTTCGTCCAGAGCTTCTTCGGGCCCGAGCTCGGGGACGCGGTGGCTTCGATGGAAGACGGTGACGTCTGCCTCCTGGAGAACGTCCGTTTCCTCTCGGAAGAGCTGCAGAACGTCTCGCCCGAGAGACACGCTGAAGACTACTTCGTGAGCAACATGGCCTGTTACTTTGATGTTTTCGTTGACGACGCTTTCTCCGCCGCCCACCGCTCGCACGCATCCATTGTCGGCTTCGCGCCGCTGCTCGATTCCTACGCGGGCCCGGTGATGCAGCGCGAGCTGGAGAACGGCAGGAGGGTGAGGGATGAGCTCGAAGATCCGCTTCTCGTGCTCGGCGGGGAAAAACCGGCCGACCTGATAGGTATGATGGAACAGATGATAGACCGTGCGGACAAGGTGCTTCTCGCCGGCATCCCTGGAGAACTGGCATTGACACTGCGAGGTGAAGAGCTAGGAGAGAAGAACGACTGGATAGAGGAACAGGGCTTCGATTCAAGGGCTGGCGAACTAAAGGAGCTGCTGGACGAACACTCTGACAAGATCGTACTGCCGCAGGACCTGAGGACAGGGTCCGGCAGCCACAGGGTCGGCGATGTACCTACGGATGAGATGACCTGGGACATAGGACAGGAAACACAGGAAAGATTCGTAGAGGAGATAGAGGAGGCGGACTCGGTGCTGATGAAGGGTCCGATGGGTGCGTTCGACGAGGGCCACGAGGAAGGGACTCGTGCTATCGTCGACGCCATAGCCTCGAGCGATGGCTTCACGGTGCTCGGCGGAGGCCACACCTCATCGCTGGTTCACAGGTTCGACCACGCGCTGGAAGATTTCTCCCACGTCTCTATCGCCGGAGGAGCCTTCGTAAGGTACATGTCGGGCGAGGACCTCCCTGCGGTGGAGGCACTCAAGGACTGACATGGATATTTCAATCCGGCGGGAGAGTTATCTTGTATGAAGGTAGAGAAGATAGGAGAAGGAGAACCAGAGTACACGGTCGTAGGGAGCCTCCACGGCGACGAGCCGTGCGGGAAAAAGGCTATCGAAAAGTTCCTGTCCGGGGACTGGGAACTCAAGAAACCCGTACAGTTCATCATAGCGAACGAGGAAGCTCACGAACAGGAAGTACGGTACCTCGATACGGATCTCAACAGGTCTTTCCCAGGCGACCCGGTAAGCGACAGCCACGAGGAGAGGCTGGCCGCGAGACTGCTGGAGCTGGTCAAGGGCACGAAGCTCATCGATTTCCACTCGACCCGGTCACAGGATGAGCCTTTCGCCACCACCTCCATCATGACGGAAGAGGTCCTGGAGCTCGCCCGGTCTTCTGGCGTCCGGGACGTGGCCTACTTCGGCGCGGAGTCCGGTGTGCTCAACGAAAGGGTGCCGGCGGTAACGGTAGAGGCCGGCAGGCAGGGAACAGAGCAAGCGGCGGAGAACGCCTACGGGATACTCGTCAATTTCCTGGCCGCGGAAGGTGTCATCGACGCGGATTACGAGCGCTCGGATATAGAGCTCTACATCTACTACGATACCGTCGAGGGCGGCGACCTTGAGTTCGTCGCAGAGAACTTCACCCTCGTCGAGGAGGGCGAGGTGTACGCCCGGAAGGATGGGGAAGAAATCAGGGCCGACGAGTACTTCTTCCCGATCCTGATGTCGACCCATGGGTACGAGGACATCCTCGGCTACAAGGCCCAGAAGATAGATAAAGATGTCTACCTCTAGGTAATTCATGCGGCAGGGTGGACGTTTTTGGACCGCGCGCATCTCCCGATGACGTAGACAGCCGCTTTACGGTCCAGGGTGGATGTTCGGGCTCTTCTCGCACGCACGGCAGTTTATCTTTGACTGGTTCATACCTGCAGATCTGCGCTGTGCTGGAGGCTTCTTGGCGCAGAACATGGTATAGGTAATACAGGTACTTTCCGCCGATAAATATCGTAAAGAGCTGCTGGTATGCATTTTCAGGGCTTTTAGAGGCTTGAAAGCTACTTAAATCTTTTCTTACAACAGAAAAATACGTGAGTAACATGGCACACACCACTACGGACGAAGAAAATGCAGAAGCCCGCAAGGGTGGACGTTTTTGGAAAACCTAGCATAGAAGTGGTCGCAGACCTGGCGGACCCGACCCCAGTTTACGTTTCCGGCCAGCAGGACACCGGTTTCTACCGCGAGATAACCTGTGATGCCGACCTCGTGATCCTGAGGAACAAAGAGGAATTCTCGCAGGAACCCGGAGATATCCTCGACGGGGATTACAGGGAGCTGCTACAGAGGTCAGACCAGGATATCTACGTTCACGAGGACGCGCCCAGAGACTTCCCTGGGATGAACCCGTACGTGGTCGAAGGGCTGGCCGCCAGCGGCGTGGAAGAACTGGCGGAAGCCTACTTGGAGCAGGGCCATGAATAAAATACCTGCCCGTGGAAGTGATTGACATGCCAGACATAGACCCGTGGGGAGACGTCGAGGTGGGAGACTACCGCGAAAAGATGGAGAAGTTCGGCATCGAACCAGTCGGCGAGATAGAGGACAGGATGCCGGACCACAGGTACGTCCGCCGCGGGATAATATTCGGTCACCGCGGCATGGACGAGTTCCTCGACGCCCGGGAAAACGGCGATAACGTGGCGATGATGACGGGTATCATGCCGTCCGGCGTCTTCCACATGGGCCACAAGTGCGTGGTCGACCAGGTCACGATGTACCAGGAGATGGGGGCCGACATCACCCTCGCGGCCGCGGATATAGAGGCTTACAACACCAGGGAGATGCCCATAGGGAAGGCCCGCGAACTTGTCATCGAGGAGTATCTGGCCAACTACGTGGCGCTCGGCCTCGACCTCGAGCAGACTGATTTCTACTTCCAGAGCCAGGCCGGCAACGACCACCACGCCCGGGCCAAGATGTTCGCTCGATACCTCACACAGAACGAGGTCGAATCCACGTACGGCAGCGCCGCACCGGGGAAGATTACCTCCGCGCTGACGCAGTACGCCGACATACTGAGGCCCCAGTTCCCGGAGAACGGGGGCCCGAAGCCCACAGTCGTTCCTGTAGGCGTGGACCAGGATCCTCATATACGGCTGACAAGGGAGGTCGCACGCAAGTACCGCGGCCAAGGCTTTGTCAAGCCCGCCTCAACTTACAACAAGTTCATGCGCGGGCTCCAGGGCGGCAAGATGTCGTCGAGCAAGCCCAAGAGCTACATCGCACTGACCGACGGTGTAGAAGATGCGAAGCAGAAGGTCGACGAGGCCAAGACCGGCGGCAGGGACACACTGGAGGAGCAGCGGGAGAAAGGTGCCCGGGTCAAGGAGGACATGGTCTTCGAGCTGCTTGCCTTCCACCTGATCGAGGACGACTCCGAGCTTGAACGCATCCGGGAAGAGTACAGCTCGGGAGAGATGCTCTCCGGCGAGCTGAAGCAGATAGCGAAGGAAAGACTGGAGGAGTTCCTGAGGGAGCACCAGCAGAAGCGTGAAGAGGCCCGTGCCGAGGTGGAGCAGTTCGTCCGCGAGAACGTTCCCGAGGGAGAACTGGTTTAAGTCCGCACCGACTGTTTTTGAGGTATGCTGCCCGAGCTTATACTGCGCGAGGAGGAGCACGAGAACCTCCCTCTGCTGGCACTGCTCGGTATCTTATCCGGGCTGCTCGGTTTCGCGGCCGCGAAGATGCTGTTCCCGTCGCAGGCCGACCTTCTCGGCGTGATATTCGCGTCGATACCGCTGATATTCCCACTCACGAGCTATTTCCTTGAGCGTGAAAACGAGACAGCGCCGCACCTGCCCGAGGTCGAGGTCTACGGCTCGGTGTTCTTCGGCGAGGTCGTCGCGTTCTTCCTGCTCGGCATGTACTTCCAGGACGCGTTCTCGCTCCAGAACCAGATAATAGGTGCGACCGGCAACGCGGTCAACGCTGTCTCGTTTATGTCTATACTTTCCAACAACCTGATGGTTTTCCTCGGTATCCTGGTCGTCGCCTCGGTGATTGGCTCCGCGGGTGCGTTCGTCCTGACCTGGAACGCATCGGTGCTCGGAGTCTTCTTCGCCGACCTTTTCAGGGAGTCCGCCATCAAACCGCTGGCTTACGTCCCCCACGCCACGTTCGAGATGGGAGGCTTCATAATCGCCGGCATCTCCGGTTCCATGATATCCGCCGCGCTGTACCGCGAGCATTTCGAGAGGGATACCTGGATCGATATAGCGCAACTCGTCGCCGCGGGCCTTCTGCTTATACTGTTCGGGGCGTTCCTGGAGACGGCTTAACGACTTAAAGCTCCGCATCCATCAAGCCTTATGACCGCAGGAACACGTTTACCAACTGGTCCCACCGACTACAAGGGTGGATGTTTTTTCCGGGGATAGACCCTGCCACGGCTGCGCTGAAATATTAAAGGTTAATCGGCGAGGTGTATCGCTGTGAGACTCTCGAGCCAGGCAGCACAGATACTCGAAGAGCTACGCGGCCGTGGAGAGGCCACGGTCGAGGCGCTGGAGAAAGAGGGCTACGACCAGTCGATGGTTCACAGGGCGGCGCTGGAGCTTCAGGAGAAAGGCCTCGTGGAGTACGAGGAAGAGGAGGAGATAGTGCACCAGATGACGGATAAAGGCCGTGAGGTCATCGAGAACGGCTCACCGGAGCACCGCCTCGTCCAGAGACTGGAGGACTCCGGGAAACAGATGTCGGAGCTCCAGGACCTGGACCTCGACGTCGCTCTTGGAAAGGCCCGGGAGAAGGGATGGGTCGAAATCGAGAACGGCGAGGTCGAGCTCACCGGCGACGGCGAGGCGAACCTCGACACGGATCCTGCCCAGAGGAGGCTGGAGAGCCGCGAGTTCGACGAAGACCTGCGGGAACGCGGGCTGGTAGAGGCCGTGAACCAGACGGAACGCGTGGTAAGACTCACGCAGGAGGGCCGGTCGCTGGCGGAATCCGAGATAGAGGAAGAGTTCAACCTTGAGGCCCGTGTGAAGACGCCGAGGACAGGAAAGAAGCACTTCTACAAACAGATAATCGACTACGCCCGGAGGAAGTGGGTAGAGATGGGGTTCGAGGAGATGAGCGGCGACTTCGTAGTCCCGAGCTTTCTCAACTTCGACGCGCTCTACACGCCGCAGGATCACCCGGCCCGGGAGATGCAGGACACCTTCTTCATGGAAACGCCTGCTGTATCAGACATAACCGGCTACGATGTGAAGGTGGAGAACGTGAAGAACACCCACGAGAACGGGTGGATCACGGGCAGCGACGGCTGGGGCTACGAGTGGTCGCGTGAAGAGGCGGAGAGAAACGTGCTGAGAACACATACTACCGCGGTTTCTATCCGCAGGATACACGAGATAGAGGTGAACGAGGAGGAGCTGCCGAGAAAATTCTTCACGGTCTCAAGAAACTTCAGGAACGAGACGGTCGACAGGTTCCACCTAGCAGAGTTCTACCAGACCGACGGCATAGTGGTCGGCGAAGACCTCAGCTTCCGCGACCTGAAGGGATACATAAGCGAGTTCTTCGAGAAGATGGGCTACGACGACTTCCGCCTGGTACCGTCCTACTTCCCTTACACCGAGATGAGTGTGGAGGTCCACGTCTGGGACGAGAAAGACGGAGAGTGGGTCGCTCTCGGAGGCGCAGGAATGTTCAGGCCTGAGGTCGTGAATTCGATGCTCGGCTTCGAGGCAACAGTGCTCGCCTGGGGTCTCGGCATCCCGAGGATAGCCATGGGTGCCGCGGAACTGGAAGATATACGTGAGCTGTACAGGAACGACGTAGAGATACTCGAGAACACGCCGGCCTGGAGGCCGCAGAACATGGAGGGTGAAGGATAGGATGGCGCACATCGAGGTGGACAAGAGAGAGTTCGACGAGCTTGTAGGCGCCGAGATCGATGAACAGAGGCTTCACGAGGACGCATCGATGCTCGGCGTCCACTGGAACCACGTAGAAGGGCCGAAATGGGATGTCGAGGTGTACCCGAACAGGCCTGACCTCCTATCGGTAGAAGGCCTCGCCCGGGCGTACAGGGGATTCTTCGACATCGATACCGGAAGAGAGGTATACGACGTGGAGGATGGAGATATACAGGTCGAGGTCGACCCTTCTGTCAAGGAGGTGCGCCCGTTCATCGGTATCGCGGTAGTGAGAGGCCTCGAGCTCACGGAGAAGAAGATAAACGGCCTGATACAGCTGCAGGAAAAGCTTCACCAGACTCTGGGGAGGAGGAGAGACAAGCTCGCCATCGGCCTCCACGACCTGGAAACCGTCGAGGCGCCTTTCACGTACCGGGCGGTGGAACCCGAGAAGGTATCTTTCACGCCGCTGGAGTACGAGCGCGACATGCAGCTCGGCGAGATACTGGACGAGCACGAGAAGGGCCAGGAGTACGCATGGATACTGGAGGACGAGGACCGCTACCCTCTGATCGAGGATTCAGAAGGTCGTGTACTTTCCTTCCCGCCGATAATCAACAACCAGCTGACGGAGGTCGAAACGGGAACAAGGGATATACTCGTGGACGTGACCGGCAAAGAGCTCGAAACAGTGAAGAAGGCGCTGAACATAATAGCGACTGCGCTCGCGGAACGCGGTGGCGACATAGAGACGGTCGAGGTAGACGGCGACAGGATGCCGGAAATCGAGCCAGGGAAAAGGGAACTCGACTTGGATTACTTCCGCGGTATCTCGGGCCTGGGACTGGATGCGGGACAGGTCATCGAAAGGCTCGAGAGGATGAAGATGGGCGCGGCCAGGAAACAGGATACTATAGAAGTGGAAGTACCTGCTTACCGGACTGACGTGATGCACCAGTATGATTTGATAGAGGACGTGGTGATAGCGCACGGCTACGGGAACGTGGGCCCGGAGCTTCCGGAGGTAGACCAGTTAGCCCGGGAACGACCGGTCGAGGACTACACCCGCTTGCTGAGAGATACCCTGCAGGGAACCGGCGCGCTTGAGGCCCACACATACATACTTTCGAACCGGGAGAAACTGTTCCACAGGATGGATATCCCGGAAGAAGATATCGCCGAGATGTCGAATGCCCTTACCGAGGATTATACTGCGGTAAGGAACTGGCTGCTCCCCTCGCTCATGGAGGTCCTGCAGAGGAACAGGCACCGCTCCTACCCGCAGAAGTTCTACGAAGTGGCGGACGTATCGGTGCTTGACGACAGCGATACCGGCGCCTCCAACCGGAGGAAGCTGGCCTACGTCCACTCCTCGAACGATGTGGATTACAACGATGTCCGCCAGGTACTGCAGGTGCTTGAACGCGACCTCGGCGTCGAGTTCGAGGTAAGATCGCCGGGTATCGACTGTTACGAGGACGGCCGGGCCGCGACCGTGTACCTCGACGGTGAAGAGGTGGGCGCTATCGGGGAGTTTTCTCGCGAAGTCCTTGGTAACTGGCAGCTGGAGATGCCGGCTGCCGGATTCGAGCTGGACGTCGAGAAGCTGTTGCGGCTTTCATCCAAGGCCGAACATGACGGGTAGGTACAGCAGGAAACCGGTTACCAGCGCAAGCAGCGAGGCTGCGGCGAATCCTATACCGAACCCGAAACCGAGCTTCACCGCCTTCTTCAGGCTGATATCTTCCATGACGGGTTCTACTCCTCCTCGCTTTTACCTTTATCCTTTATCTCGCTCTCGCCGGGGATGATAAGCCATGCGAAAAGGTAGATGAGCAGGCCCGCCCCCGTGCCGAGCACGAGGAACAGCGCCAGTATCCTGACCAGTGAAGGGTCCATGTCGTATACCTCTGCTATTCCTCCACAGACGCCGCCCAGGATACGGTCGGACTCCGAGCGGTAAAGCCTTTTCTCCGCCATGTCACATCACTTCTTCTTCGTGCGCCGTGCGGTAGTCGTGGAGCTCTTCGTCCTCGAACCAGATGTCCAGCTCCTTCTCCGCTTCTTCCGGGGTGGCGGATGCGTGGATGAGGTTCTTGTAGTTCTTGCCCGCGGCGTCGGCATGCTCCATCGACATGTGACCGAAACGCCCGCGGATGGTCGAAGGGTGCGCCTCCCTGGCGCTGGTGTCGCCGACGATCTTCCTCAGATTTTCTACTGCGTGCACTCCTTCGACCGCGAGCGCGACTATGGGGCCCTCCTTCATGTACTCCGCGAGGCCCTCGTAGAACGGTTTGTCGACATGCTCCTCGTAATGCTGCTCGAGAAGCTGGTCCGTGGCCCGGACCATCTTCATGCCGGATATCTTGAATCCCGCGTCCTCTACGACCGAGATTATCTCTCCTACAAGTCCTCTTTTTACGGCGTCCGGCTTGAGTGCTACGAATGTCGTTTCGACGTAATTATCTGTCATCGTGGCCACTTGAGAAAGCCTTTCAGGGCAACACTTTTAACCGGTTAAGCCTTAGCCCTCGGTCATGTTGCGGAACGTGGTCTGCTCGCACCCGAGCAGTTCTACCTGCTCCATCTGTCTCCACTCGTCTCCCGTTCTGTTCAGGTATGATGCCCTGGATGTCCACTCCATACCCTTCATGTCCGCGGTGCATATGTTGTAGGCCTGGGCCATAAGCTCTGCCTCGACCCTGCGGTAGAAGTTCTCGGTTCCTCGCTGGACCTTCGAGTAGTCGTCGTAGTTGTAGGTGGTGTGGGTGCGGCGCTGGACCCCGATACATGCACCGGCGTCTATACCAGCGCACCGTGTCTCGACCTCGACGAAGCCCACCCTTACGGGTTCGTCAGGCGTCACGAGGTTGTGGCCAGCCACCGCCACGAGGAGAACTGCTATGCTGACACCGAGGAACTTCAGGTCGCGCTGGAATCCCTCGCCTAAATCATCTATTTTTTCCGGCAGCTCCATGTCTCTGTTCGGTGGGAGGAGATTCATAAATCAACGGCCCGAGCCGGAGGTTGGAATTTATGAATCTCCCCGCCGCCCTGTTTTCTATAGATGCAACTCGGCACGATACAGGGCGAGGTCGATACTTCCTCTTTCACCTTCCGCGCCACCGAAGAGGTCAGGAAGTTCGACTTCGTCTCGGTGAAGAGCAACGATAAGTGGATACTTGCCCAGGTCGACGAAGTGACCAAGCACCCGGACGGCGAGACTGTCGCGGAGGCCAACATCATCGGCTACCGCGACAAGGGGCTCACCAAGGCTCCGCGCCGCGTCATAGAGCCGGATTCCATAGTCTACTCCGCAGACCAGGAGCTGATATCCGACACTCTCGGCCTTGAGGACGCTGGCCTGGGGATCGGGAACCTCGAGACCAACCCGGATATCGACATCCACGTGGACGGTGAGGAGTTCTACAAGCACTTCGCGGTGCTCGCCCAGACAGGCGCGGGCAAGTCATACCTGACAGGCGTTCTCATCGAGGAGCTGCTTGAGGCGGATTTCCCGCTTGTGATAATAGATCCTCACGGCGAGTACTCCTCTCTTGGAACCCCCAACCCGGAAAGAGAGGAGGGGAGCAGGGCGTATGACATCAAGGAGTTCTCGCCGAACACCGATATCAACTCAAGTGCGTTACCGCTCTCGTTTTCCTCCGTCAACCTCGAGAAGAACGAGCTGTTGGAGATAATACCTGACTCATTGACGAACTCACAGATGGGTGTACTGTACAACGCGCTGAAGCGGCTGAGGGAGAAGGAAGAGGACTACAACCTTACGGACATAATGGACGCGGTATCCCAGGAGGAGTCGACCGCCAAGTGGAACCTGCTGAACTCCCTGGAGCAGGTCGAGCAGAGCGGGCTGTTCTCGGAGAGCCCGGTCGACCTCGAGAACCTCGTAGAGCCCGGCAGGGCCACGGTCGTCAACATGAAGGCGGTTGAGCCTGAAGAGGCGGAGATAACGATGTACATGCTGGCGCAGAAACTTTTCGACCTCCGTAAACGCGATAGGGTTCCGCCGTTCCTGATGGTCATCGAGGAGGCGCATAATTTCGCGCCGGAGAAGGGCTTCTCCCAAGCCCAGTCCAACGATATACTGCGGAAGATAGCCTCCGAGGGACGCAAGTTCGGGCTCGGTATCGGGGTCATCTCCCAGAGGCCGGCACGTATCGACAAGAACGTGCTTTCCCAGTGTAACACGCAGTTCATACTGAGGGTGACGAATCCCAACGACCTGAAGGCTATCTCGAAATCGTTCGAGGGTGTGACCTCCGAGGTGGAGGACATGATAAAGTCGCTGCCGCCCGGTGTCGCGTTCGTGCTCGGCAAGGACTACCCTGTCATGACTGATGTCCGCACCCGTAGATCAAAGCACGGCGGTGAGACGGAGACAGGTTCGAGCTACGAGAAACGTGAGTCGATAGAGGTGTTGCCGCCGAAGAAGAGCCAGCAGGAGCTGGAGGCCGAGAAAGGCGAGAAGTACTCGGCCGCTTACTACCCGCTTTACCTTCTCGAAAACGACGAGAAGCAGTTGCTGGTGGACGGCACATCCGGGGAGGTCAAGTCGGAACGCGCCCGGCTGTCGGGCAAGGAGAGAGAGGTTTTTGAGCTCGCCTCGCAGGGGATGTCCAAGGGCGAGATAGTGGAGGAGCTCGATGAGGGAGTGGCCAAGGTCTCCAGCCTGATGGAGAGGTTGCGCGAAAAGGGCAGACTCGGCGAGGAGGGAACAGAGGAGTCTGTTCTGGATATCGAGCCCGAGGAAGAACGGGTGCCGGAAGACGCTCTTATAGAGTACGAAGTCCCGGAGGGGGAGGCTCGCGGCATGCTGGAAGATTCCTCGCTGCGCAGGATTTACTACCCGTACTATTCGAGAGAAGAAGAGGTGTACGACCCGATACTCCTGTCAGCACTCGACTGATGCGAATGTTTAAAGAAAATTGCCCCCGACTTTTATCCCGCGGGTCCGTGGTCTAGTTGGTTATGACGTCGCCCTTACAGCTGGCGCACCGCGTGCGGAGCAGCGTTACTTTGACTCACACGCGAGGCGAGTGAGTCAGGCGAAGATCCCCAGTTCGAATCTGGGCGGACCCATCTCCCAGCAGGGAGGCTGGTCGAAGCAGGAGAACCGACCTCTTGACCGCACCTGGACTTGTTGTCACCAGTAAGTACTTAAATATCGAGAGGTAAATCTGTACCATAAATTAAAACCCTGCCGAGGAAAGTCATCTATGCCCGAGCTCAAACAGGCCCTGATAGTGAGAGAGGATCTTGAGATGTCGACAGGAAAGATGATAGCCCAGGCCTGCCACGCGTCGCTCGGGGCCTACAGGAAGGCCGACGAGGGAGAAAGAGATAGGTGGGAGGAGCAGGGTATGAAGAAGATAGTGCTTTCGCCCGGCGACCGGGAACTGAAAGAGATACTTGAGCAGGCGAAGAGGAACGGTTTGCCCGCGTACATGGTGAAGGACGCGGGCCTGACCGAGCTCAAACCAGGTACCGCTACGGCCGTGGGCATCGGGCCGGCAGGGGAAGACAAAATCGATGCCGTTACAGGGGAGCTGGAGCTGATAGGGTAGATAATCATGAACATCGAAGAGATACCAGAGTGGAACTACTACTCGGACGCGCCCGGGATAAAGGGCGAGATAAAGGAGCAGGTAAGCGACTTCATAGTGACAGAACTCGCCTCTCACGACACTGGTGAAGGCGACCATCTCGTGGTCAAGCTCAGGAAGCAGAACATGACTACCATGGAGGCCATAGACACGCTCTCCAACATCCTACACATATCGAAGGACCGCGTCGGCTACGCGGGTAACAAGGATAAGAGAGCGGTTACCGAGCAGTACATCTCCATCGAGGGTGTGACCGAGGAGGATATCAACCAGGTGTTCACGGATGAATTCGACCTTGAAGTGGTCGGCAGAAACGGGCACATAGGACTCGGGGACCTGGACGCGAACAGGTTCGAGATAGCGGTCAGGAACCTGAATCTGCCGATAGAGGACACCAGGAACCGCACGCTGAAGATAGTCGACGAGCTGGATAGCAAGTTCTCGAACTACTTCGGCCAGCAGCGGTTCGGCTCGGCCCGTCCCATAACCCACCAGGTCGGCCGCCATATCCTGAAAGGCAATTTCGAGGAGGCGGTCTGGACCTATATCGCCAAGCCCTACGACGAGGAGTACAAGTCCATCCGGAAGGTACGGGAGGAACTGTGGGAGACCCGCCAGGTCGAGGACATGGCGGAGAAGTTCCCGAAACATTACCGCTACGAGAAGGCACTGTTGTACCACCTGACCAAGAACGAGGGCGACTACAAGGGCGCGATCAAGCGGCTGCCCGAAGATCTCCAGAGACTTTTCGTCCACGCCTACCAGTCATGGATATTCAACCGCGTCCTCTCAGAGCTGATAGAGGACGGCTGGTACGACGAGGAATACGAGATCCCGCTGGTGGGCTACAAGACCGAGCTCAGGGACAACAGGCCTGACAACATGGTCGAGGAGATACTTGAGGAAGAAGGAGTTTCGCAGGAGGATTTCCGGCTGCAGGACTTCCCGGAGCTGCGGAGCGAGGGCTCCTACAGGCGGGCGTTCGCAGATTTCAGGAACTTCGAGATACTGGAGATAGAGGACGACGACCTCAATATGGCGAAGAACATGATGAAAGTCAAGTTCGACCTGCCGAAGGGTGCCTACGCGACGGTGCTCCTCAGGGAAATCATGAAGAGCGGCTGATGATTCTTAAAGTTCCGGCAGGAGAAGGTTTCCCAAGGGCCGAAAAATGATAGAGTTAGTTATTCTCGCCGTCTACGGGCTCGTGCTTTACACGTCGGCCTTCCTTTTCCTGACACTTATCGAGTCGGACACGGTGAAATCCGAGGTCGAAGAGCCGGATGAGTGGCCCTCTCTTACCGTCGCGATACCGGCCTACAACGAGGAGGACACTCTTGCCAAGACCATCGACTCTGTTCTTGCGGCTGACTACCCCCGGGAAGAACTCCAGGTCATAGTGGTTGACGACGGCAGCTCCGACAGCACGCGGGAGATCGGGGAAAGGTACCAGGAAGAGGGCAAGATAAACTTCATACACCAGGAGAACCGCGGTAAAGGCGGCGCGCTCAACACTGCGCTTGAGGCCTGCGACACGGAGCTGTTCGCGTGTGTGGACGCTGATTCCAGCCTCCGGGAGCACAGCCTCAAGAACGTGGTATCGCGCATGGACGGGGAGACCGCCGCAGTCGCCTCCGCGATGAAAGTGGAGGAGCCGGAGAGCATGCTGCAGAAGATACAGATGGTCGAGTACATAGTCAACGTCTTCTCGAGGAAGCTGTTCCAGATGATAGACTCCATCCACGTCACCCCTGGACCCCTGAGCGTATACCGCAGGGAGGCCATAGAGAGTATCGGCGGTTTCGACGAGGACTCCCGCGTGGAAGACCAGGAGATATGCTTCAGGCTCCAGAAGCAGCACGAGAAGCTCAAGACCGCCCGGGACGGCGAGGTCTATACTGTTTCGCCGGATAACTTCCGCGATTACTACCGGCAGAGACGCAGGTGGTACGCCGGCACGTTCGAGACGCTGATAAAACACCGCGACATGGTGTTCAACCGTGAGTACGGCGACTTCGGGATGTTCGTGATGCCCTCGAAGGTCGTCCACCCGCTGGTCTCCATCTTCGGCCTTTTCCTGATAACCTACACGATGCTAAGACCTGTCGCCAGCCTACTAATAGATGTCGCGAAACTCGGGACCGACGCGCTTGCGCTCGGCTTCGCGCTGACGCCCTCGGCTATAGCGAACGTCCTCAAGTGGCAGTTGCTGAGCGTGGACTACACCATGCTAACCGCGTTGACCGGCCTCGCGATATTCTCGGTGTCCATGGTGTACCTTGCCACGGTCCACGTAGAGGAGTCACTGAGAGACCTCGGCATCATACCGGCAATAATCTACGTCTTCTGGTTCTTCATCATAGTCGGCTTCATGTCCCTCGTATCTATAATAGTGGTCGCGAGGAATTACCTGACGGGCAGTGAGCTCACATGGTAAGCCTTGAAGATACAGGACTCGTTGACCGGCTCGCGGTCACGCTTATAGCGGTTTTCGCCGTGGGACAGCTCGCAGTCCTTACGGAGGCGTGGAGCAAACCGTTGCTCTGGGACTCTTCCGTCTACCTGGCGATGGGCAAGTGGCTGTTCTCGCTCGGCGATTACGGCTTCTGGGAGAACTTCCGCCCCCCCGTACTGCCCCTATTGACCGGGCTCTGGTGGAAGGCAGGCCTGCCGTTCGAGAGCCTGAGACTGCTCTCGACAGGTATCGCCACCGCAGGACTTGCAGCCGTCTACCGGATGTCGGGAAGGCTGTTCGGGAAGACAGAGGCCCTGTTCGCAACAGGTATACTGGCGGCAAGCCACACGTACTTTTTCTTCTCTCTCAATCCCCTGACAGGTATCCTCGCCTCTATACTCGTGTTCGCCGGCCTGTACCTCGTCGAGGCACAGCGTTACACCTTCGCCGGGGTCGTCCTCTCGGTGGCGTTCCTGACCCGTTTCCCGGCCGCCATAGCCGGGCCTGCGGCAGTGCTCTACATCGTCCTGGAAGGTTATTCCGAGGGCGAACTCCGGGAAGCCGTCGAGAACTCGGCCCGGCTGACCGCTGGCTTCTTTACGGTCGACGCGGCCTACCTCGCGGTGCAGTACTGGTTCTTCGGCAGCATGCTGTCCCCGTTCCTCAGGAGCGCCTCTATAACTGCTGGCGCCGGCAGCAAATACCTCTACGGCCTTGCTTACTTCGTGAAGATGGTGAAGGCCGGGCCACTGATGGCCCTCATACCTCTCGGGATATACGCCGTTTTGAGAGGCAGGAAGTGGAAGTACGGCGGTTTTCTCGTGTCCCTGCTGCTTTTCTACGGTTTCTTCACTCTGTTCCCGCTGAAGATAGCGAGGTACACCCTCCTTTTCCTCCCTCTTGCGTCGCTTTTCGCGGGACACGCCGCAGCCAGTATGATGGATAGAGTGGAGCTGGACCGTTCGCTCGCGTTCAGGGCAGCTGTACTGTTGCTGGCAGGTCTCGTGGCATGGAACGCCTTGAACGGCTACAAGGCGTACAACTGGGACGCGGTGGAACAGCAGCAGTTCTTCTCCTCGGTCTCTGGACTCGACGGCGACGTTGTGGCCTCCAACGAACCGCGTGTCAACCTGTACGGTGACTTCCGGTACCACCCGACGCCGCCCTCTGAGCTATCTGAACTTATACAGCAGCACGGCAGCGAGATAGACCACTGGGCCATCAACGGCCGCTACTGGGACTGCCGCGGGTACCCCGACTGCGAGGAGAACATAGCGGAACTGGAGTCTTACCTCGAAAGGAACTACGTGGTGTCTTCAAAAATCTTGGCCGGTAGCCACAACTATACCATATACTCAAGGAGATGAGCAGATGAGAGAGATACAGAGATACCGGTACCTCGTCGCGGCGCTCCTGACTGTCATAATGTTCACGATGGGCGTTCTCGTGAGCAACTTCGTCGACGACGCACGAACCAGCTCGTTGCATAGCGAGATACAGCAGGACCTCGTGGAGATAGAGAGCAAGCAGCTGCAGCTGACCTACCTGAAGTCGGGAGAGGTACAGTCGTGCGACGTGCTGAAGGCCGGGCTGAACAACATAGTAAGCGGCTACAACAGGAGGCTGGGCAACCTGCAGCAGTACAAAGAGGAGAGCGTCCTGCAGGAGCAAAGGTTCAAGACCATAAGGGACAGGTACATCCTCTCGGGTATCCGTTACTGGATGTTCGCCCAGGATCTCCGGCAGCGCTGCGACTACAGCCCCGATACGGTGCTATTCTTCGCCAACAGTCTCGACCAGAACGACAGCGAACAGAACCAGAGGCAGGCCCGGCAGCTGACACTCCTGAAAAAAGAGAGGAGGTCCCAGATCCTGATATTCACCATCCCCCGCAACATGGAGGACGGCATGGTCAAGATCCTTGAGAGACAGTACAACGTCACAGAATCTCCCACCCTGGTGCTGAATGGCGAGGAGAAGCTGGTCGGCTACCACTCCAGGAGCGAAATCCGCGAGCACCTTGACAACAGGACGGGCGGATGAACGACATCCACTTACTCCTTATAGTGGCTGTGGCGGGCTTATCAGTTGGGTTCGCGGCCTTCTACCTCTCGCAGCAGAAAGGCTACTGCCAGCAGGTCGAGGAAGAGATAAGGGCGAACCAGTCGTTCAACGGCACCATCGCATGCTATCCGCCCGGCAAGGTCGATGTCAACGTCAGCGACGCTATCGAGAACCGGACGGAACTGAGATGCGTCTGCGAGAAGAGCTACATGGGCCGGACCCAGATATTTACAATAAACGTCGCCCGCTAGGCACGGTAGTTCCTTGATATCGAGAGCCTGTTGCTCCGACCCTCTTTCTCCTTCTTGACGACTTCTTTTTCCACCAGCCCCGACACTATACCCGATATCTTGGCCTTCGAGTAATCCATGGACGCCACGACATCCTTCTGGAGCATGCTGCCCTCGTTCTCCCGGAGAAGATCGAGGACCTGCTTCTCGTCCCTGTCGAGCTCGTCGTAGACGTTCTCTATATCCTCCATCTGCAGCCTGCGGTAACCGTAGTAGGCCGCGAGCGCGAGTAAAGCCGCCAGAACAGCCATGGCTGCTATCTGTGCAGGGGAGATACTGGAGGAGTAGTCCTGGTACAGTACCTGGAAGTTCAGGGTCTCACCGAGCTCCGGCTGTTTCTCCCACTCCACGAATATCCTCCTGCCGTTGCTTCCGGTTTCGGCTCCTGGCGGTGATATTACCGGGCTGGAGACGTTCCTGTCCTCCAGCAGGCCCGCGCCTTTCGGGAGCACTACGCGCAGTCTGTACTCCTCCGTCGGCCTGTAAAAATTCTGGCTGTACCTGAAAATCGTTGTGCGCTGCCGTGTGCTCAGGAGCTCGCTGGCCTGGAATTCGAGGTCGACGGTGAAGTTCGCTCTTCTCTGCGGGTCACACTGTATCTCCGAGCCGACCTGCAGTGGCGTGACATCGCAGGGTATGCTGGTACCGTTCACCTCGGCCTCGACGTCTCTGACAGGATAGTTGGTCAGGTAGCTTAGTCTCTCCGAGGTGAGCTCTCCTACCTGCAGCTCTACCTCTACCTCGCTGGTGGCGAGATCTATCCGCACTTCCTCGCTCTCTATAGTCGTCGCGGCGGCCGACGCTACGAAGAAAATGGTGAAACACGCCGCTATGAACTTTCTCATGTGTGTATTCCCGTCTCGGAGTGTTAAATACATTATTCGCCGGACTTCGATATCAGCACTCCACCGGGCCCCATCTGGGCGTACTGGTGCATCGTGTTGGCGACGTTCTGGAGAGAGTCCTGCATCTCGCGCATCGACATCTCGTATTTCTCGGGGCCCTCTATCTGGACGTAGGTCGGGCCGTAGTTGATGACCGTCTCGACAGTGCGGTCGAACCCTTCCACCTCTACCCTTATCTCTGCCACCTGGGAGAAACCCTTGTCGAGGCCTGGATGGGGGTCCTTGACCTCCGAGACATCGTCTATCTCGGATTCGACTATATCTATGTCATCCTCGGTTTCAAGCATCTCGATGTGGTCCTCAAGAGAATCCTTGAGCGATCCCTCGTCAGGAGCGACCGCCTCGAATACCATCCAGAGCTGTATCGCCATAAACTTTCCCGCGAGCCCTACCTTTAAACTGGTATCGCCGTGGAACCGTTTTAAACAAGAGCAGACGAGTTTTAAACCATGGGCACGAGGAAGAAAATCGACGAGATAAAGGTCAAGATGGAGGACGCCCGCCGCCACTACGGTGTCGACCAGAGAGAGCTCGGCAAGCTGATGATCGTCGTCTCGACCACATTGCTCGTGGTGTCCGCCCACGCGGCCCTGAGCTTCCGTAGCGCCGCGGAATCAGTGGAGTCGTTGAACAGCGAGCTCGACACTGTTTCTGGAATAGTGAACTCTCCCAACTTCCAGACCGCGGTCGATGTCATAAGCTCCCTGAACAGCCAGGCCGTAACGCAGCAGGTGAACGCGCTGACAAGCGCGATGCAAGGCCTCGAAAGCTCGGTGCAGAGTTCGCGGGAGGTCGAACAGTCCCTGAGAGACCGTTACGAGATGTACCAGTGGCTGGCGCTTGTCGCGGTCATGGGAGAGGTCGCCGGCTTCTCGATAATCTACCTGTAGCGATAGATAATTAAGACTCCAGAGAGCTATCTACGATATGGAAAGGTCCTCCGGTGCCTTTTTCGCTGTCTTTATCCTGCTAATGGCGGCGGGTGCATCCGCGAGAACCACGTTCGGCACAGGTACCGGTGAACCGCTGCCTAACATCACATCGCTATCGATCTACGACGTAACAGGGCTCTCCAGCAGCCAGAAAGAGACCGGTGGAACGCTGGAGGACTCTGGTATAAACGAGACGTTCTTGGTCAACCAGTCTGACTACGACCGCGTCTACAGGTTCTCCTTCAGGATAAGGAACGACGGCGACACGACCTGGTATGTAAACGATACCTCGAGCGACGTGATGTTCCACGACGGCCTCGACACATCGTGGAGCGTCACCAAGATCTGGTACAACATCTCGCAGGACTACGACTCCGGAACCTTCAAATCGGGCAAGGTCGACTGGAACACCTCGAAGGGCGGCTCGCTATCGCCGGGGGGAGTGATGTACGCCAAGTATCTGGTCAACATCTCGCTTTCCCAGTCATCTAGCTACTTCCAGCAGTTCAAGGTGAACGAGACGCTGGAGAACGCGGGCAGCTACGACTACCACATCCTGGACGCGAACAGGCTCGGCTTCCTGAACCTCACCCTGCAGGAGCCACCCAACGATACGGTGGTGGTTCAGAACGAGACCTTTATCCAGAACGTATCTGTTACCTGTGAAAAGGGAGAATGCGGAACCGTAACGGTTTCTCCCCGTTACAATAAGTCATCGAGTGCGGACACTCTGATACCCGGGTCCTCTGGAAATCCTTTCTATACAAATAGCTCGAACCTGCAGACCTGCGCTTCATCGCTTACGAAGGACGAGACTTGCTTCTCAACTTGGTTCGTCAACTCTACAGGAACCCTCGAATCTTGGCATCTTCTTGACGGAAATGCCTCTTCCTCCTACAGCCGGGTTCAACAAAACGACTCCGAGGACCATCTGGTGCAGATAAATAAAGCGCTGATATTCGATCTCACCTGGAACACCAACCGTTTCGGAGTCCTCGACCCGGGTTCGCAGAACAACTCGGCGCTCGGCAACAATGACCTCGAGTACAACCTGACTGTCGACGAGGACTCGGAGCCGATAGACAAGCTCTGGATAAGGTCGACCGCTCTGGAGAACCAGACCTCCGGTTACTACATCAACGCTTCCAACATGAGCTACTCGACCACGAACGATATTGCGACCGAGAACTTCTTCTCGACCAGCTACGAGCTCGTCATGACCGATATCAGTCCGGGTACCATCATCAACTTCTTCTTCTGGATGGATGTCCCTACAGGCATCAAGAAAGGAGGCTACAACGGCACCTACTACTTCAAGGTGAACTCGACCGGGTGAGAAAGTGAGGAAGCAGCTGTATCCTACAATTGTTCTCCTCCTGCTTCTCCCTGCTGCAGTTTCCTTCGGTTCCTTCCCGGTCCAGAGCCAGAAAACTACAGAAGACCTCAAGGCGAACTTCACCCTGGGCCTGATCAATCCGGGAAACGATACCGCAAGAGTAAACCTGCGCGCACGAGAATCACCTGATTATGGTGTCGAATTTCCTGACTCGAGTTTCCTGCTCGAGCCAACACCGGTCTCCAGGAACCCACGGGGAAGCGGATGGTACCATCTCGGCGATGGAAGATACGTGAAGGTCAGGTACATGGAGTTCAGGGTGGAGGCCAGCGAGAACCGTAGCTCCAACAGCCTCTCGGTATCTGTAACCGTGGCCGCGTCCGCAGGTACCGAAGAGGGGCAGGGTTCCTCCAGCCGGGTTGTCTACGTTAGAGAGCACAGTTTCGACCTCGAAGTTGAGAGAAAGATCGAGGAAGACGGGGGAAGCAGCCCGGAGTGGATAGAGATAGAAGATGGGAACCGCTCAGGTATCCGGAGCAACCGGACTGCTGCCGGGAACGGTTCCGAGTCCGGGAAGAACTATAAACCGGGCGGAGAAAGTAAAAGCACGGGGGAATCGGGGGCTAACGGCACGACTTTCGTGCTGCTACTGGCGGTGTTGATGATGGCAGCTTACACTTACCGGGTGGCCTGAATGGGCAGGAGACAGTACTTGCTGGTACTAGTTCCGGTGTTGCTCTTCACGGGCCCGGCCCTGACCGCGAGCTCGGATACCAGCGGCGATGGAACTGTGGGCGTGAGTATCGACAGGATCTGCCAGGTGGAGCAGAACGAGTTCGAACCACCGGGAGAAGAAACCTTCACGGTCGACAACAGCACGTACACACTTAACGCGATCGGAGTAAACGAGACAGGGGAATTCCTCTTCGATTTCTACAACACTGGCAACCGGAACGCAACAGTAACTGTCAACCTGACGGTTACTAACGAGACCGATTTCTGGACTCCTGGAGAACCGAAGGGTAACTTCGTCAACCTCTCGAAGCAGGAAGAACTGGTCAAAGAATCATACGAGCCTTTCACGGTGCAGACCACTTACTACATACCGCCGGGCGAGCTGGCCATCGGCAACACGTTCTACCTGATGACCAAGCTTTTCCAGGCCCAGTACCCGCCCGGCTTCTACGCAGGGAGGCTTAACATCAACTACACGTGCCCGAACCTGAACCGCAGCAAGAACATCTCTCGGCACGCCAACTTCTTGCTGGTCGAGTCCAAGATACTGACCGCGGGCGGAGAGGGCAACATAACAGGTGGAACTAAGGGAGACATACCTTCCGAGACACCTTTCCCGGCGCTGGCCAACTTCACGGGCAACCTTACGACGAACACAACAGCTCCGAGGAGAGCCAACAAGTCAGGCAACTACACCTCGAACATCACCCGTCCCGAGGGGATCAGCGACCAGGGCAACTACTCCACCAACCAGACCGCCTACAGGGAGGACACGCCGCAGGGCGCGGAAGTGAACCAGACCTTCCCCGCGGACGCCAACAGGACAGGCGAAACATCGAACCAGACCGTCCAGCAGGAAGCGAACCGTACCGGCGGCCAGGGACAGACTGTACCGGGTGACAATCCTCAACCCGGTCGATCTCCAGAACCAAGGCCCCGTCTCCAGATAGACGTGGAACCCTTCAAGAACGTTTACAGCGCCTCACCGGGCCAGTACGCTCCTGTCGCGCTTCAGGTCCAGAACCTCGGTGACACAGCGATACAGGACTTCCAGGTAACCCCTTCGATAGGTGAGATAAGGCAGGGCTGGCAGGTGCGCTCCGCCAGCGTATCATCGATACCGGCGGGAGGGAACATCACGAGAGAGGTGTTCGTAAGACCTCCAGCAGACGTGGCCACAGGGAAGTACGTTTCGCCGGTGGTCGCGGGCAACGGGACGGCCCGTTACGACCTCGACTACTTCACTGTCAAGGTGACCGAGCCGCCCGAGAGAAGCGCCCGTATATCGATACAGGAGTCTCCCAGCTCCGCCAGCCTGCCGACCAACTCGACCCGGAGGATACCTGTATTGGTAGAGAACACTGGCAAGGTGCCGCTGACAGATGTCACCGCGAGGCTACAGAACGCGGAGAACTGCGCTGTCACGCGCTCCTCTACCGTGGACAGGGTGGATGTCAACGAGACAGCTTCACTGAGCGTCGAGGTGGAGACAGCCTCCGAGGCCACGAGCTGTGACGCGCAGCTGATAGTTTCTTCCTCGGAGGGAGCCTACGCATTCGGAGATGTCCAGTTCTCGACCAGACCCGAGGGAGGTTTCATTCCTGTAAGGCAGCGCGTACCGTTCCTCGCTATAGCTTGGACGCTTGTACTTGCGGCCTACGCTGTGCTGAAGAAACGCTATCAGCTTGAATCTGGTATCGTCAAGGCGCCGTTCGTGCTGCTGCTCACAGGAGAATCCGTCATCATCCTGTACCTCATAGTGAACTACTACGGGTTCGTCAGCGTCGCCTTCCTGCCGTTCTGACCCGCGAGCATCTCCACGCCGGAAAGGCTCACGGCCAACACAACCAGTATAAAGGCCAGGGAAACTGGCAGGGCCCAGCTCCTGCTGACTTCAGCTACGGACAGGAAGCTCTCCACGTCACCCTCGGAACCGATGGTGAGAAGTATCGACATCAGCATACCGGTTCCCGCCGCGGCGAGCGTATTGGCGCGGAAACTCTTCAACCTGCTGGCCGCCACGATAGCACCCCAGCCTGCCACGAGCGTGGAAAGGTACCCCAGTGAGTAGAAGACGAGCAGGAACCCGTCGGATGGTGTGCATAAGGGCCGGACGATGGCGTGGGCCCCTCCCACGAAACTGAAACCTATCTCGGTGCTGTACGGGCACCCGATCAGCCACAGGGGCAGCACGTGGAAGAGTTCGTGTATGAACTGTCCTATCAACAGGAAGGATGCCAGGAACGTGGCTGACACGGTCACGTGGGAAAGTATCTTCCTGCGCTTCCGGGAGCTTTCAAGGTCTTTCAGGTGTTTCTCCGGCAGCATCTATACCGCCTTCACGACCTTCTTCGCGGTTTCCACCATGGAATCTATCTCGTCCTCGTCTATGGTGCCGGCGTACTCGTCCTTTGCAAGTGCCCTGAAGAACTCGACCACCTCGTCGAGGTTCTTACCTTTCCTGCCCTCCAGCTTGTCCGCCAGCTCATTGTAGGTCATCTCCCGCTCTATCTCGAACTTGAACTCGAGGTAGCCTTTCAGTATGTGGGCTGTCTTTATGGCGGCCTCCTTCTTCTCCAAGTCGCTGTATTCGTCAAGTAGCTGCAGCACTTTCTGCTTCCTGATATTCTTCTCCTCGCCTGAGCCGCCGCCCCTGCGGAATATCTCTCTCACCCGGTCTCCCACGCCGGCCACATGCCTGAGCTGGTCCCTGAGCCCTTCCCCGCTGTCCTCCTCTTCCTCTTCTTTCACGGCCCCCATAAGCATCTGGAGGTCTTCCTCGGCCTCGGTCTCCATCTCTTCCCTGTCCTTGTCCTCCTCTTCCTCCTCAACAGTATCGGTGCTTCTTCTCTCCCGGGCTATCTTCTCGAGGTCCTCGAGACTGGCCTGGTTCAGGATGTCCTCGTCGAAGTCGTCCTCCAGTTCTTCTATCAGTTCCTCCCTCTTCTCCTTCTCCTGCCTTAGGCGTTCCAGCTCCTCGAGAGATACCTCCCGTAGCTGCTCATCAGGTATGTCGACCCCGAGGTCATCGGCTATCTCCCTCTTCTCCTCGAGTTCGCCGCCATCCTCTACCTCGCCCTCTTCGCTCTCTTCTTCCTCATTGGTCCCGTCTGTATCCCCATCGCCTTCGTCTCCGGGTTCCTCCCCGCTGTCTTCTTCCTCTTCCTCGCTGGACTGGTCTCCGGTCTCTCCCGGTGACTCTCCTCCGGGAGCCTCGTTACCGGGCCTGGTTTCCCCGGTGCTATCATCTCCGGGATCTTGGCCCCCGGTCCCCTGTGGTCCTGTCGACCCGGTTTCCCCTGTCTGCGAGGTTTCTCCTCCACCTGTTTCTTGCCCCCCTGTTTCCGCTTTATCCTCCTTTGCGCTGTCCTCAACCGATGTACCTTGTTCTCCCTCGCGGGATATCTCCCTCATGGCCTCCGAAAGCCTGCGGCTGCCGCCAGAGTTACTCCCATCTCCTGCGCCGCTTGCCGCGGTATCCATGTCGACCTGTTCTATATCCTGCTCGAGTTCGTGTATGTCCTGCTCGGTCTCGTGGACGTCCTCGGCCAGTTTTTTCTCCGCTCTCCGTTCATCAAGGAACTTTTTCGCGGTCTTCCTGTCCTTGAGCGATCTTTCGGCCTCGAGCAGTTCCCCGAGCTGCTCCCTGTCAAGCCTGTGGAACCTTACGAACTCCTTGAGCTCTTCCACGGTGCCCTTGACCGCCTCCATCATCTCGTTTCGGCCTACATCCTCGGGTGGTACAGGTTCCGCTATTTTCTCCACGTCCTCTATCTGCTTCATCGCGGCCTGTATCTCGTCTACGTCTTCCTTCGCTGTTTCGAGACCTTCCTTCAGGTCTTCATCATCTATCTGGTTCCTGAGAAAATTTTTGGCGGTCTTCCTGTTCTTGTGCGACTCTTCGGCGTCAAGCAGGTCGACAAGCATGTCGCGGTCAGGCTCGTTCTCCCTGACATACTCCCTGAGGTCCTCGACTGTACCGTCAACGACTTCAAGTACTTCGAACTCGGTCTCCGCCATCGCTTGAGTATTGTGACGCCTTAAATAAGGGTTTATGGCGCTTTCGGGTCAAGGCAGGATGCTGTAACGCGTGGTGCCCAGTATCCACTCCGCCAGCATCAGGGCGAGCGCAAGGAATATGAAGTAGATGGAGATATCCGTCCTCTGGGTCGACTTCTCGAAGCTGAGGAACGCTGATTCAAGCTCGGCGCGGTCGGTAACGGTCAGCAGCCGGCCTCCGGTCTTCTTCGCCGTCCTGTTCAGCTTTCCGGGGTTCAGGTTCGGGAACTCGGCGCGTGACGCGTTCTGGCCCTCCACGGTTCCGAACTGCTGCCCTCTTTCCTCTGTGCTCCCGATGCCTATAGCGGTAACGGTGACGTTCTGCTTCTGTGCGAACTGAATGGACTCGTTCAGCGAGCTGCCGACGTTGTTCCTGCCGTCGGTGACCAGTATCAGCCGCCGGGTCTCGTTGCTATCCATCAGCATGCTGGAGCCCGTGAATATGGCGTCTCCTATGGCTGTACCTGCGGCCTGACCCATCCCGATGTTCGAGATGCTCTCCTTCACAGCATCAGTATCAGGGGTGAGCTCCTGTTCTCTTTTGACGTCGCCCGAGAACGATATGACACCTATCTCCACGGAGTCGGACAGCCTGTTGACGAACTGCCGGGAGACGTCCTTGGCGGCCTGCAACCTGTTCGGCTCGAAATCCGAAGTCAGCATAGAGCCGGAGGCATCTATCGCCACGACGTAATCGGAACCGGTGGACGGTACCTCCCGGACGATGACAGGGTTGGATATACCGATTATCAACGCGGTAAGCGCCAGAAGACGGGCGACGAGTATGACGTTGCTCGACTTGAGGAAGTTCTTGCCCGCGACTTTTTGTAATGTCTCGTAGTTCCCGAACTTCATCGCGCGCTGCTTTTTCTTCTTCTTGGCCCCGATGTAGAACAGTATCGCCAGCCCGTTCACCAGGAACAGGATATTGGCGTACTGGTCGGTGAAGACGAGCTTCATCGGTCGAAGTCACCTTCTATGCGACTTCTCCGTGAAGATTTCCGGCCCAAATCTTCGACTAAAAACCTTCTCGCGGCGTGTTTTCTCAAGATGCTTTTTCGAGGAAAAACCATCACCATTCACCCTGGTCCTGGTCGAAGAACTCGGCGAACTCGGCCGAGAAGTTGTCGCGGGTGTCGACCTTCATGAAGCTGGAGCCGCTGCCCTTGAGCTGTTCCTCGAGTTTTTCCTCCTGCTTCCGGGCCTCCTCGTTGAACTCTTCCCGGACTCGGTCCGTGTTAACCACCATCTCTCCGCCGCCCGAGGCCGACTCGAACCGGAAGTTGCCCGACTTCGGCAGCTCGTAATCCCGTTTATCTCTGACCATCACGCTCATGAAGTGCCGGAACTTCTTGTTCGCGAGCGTCACCTTGGTCTTCCAGTCGCCCTCGGTTTCAAGGAAGTCGGACACCAGGAATATCGCGGTGTTCTCCTTCACCTTTCCTATAACGTCGTTCATCGCGTCCTCGAGGTCGAACGTCCCGCCGTAGTTGTCGAACTCGGAGAGCTCATCGAGGAAGCGGTCGTACTGTCTCGTACCTCCTGATGGCTCGAGGAACACGCTTTCCTCGCCCCACATCCCCATCCCGACGTCGATACCAGCCTCGACTGACGCGTACGCTATCGCAGCGGTCACGATGGCCGCGTACTCTGACTTGAGTTTATCTGCGGTGCCGAACTCCATCGTGTCGGACACGTCGAGCATCACGAACGCGTCCATGTTCAGGTCCTCCTCGTACTGCTTCACGTAGAGGTCGGGCTTCCCCGCGCTGTTTTTCCAGTCGATACGTGAGGCGTCGTCGCTCGGCAGGTACTGCCTGAGGCCGGAGAACTCTACGCCGGAGGGCTGGAAGTGGCGCTGGTACTTCAGCACGAACCGGAAAAGGTTGGATATGCGTTTGACCTCCGCATCCATTTTGTCCCGGAGGTCTCTTCTCGAGATGAACTCCTCCTCCATCTCTTCAAGGTCTTCCATACTATCTCACCGGTACATGGTCGACGATGTCCTGTATGACGTCCTCGACCTCGATTCCCTGCGCCTCCCCCTCGTAGTTGAGTATGATACGGTGTATGAAAACGTCCTTGACTACCTCCCGGATGTCCTCCGGTGTCACGTAGTGCCGGCCGTTGTACACAGCGTTGGCCCTTCCCGCGAGCGCCAGGTTGATGGATGCACGCGGTGTGCATCCCCAGTCGATGTACTCCGAGTACTCCATGCCGTAATCCTCCGGGTTCCGTGAAGCATCCACGAGGTCGACGATGTACGCCTTGATCTCCTCGTTCACCGTTACGACCTTGGAGAACTCCTGTACGTCCAGCACGTCCTGCCTCGAGACGACAGCGTTGACATCGAAGTCGTCCTCGTCCATGATGTTGGCGTTCATATCGATGATCTTCTGCTCGTTGTGCTTCTCCGGGTAGTCAAGGTATATCTTGAACAGGAAACGGTCGATCTGCGCCTCCGGTAGCGGATATGTACCTCCCTGCTCAACCGGGTTCTGCGTAGCCATGGTGAAGAACGGCTCCGGGAGGTGGAACGTCTCGTCGCCGATAGATACCTTGTGCTCCTGCATCGCCTCAAGCATAGCACTCTGTACCTTCGGCGGCGCCCTGTTTATCTCGTCGGCCAGGATGAAGTTCGCGAAGATAGGCCCTTTCTCGACGTAGAAACCCTTGTCCTCGTTGTAAGCCTCCGTACCGACGATGTCCGACGGCAGCAGATCCGGTGTGAACTGGATGCGGTGCATCTCCGTTCCCTCGACAACGCGGGCGAGGGTTTCAACAAGGAACGACTTGCCGAGGCCCGGAACCCCCTCGAGCAGGATGTTTCCGCCGGCAGAAACGGTCAGCAGTATCTTGTGGATAACGTCTTCCTGTCCGATGAAACCTTTCTGGACTTCTTTCTCCATCGTCCGCATGATGCCGGCTATCTCCTCGGCTTGCTCGGCTTTTTCCTCGTCAGAAAGGTCGGCGAACTTGGATGCCATCGCATTCAACAGTTGCGGAGGCCGCAATAAAAAGATTCCAACCAGGGGTTGTGCAGAAATCCTGAACTCTCATGTGCGTGTATGTTTCTTGTCAAGATAGAAGAAAAAAAGGAAATGGAGGGTTCTACGAGCTAACTGCTCTATGCAGCGTTGCTCGTCGAGACTACTACTCTGAGGACTCCCTGTGAGACAACTCCCTGCGGGATTCCTCTCGGTACCATGACCCGGATACCAAGGTTGACTGCCTGGTTAGGGTCAAGCTGGTTGTTGCCAGCAATCAGGTACTGTGAGCGGTCTGCCGAACCGAAGTTCGCCAGGTCGCTGTAGTCTCCTGCCTCGACGTTGTACCGGGTCCTGATGGTGTGCGGCTTGTCGGTGTCCTGTTGACCGGAGTTACCTCCTGTGTCGCACTGCGTCAGGATGTCGTAGACACGAATCTGTCCGGATTCACTCGTGTCCTTAAGCGGTACGCCGTTCGTGTTGCTGTCGCTCCCGGCGCCAACGACACCGTAATTGTTGCCGGCGTTGTTCGTGATGTTCTGGATGACGTAGTCGCGGCCGGGGATGGTGTTGTAACCTGCGTCTGTTCCTCCGTCAGGACCATTGCTTCCATCCGTCGCCGTGAAGTCGACAGGAACAGTGTCCGTCGAGTTGTGCGGCTGCTTCGCGATCAGCAGTGTGTTGAACGTATTGGTGGAGTCACCGTTGCACGCTCCGTTACCTCCGACAGGGAGGGCCCAGAAGTACTCCTGGTCACCCATACGGAACCTGCCGATTGCTACCTCACTCGCGGATGTAGCGGTAGTACCTGACACGTCGACGTAGTAGTCGCCGCTGTCAGGTGCGTGGATGTACTCCGGATTGAGGGAGTTGTTGTAGGCTCCGTAGTCCCTCCTGTTGACGTACGTCCAGTTGCCGGTGTCTCCCTGTAGAGGGGGAGAGTCAGAGGCCGCTGGCCGTATCTGGAGGAAGTTAGCTGAGTCGAAGCTTGAAGGGTTCGTCGAGCCGTAGAAAGCGCTCTGGGAAGTCGTCTGTGTCGCGTTCACCCAGACCCTTTCGATTACTCTCGAACCTACGTTCTCAAGCTCTACCGTCCCGAATCCTCTCTCCTCCTGGGTTTCGTCAGCTGTCTGTCCAGGGTTGAGGCCTGTGTACTTCAACCTCTGTGGGTGAACGTCTATCGCTACTTCGCTGCCGATAGTGACGTTCACTGTCGCATTTCTCTGCGAGCTGTCTGTTGCTGCTGTTACCGAGGATGTCATCCCTGTGGCAGCTACCAGAACGAGGAGTGCCGCAAAAATCTTGTTCTTCATGTTGTCACCTCGTTTGTGTGGTTTTCGCTAGGTTTTGAAGATAAAACCAGCCCTATAGGGTTCTCAAATCGGGTAAGATGCTGTACAGCGTCCCCGTTAGCTGGTGAAGAATCATGAAAGTGAAAGCTATGACTAGCCGTGTCAACGCGAGATAGGCTCTCGCACGTGATTTTGGGGAATCTCATGATTGATACCTTCCACTTGTCCCCCTCTCCCCCTTGTACGGCGTTTTAGGGAGCCTGTATAAAAAGGTTCGTGGACTCGTCGAGGCCCGTCTAAGATGTATAAAACAGCCTCTACATATATTTTAACAGATTATGAGAAAGCTGTTTCTGGCCCTTTCCGTACTGGTTTTCTCGGCTTCTGCCGCTTCACAGTCTATAGGCGTGGCCCCCAGTGATTACCAAATGCGGGATGTCAACCCGGGCGAAGAAGTAGACTTCACCGTCTACCTCTCTGTTTCGGGTACTTCCGAGAACTTCACTGTGAAACCGACTATGAGTTCTCCGAGTTCCGGTTTCGTGTTCAATGACGAGGGTTTCATAGACGCTGATAGCTACTCGGAGCAGGAGGTGCAATCCTGGATAAACTGGGATAAAGAAAGCTTCAAGGTCAATCCCAAGACGTCCCAGACCTATACTCTTCCTAACGGCGCTCAGGTGGTGGCAGAGGGCAAGATGGAAGGAACCTTACAGGTCCCGTCCAGCGCGGAACCAGGATATCACTCCGTAGAGATAGGGATTTCACCACAGTTCCCTCGTGGCTCGGGGTTCGGGGCCTCGATTCTGGGGCTCGCGAGGATGGACTTCAGCTTCAGGGTACCGGGCCAGGCGGAGAGAAGCGTAGAGATATCTGATTTCTCGGCGCGCCGTGTCGCCGAGGACAGGGTCCAGTTCGTATACACTATGGAAAACACAGGTACTGTGACAACAGGGGTCGTAGGCGGGAGTTTCGAGGTAATATCGCAGGGTCGCAGTATAGGTAGCGCTCAGGTCGGTTCGGCCACACTCTCTCCCGGCGAGGAGAGAAGAGTAGAAACCCTGTGGGTTAAGGACGGGCTTGAAGGGGGAAATTACCGGGTGAGAGGCTCCGCGGATTACAGGACCGGCAAGGCTTTCTTCGATGAGACGGTCACGATAACGCAGGCTCCACGGGACCCGATACAGGTCGAAGAGCCGGATAACCAGGACAGGGATGAGCCTCAGCAGGCTTCTACACCTGTTCTTCTCGTGCTGGTCGCCTTCCTCGGTATAGGTTCCGTTCTCTACGCCTTTGGCTTGGATATGCTGTGGGCGTTCGTCATAGCCGGTGCAGCAGGAATCGCCATCTTTATAATAACAAGCGGGCTATCTCTCTACATGCTCCTGTTGATGGTTACAGGAGCAGGACTACTGGTATATCTCAACTGGTGATTCGAATCGAAAGGAACACAGTGCTTGCGGTATCTGTCATAACTGCAAGCATCCTCGTTGGACTGGCACCTTTTGTAATAAAGGAGACCTCTATCGAAGAGGTAACGGTAACTTTCAACAGCTCTGTCGACGTCCGTGATACAGGTCCAGCCAACATGACAAGTCTGGGTATCAACGCCGGCAAGAACTTGAAGTTCGGCGAGATAGAGCAGAACGCCAACTATACAAAGTGGATCAACGTTGGTGTGAACGAGAGAAGCCGCGTGGAGATACGGAGCGAAGGGAATATATCGGAGCTCCTGCGCTACGATCGTGTCAGGTACATGAAGGGGCAGGGCCGGATCCCTGTCGAACTGTTCCCGCACACCACCGGTTACTACGAGGGCAAGGTCGTCCTGACCGTCTGGAGGCCCAGGAACAGGCTGGGCGAGCTGTATCTCGAGGCCTGGAAGAAGACCGAAGACGTGTTTTGACAACCGGTTTAAACCTGGCAGACAGGAATACCTGTATGCGTAAAGGCCTGCTGTCTGTGGCGATAGTCCTGTTTCTTTCGTCCGTCACTGCCCAGGCTACAGGGGCTTTCTTGCACAACGGCTCGCTGGAGGTCGAGGACTTTTCGGGTCTTGTGGAGGTCCAGCAGGGTGACCGGACAGAGTTCAACTGGACCAACGGGACGGTGAAGATATTCGACAGGGATGAGGGCCTGAACATGCCGACGGGTTACATACTGCTTATCCTGGCGTTCCTGCTCGTGGTCATCTACTCGGTGGACATCGATCCTTTCTGGATAGCGATACTGCTCTTCATGGTGGCCTTCACTGCGGTAGTTTATTATCTCAAGTGGCCGAAATACGTCATACCTCTGATGCTTATCCTGGTAACGGTGGTGAAACACTACAGATGAAATACCGAATAACTGTTATCGCGCTCCTGGCGCTGTTCATCGCTTCTCCAGCGGCCGCGCTGAGCTTCGACGTGTCGATAGGCGCTCTCGCAGATACAGAGGCGCATTTCGTCCAGTACCACGAGAACACCTCGGCGGTGCAGGATGTGAACGTATCCGTGGAGAACACCGGTTCGGTAGGATGTGTCTACCGCCTCAAGGCAGAGTTCAGGTACCGCAACCAGACGCAGACCCGGTACTCGCGGCCCTATCCGCTGTTCCCGAACGAGATGGCGAACGCCCGGCTGCATTTCATACCGGAGAACTACACCGGGCCGGTGGAGGCATCGCTCTACTCAACCTACTGCGGCCAGCAGAAATCCGTGGAAAACATAACTTTCAGGTCCCTGAGGTCCAACACTGCTGAAAACAGTATCGAGTCCCGCGTGGTATCCGCGGACGAGGACTCCGCAACTGTAGAACTTGAAGAATCGGGCGGGCTGCTTGTCCCGCGCCAGACACCTCCTTACTGGAAGGCCTCCTCCGCCCGTATAAAGGAGGGCCGGGCCACGCTGCGGTACAGCCCGCCGATATTCACAAGGGAGTTGCTGAACTACACAGTCGTCAGGAACGGGTCGATAACTGGCTACACGACGGTCGACCTCGAAGTGGATAAGACCTACTGGGACCGGCTGCGCGAGAGGCTTCCCCGGATAATCGGCGTACTGCTCGGCTTTTCGCTGCTGCTGAACGCGAGACTGCTCCGCGACCGGTTCTCCGGTAATTAAAGCTTTAAAGCTCGGAAACACCAACTTTGGTTGTAGATGACAGCGATGCCCTACTTTCTCGCCAGGTCAGTGATCGCCATCTCCGCTCTGATGCTTATCGGCGGGGCCTCCGCGGCATCGCTCAACATAGAGGACGGCGACACGGTCATATGGAACAACTCCGACAGCGCCTCTGAGCTGACGCTCGACTGGAGTTCTGATACCGGTCTTGAGAAAGTAACTATCCGACATGAGTCTGGTAAGGCCCGGAACGTGACCATGGATTCGTATGATGTAACGCGTGGGATGGAGGCTCTGGGCGAGTACGAAGTCTACGGATGGTACAGCAACGGGAATATGACGAACAGGACAAATTCTGATAGTTTCTTCTTCGCAGGGATCAGGCCTGAGATCCTGAACCCGGACGACCATGACATCGGCTACAGGAACCATTTCATGGGAGATGAGTCGAAGGGCGAGCTCTTCAAGGGCGAACCGGTAAGGCTGAATCTAAACGTGAAGGGTCTGGACGGAATCGAATCTGTAACGGATTACGAGGGTATGGAGAGCCTTGTCTACCAGAAGTCGAACTTCGATTTACCTTTAGTGATACCAAGTTACAGTAATCGACCTCTGGATGCTGCACCTTTCGAATGGGAGGATCCGAGCGCGCCGAAGGAACCGAATATACTTCTTCACCCATACGTGCCTGCAGATATAACAGGAGGGAACAAAGAGATAACTACAACTGTGGAGTATAGCGGGCCCTACGGTGGGTTCTCGGAAAAGGTTTCGACGGATGAAGAGGCTCTTTATGTTACCGGCGTGAGAACGCTCGGCAAGCAACCTGAAGAAGATATCACGGAATCTCAGATAGGAGAAATATCGCTGCGTATATACGTTGAATCCAAGCACCGTAAACTGATCTCGGAGGGCATGTTTGAGGCCCGGCTGGAGGGAAAGAACGGGGAGACTGTAGGCAGGAACGAGGCCAACGTCGATTTCTCCTTGACAGATGTTTCGGGCGAAAAAGGCGTTTACAGGTTAGAACTGGAAAAATTGCCTGATAAAAAACCCGATAGCGCCGAGTTCGACTTCGAAATCCTGTACGAAGACCCGCTATACTCCGGTCAGCAACCGGTCGAGATAGCCTCCTACAACGTTTTCTCTGATTTCGTCAGATTCAGAGGCTATGTCTGGGATTCCCAGAAGCAACCGGTTGGCAGCAGTTTCACAGTTGATGGTAGAAGCTTCTCGACTAACGGTAACGGTTTTTTCCAGCAGAAGTTTGTACCGGGTGAGTACGATTTCAATATCAGCTTCAAGAAGGGAGGTAAGACCGCGTCCGTGAATCTTCATGATGTCGAGATGCAATCTCAATACAAACCTGGTAAGACAAAGATAAGGTATGAGTACGTGAATAATCCTTCGGGGGTCAGGGTTCCCGGCGTCAAACCCATGGACCTTGTTTCTTTCGTGTTCCGTAAACCTTTCGAGCAGACCGGGAGCACCGTCACAATCGACTACTCGGTTTCTGGTTCTGATCCTACAGAGGTGAGTGTGTTCAGTTGTGATAACTGGGCTATTTCGGACTCAAGATGTCTCTCCAGCTGGAAGAAGGTGGAGAAAACATCGTTCAGCCCGGGAGGAGGGTGGTCGGTCAGGGCGCCTGCAGAGACATTCGAGGCTAACTATAACGGTAGGCAAAAAGAGATAATGCGTTCGGCTTACGTCATCGGGACCCGTTCCGGTCTCCGGCTTAACAGCAACTTGAGGCTGGAGGGAACAACCGGTGGCCGGATAGTCGCGGGCAGCGAGCTGTCTGTGAGCGGGCAGATACTGGCCGCGGGAGGCAAACAGGTCTCCGGCGTGGATGTACAGGTCGCCATGAAGGACGGCGGCGAGACAGTAAAGACCCTGACGGGTAAGACGGATGATTCGGGTTCTTTCACGGTTTCAGGTGACGTGCCGGAGGAACCCGGCAACTTCACCCTTGAGCTGACGGCCTCGAAGAAGCCTTACGACACCTTTACGACAGAGAAAGATGGTGAGGTCTGGGTCTACAGGGAGAAAGAGCTGGAGTTGCGGAAGAAGGACAGCGGTCGCTGGACGCTTGAACCCGGGAAGAAAAGCAGCAGGACCGTGGTGGTGGAGAACACCGGACAGGTCAATATCGAGGATATCCAGCTCTCCGTGGCCGGTACCCGGAACATCAATCAGGACTACGTATCGCTCGCGACCGCCACCCTCGGGAGTTTATCGCCCGGTGAATCAAAGGAGGCGGAAGTCGTGTTCGACCTCCCGGACACCTGTCCCGGTAGCGGCTGCCCCGAGCTCTCTTCGAGCATCGATCTCCGGGTCACAGGCAGCCATGGAACTGCGGCAACCCTCAACCTTGGCCCGAAGGTAAGCACCGGCAGCGAGACCGGTGAAGATAGCACGACGAGTGAGAAGACCTCCGAGCAGAAAAACAGATCGGATAACGGTATGAGCTTCTCCACTCCGGAGATCCCGGGCGCGAAGGCCACGGGCCAGTTTCTCGCCGCCCAGAGCACGGTCAACATCGCTCTCGGCCTCATGTTCATCTTCCTGATGGTGCTGGCTGGCGCCCTCAAGAACAAGGACGATGACGACAGGACAGTCAGGAGGAACGTAGTAAGAGGTAGCAATGGCGGAGGGTCACGCCCCGGCGTCCAGCCGCCACGGGTGTCACCGGCGCACCACGACAGCGACTCCGCCCCCCTCGACGGGCCGAAGACGGTGGAAACCGGCGGCGAGGAAACCGAAACAGGAGAAGTAGAGGAGGAAGAAGACGAGGATGAACAGGCGGCCGGGGAAGAGACCGGTGGGGAAGCCAGCGGGAAAGGCAAGGTTGACAAGCTCGCGGAGTCACTTACCGGGGAAGCAGATGAAGAGCAGGAAGAGGATGGCGAGAACGGTGAGAGCTCAAGCGGTGGAGGGGAGGTTTCAGTCGAGTGCGATATCTGCGGTGAGGAGTTCGACACCGAGGCTGGCGTCAAGATACACAAGCAGACGGCCCATTAACTACTGTTCTTCAAGTTTTTCTATCGCTTCCCGGTACCATGGCTCGGCTATCTCTCGCGCCTCTTCGCTCGAGATACGTTTGAACATCCAGTCGTACTTCTCCCGTACGTCCTGTTTCCGGAATACCTTTCCCGTGGCGTCGAGGAAGATATCCACGTTGCACTCGAAGAAGCTGAGGCTGTCCGCGTCCTTCAAGATGTCCTGTTCAGGGGTTCCGCCCTCCTCGTGTTTCCTTACGAGTTCCCGGACCTTTTCGACCAGTTCCCGGGGTGCGCCCGAGTCTTCGAGGAAACTCGCGACTATCTCGGCGCTTCTCTCCTGGTGGCTCTCCAGCCTGTCGGGATCGGTAAAGTTTTTTTTCTCGTGTCGGTCTGCGTTATCGCTTTTATCTTCTTGCTGCCATCTCTCCGCGTGCTCCATGTCGTGGGCGTAACCCGCTATCTTCAATGCGTCGGTCGCGTCCGGTTCCAGCTGTTTTATCCAGTGCACTGTCCTGGCTAGATGCTCCAGGTGGTCGGGTCTCCCGGCTTTCCTGAACTCTTCGTCGACGAACTGTTTGACCTTTGAGAAGTAGCCGGTCATTCTATCAGCGGGTGATGTTTTCCTTGAACTTCTTGAACCCGCGCTTCAGCTTGGGGAAGCTCGGCTCCTCGAATTGTACACCCTCGAGGTCGTGGGCAAGCCTCTGTATCTCGAGCGACGCGGGCGATAGAGGTTCGCGCTGGACGAGAGGAGCTCCTTCGAAAAGGCTGCGCTTCATCTCCACGTCGTAGGGTATGGTCGCCATTATGTGTGATTCGGTCATCATCTCGACCTCCCTGTCGATAAGCTCCATCTCCGGGTCGCCCTCGGACATGTTGATAACTGTTCCGAGGACCGGCACGCGGAGCTGTTTCGCCTTCTGGATTATCTGCGCCGCGTTGGTGCCCGCGGTCTGGGTCGGCATGGTGATGATAATCAGTTCGTCGCACGCCTCCATGATGTTCTCCACCGTCGAGTTCAGGCCTGGCGGGCAGTCAACTATCACGTAGTCCGAGACCTCGCGGGCGTGCTCCAGCACCGGCTGTATCTGCGCAGTATCGGGTTCTGTCTGGCTTATCTCGTTAGACGCCACTATGGCCTTGATGCCTGCCGGATGCCGGAATATCGCGGAAGACGGGTGATCGTCGCCGTGCAGCACGTCCTGTATCTTCACAGGATGGTCGTACCGGCCCAGGTGCACCCCGAGATTGGATGCGGAGAAATCCGCGTCAACGACCGTTACCTCCTTGCCGAGTTGCTTCAGGCTGATCCCGAGGTTGACCGTCAGGCTGGTCTTGCCGACCCCGCCTTTCCCAGAAATCATGCCTATAACCCGTCCTTCGGTCATGAACAGACAAGAATTTCGCTCAGATGTTAATAAACCTGATGAGATGAACATTTGTTAAGCAAAGGTGGTTTAAAGTTTTCACTCCATGAGAGTGATTATGAACTGGTTCTGGACTGCGGCGGTAGCACTCATCGTCGTGGCAGTTGCTCTTGTGGCGTTCCCGGGCAGCAGTTCAGGTATAACCTTCACGGACCTGGAGACAGAGTGCAGGTATGACCGTGTCGAGTCCGCTGATTTCACGCTCGAGGACCGGAGACTGGTTTTCGAGGGCATGTTCCCGGTCGACAACACGGACGTAAAACTGAGCCACGGGTACAGCAAGAGCAGCGACAAGATAGTGCTGAACGTGAAGTCATCGAAGATGGAGCAGCCGCGTTCCTTCGTGAACGAGTGTCTGGGGATGGTCATCTATGATGCACGGACCCGCGAGCTTTCGCCGGGTTCCTATGATGTGCGGCTGAAGCACAACGGTGACCTCCAGAAGCGGCAGGTCATCCGGGTAACCCGGTAGCTACAGCACGTTCTGCATCTCGAGGTACGTCACGAGTAACGAAAGAAGATAGATAAAGGCTACTGTGCCGGCGATGACTTTCTGCTTCCGGTCCAGCCTTGAAATCCTCTCAAGCATACTTCCGTCCTACTTGAGACGGTAGCTTACCGCACCGCCCTTGTTTTCGACCTTTACCTTTCCCTCTCTTGCGAGCCAGCCGAGCGACTGGTGGAGTGTCTGCGCATCTATCGCGTCCTCGGTGTGCTTCAGAAGTTTCTCCGCGGTCGCCACGCCGTGCTCCTCCAGGATGCTGTAGATCTTGCCCGCGGGGCCTCCTATCATGCTCTCGTGGTCGAACTCCATGCTGCCTTCAGCCGAGTTATCCTCTGCCTCCGATACCTTGACTATCGTCTCGAGTGCGACGTCCGGTGAGACCGATATCGCGTCGATACCTGCCTCCACGAGGAAGTCAGCGTAGCCCTCGTGAGTCGACGGTGCGTCGCCGCAGATGCCGACGTGTGCGTCTTTGGCGTGAGCCTGGCTGATGAGTCTTCTTATCGACTCCTTGACCGCAGGGTCACGCTCGTCGAACAGCTCCTTCAGCTTGTCGCTGTTCCGGTCGACCCCGAGGGTCAGCTGCGTCAGGTCGTTCGTGCCGACAGAGAAACCGTCGAACACGTCCGCGAACTCGCCTGCACGGATGATGTTCGCGGGGATCTCGGCCATGACGTATACATCGATGTCTCCTTCGTCGAGGCCGTACTCTTTCATCTTCGCACGCACGTTCTTGCCCTCCTCGACTGTCCGGCAGAACGGCACCATTATCGTAAGGTTGTCGAGCTCGAGCTCGTCGATGCACCGCCGCAAGGCCTGGCATTCCAGTTCGAAAGCCCTCGAGAACTGCTCGTCGTAGTAACGCGAGGCCCCGCGGAACCCGAGCATAGGGTTCGCTTCATCTGGTTCGTACTCCTCGCCACCCTTCAGCTCCGCGTACTCGTCAGACTTGAAGTCCGATAGGCGGACGACGACCTGGTCGGGGTAGAACGCGGCACCGATCTTCCCGATACCGCTCCTCAAAGCTTCCACGTACTCTTCTTCCCGGTCATCTTCTATCAGCTTGAGCGGGTGCTCGCCCACGTGAGACGAGATTATGAACTCTTCACGGGCCAGTCCGACCCCCTCGACAGGGAGCTGTGCGACGTGGAAGACCTCGCTCGGCTCCCCGATGTTCACCTGTACGTCAGTATCTGTTTCCGGTATCTCGTCGAGGTGATGTTCCTCGACCTCGAACTCCAGCTCGCCGTCCCATATCTTGCCAGTCGAGCTGCTGCAGTCCACGGTTACCTCCTGCTGGTCGTCCAGCTGTGACGTTGCATTTTCGGTTCCGATGACCGCCGGTACGCCGAGTTCACGGGAGACGATGGCCGCGTGAGAGGTGCGTCCGCCCTTGTTGGTTATTATCGCGCCCGCCTTCTTCATGATCGGTTCCCAGTCAGGGTCGGTCATGTCCGTTACGAGGACTTCTCCCTCCTCGAACTGGTCGATCTCCTTCGGGGACTCCAGTATGTGGGCCTTGCCAGCACCGATCTTCGAGCCGATGGCGCCTCCTTCAAGCACGACCTCGGATTCTTCTTTCATCCTGTGGTCCTTGATGACGTTCTCTTCCTCCTCCGCGTGCACAGTTTCCGGGCGGGCCTGGACGATGTAAAGCTCCCGTGTCTGGCCGTCATACACCCACTCGATATCCATGTGCTTGCCGTAGTGGTCCTCGATACGTTCACCGTAGCGGGCGAGTTCCTTCACCTGGTTGTCGGTGATTGAGAACTTCTCCCGTTCATCCTTCGGTACCTTCTCCTTCTCGTTGTCTTCATCGCCCGAACCCCGCACCAGTTTTACCTCCTTGTCGCCGAGCTCCTTCTCTATTATGCCGAGGTTCTTCTTGAATACCGTGAACTCGTCCGGGTTGACCTCCCCCGCGACCACTAGGTCGCCGAGGCCGTACGCTGAGTTGATTGTTATGACCTCCTCGAAACCGGAGTCCGGGTCGATAGTGAACATGACTCCTGCCGCACCAGTGTCGGAGCGGCCCATCTTCTGGATGACCGCGCTCAGCTTGACGTCGAAGTGGGAGAAGCCCTTGTCCTCCCGGTAGCTGATGGCGCGGTTGGTGAAGAGCGACGCGAAGCAATCCTTGATACGTTTTATCAGGTCCTGTTTGCCGGAGACGTTGAGGTAAGTATCTTGTTGACCGGCGAACGATGCACCGGGAAGGTCCTCCGCGGTCGCCGATGAGCGGACAGCGACCTCCGGGTTCTCGACGCCTATCTGCTCGCCGAGCTCCTCGTAGGCATCCATGAAAGCGTTTCGAAGGTCCTCTGGCATGTCGGCCTCCTGTATATGGGAGCGGATCTGCTTGCCGCGCCTCTGCAGGTCCTTCACGTCTTCAGTATCAAGGCCGTCCAGCAAGGTTTCTATCTTGTCCTTAAGGTCTGTCTCCTCTATGAAGTGATCGTACGCGCTGGCCGTGGTCGCGAAACCTGGTAGAACCGGTACGTCTATCTCGTTGTTGAGTTCGCCGAGGTTGGCGCTTTTTCCACCTACACGGTCAGTGTCGCTCGAGTCTATCTCGTCGAACCAGAGAACCTTCTCCATACCTCAGGTTTCCCGCCGGGAGGATTTAAAAGGCGCGTTGTGAGGTGGAAGTGAATAGGTCTCCGGTTTGCCTCCATCAGGATGAATAACTTTTTCTGCTACAACGGCTGATGCGGCCTGATGCTTTGGCACGAACCTTTCGCATCCCGGGGTTAAGCTGTTCCAGGAAGCCCGCAGAGCTTTGTTCCCAGAGGCAAGATGATTTTAACCCGTCTCCGTAAACTTTAATGTGAAAAACAGAAGAGGACAGGCGGCGATAGAGTACATGACTGTGTTCGGTATCGCGCTGCTGCTTTCCACACCGTTCATAATGCGGGCCCAGAGTTCCATCATGGATCTGAAGACCGGTTCGGAGATAATAGAGATGAGGGACTCGCTGAGCAAGATCGAGACGTCTGTCCAGACGGTGGGTGCGGCTGGCGAACCTGCGAGAAGGACGTTTCACGTTGAAATCCCGAGGTCAGTAGTGTCGTCAAGGATAGAAAACGATACCGTCGTATTTATACTGAGAGGCCCGGCCGGCAACTCGGATATGTCGAGGTCGTTTGAGACGAATGTAACCGGGACGCTTCCTGATACGCCGGGAATACACCGCCTTACTGTTTACGCTGAGAACGGAGCGGTGTATATAGAGGTGGTTGGATGAGTTCCCAGGGGCAGAGCTCACTGGAGTTCCTCGCTTTCGTTTCGATGTCGGCGCTTCTGCTGGCTGCTCTTTACGGTGTTATGTCTACCAAGCAGACCGAAGCCTTCAGGCAGCAGAACACCGAGAAGGCGCAGAGGATAGCTGAACAGGTATCTTTCCAGGTCGAGCTTGCACTTATCCACGGTGACGGTTACTCGAGAGTATTCCCGGTCCCGTCCAGGATTGGAGGCAGCAGCTACACAGTGGAACTGTTCAATGGTACTTCCCGGGTTAGCTGGGCCAACCAGACTGTTCTCCAGCCTTCACGCTACGAGAGCGAGGAGATAAACATCACCACACGGTCCGGGAACGTGTTCAGGGTGGTGAACCAGGACAGCGAGGTGACCTTCGTTGCCGAGTAAGCTGGATGAGCGCCTGAGCACCGGCCAGACGTTTATGCCTGACTACTTCGCAAGTATAGTGGTTTTCACTTTCCTGCTGATGATGTTTCTTTCAACCTGGAGCGCCGTGCTTGATAGCCAGTCATCTTTCGATGGTGCGGAGGCGATGAGGTTCAGGGCCCGCCACACAACATCCTTCCTGGTTTCAATGCCGGGATATCCGGAGAAATGGGAGAAACCTGGCGTGGATGTCAGGATACCAGGGTTCGCGTCGACGGACCACGTTCTCCAGGAGTCGAAGCTTGAAGCCTTCAGGGATCTGAGCTACCGGGAGCAGAGCGAGATACTGCTTGCACGCGAGTTCTACATGAGTGTCAGGAACTCCACGGGTGTTATGCGGCTCAATGGGAAGCCTCTCGAGTTCGGCAAAAACTACTCTGGTGGCCGGACCGTCGTACCCATCACGCGCTCAGTTATGGTAAATCTTTCCGGAAACATGAGAACTGCGAAGCTGAGGTACGTGGTATGGAGATAGCTTCTGGTTCCGGGTCAAGAAAAGGGTTCTACTTCTCATTCGATGCTTTCCTGGCGCTGGCAGTGATGTCTGCCTCGCTGCTCGTTGTGGCGCAGGCGTCTGATGGTTCGCTGGGAGCGTTCAAGGCGCACAGCATACAGTACCGTGAAGCCAGTCTCCTGGGCCAGGACGCTATGAAACTGGCCTCCGAGCAAACCTTCATGAGCTTCAATAACTCGTTCAGGCAGGACCTGGTGTCAGATACAGTTATGAACAGGGACGACCTGGACAGGACGGTGCTCGACGGTGTATCGCTACTGTGGGCTGCCAGGAACTTCACCTATGCGCGTGAGGTGACCCGGAGGTACTTCGACCGCAGGCTTCCGGAAAGGTACGAGTACAGGTTGCAGGTAAACGAAGACGGGAACAGGACTATTATCTACAGCACAGGTGATATGCCGGATACACCTAGCGCGGTATCGAGCATCTCCCGGCTCGTCTCAGGGCATAAGATCGACAGGCCGAGCGAGGGTTTCCAGGCCCGTGCCCGAGCCACCTCTTTCACGAAGAATGGGACCCGGATAGTATCGTTCCCGGCGATGGGTAACGCGTACAAGAACGGTAAGTTCGAGGTCAGGAAGGAGTTCAACCTCTCCGACATCGAGAAGATATGGAGCGGTACTTTCTACATCAACGTCGAGTACAACTCCGGCCAGTCAGTGGAGCAGTTCACGATCAACGGCGTGCAGAAGAAGACGGATATCGAGGAGATATACGATAACGGTGATACGCTTTACGCAAAGGTTGATGTGACCGGTGAGCTGCAGGAGGGCAGGAACAGCATCTACCTGCGTATGAAGGGAGAGGCAAGCCAGAGCCAGCCTAACGAGTTCCAGCCGGGCACCATGCTCAGGGTGAAGTACAGGAGGGATGGATTCGCGCCGGTCAAGAGGACAAGGCGGCACAGGAGGATCTACTTCGAGAACCTCACTGCTTCGACACCGGGTGGCGAGGCAGGAATTTTCAAGGTGGAGAGCTTTGAGCTCCCGAAAGGAGCTGACCTCGTAAACGCGTCTATCCATCTGGACGCACGCGGTATCAGCAGCTCCAGCTGCGGCTACAACGGCTGGTGGGTTGACTACGACTGGGACGTGAAAACCATATTCAACGGAGAGGTTCTGGACGAGACCTGCGCGTCGGGCAGGTTCGAGAGGGAGTACATCCTGAATGAATCTAATGTGGACCCTGGTACCAACGTCTTTACCACCTACATCGAGAACTACGGGAACACGTTCTGGGGGAGCGATGAAGTAGGCATCTACTCCGACTTTGAAACCAGCAGGTCATCGCACATCGATGTCTGGTACAACGTTTCAGGGGATAACCTCAAGTTCGGACAGATAAAGGTGACTGCCTCGGAGAAGATGGGTGGTGGAGTGGAGGAACCCAAGGTGTATGAGAAAAGCTTTAATCACGGTGAGCTCTCAGGTTCTGAGGTTTACATCGCTCAGAAGTACAGCAACACGGTGCACCTGGAGGTTGACAATGGCACAGGTTACACCAGGATCTTCCAGTCACCGGGTGTCAGGGCGTCGCCGACCCGCATAACTGTACCGGATGACTACTACAGCAGGCGAAGCCTGAACCGCGTGCGCTTATCGGATTCAGGGCCGGATATCATAAAGTTCTATCCTGAATCGACGTTCCAGTGGACGGTCTGGGCTCCTTCGCAGGTCGGCTACGGCCCGCTGTTCGAAAACCGTACAGCCGCTGTCGAGGACGCTAGAGAGCGGCTGAAGGATGCCCTGGGACCTTTCGTGGATGCGACAGGTATCTCCCAGGATACCTTATCTACAGGAGACCAGCCGTATCTCTGGGGTCCTGCGTCTATCAAGCTGGTGATATGGCGTGAGTAGTTCGAAGACCGAGAGCATCCCCGCGGATTGTACTGGAACAGGGCGGAAGGGTATGGTATACACCAGTTTCGCGTTGATGGCCTCAAGTCTTATCCTGATGCTTGTCCTGGCACCGTCAGCCGAGGATCTGGGCACAAGTTCAGGTGATGCAGCGCGTATCTCCGAGGCGTCTTTCTTCCTTGAATCAGTGCTGGCTGACATGGACCGCTCGTTATCCATAGCCACCCGCCGGGCTCTTACAGGAGCAACCAACTACGTTATCGAGAACGGTGAGCCGCTGGTTGACCCGGGTGAGAATCTCACATCCGCCATGGTGAATGGAACGATATCCGGGCAGGAACTGAACGCTACAGGCGATGCCTCGCTTTCGGTCTGGACCAGGAGGGTAGGCCGGATAGCGCAGAACTCGGGATACAGAGTCAAGATAGATATAAGGGATTACTCCTTCAATCCGTCAGGCCTCGACGTGGCATCTTCCTACTCGGTCAGGGCATCGCTCTATGACCCTGCCACGCTAGTCCGGCTTAACCGTTCCAGGACCTCTCACGTGGAGGTATCGGCCTCGGGACTTGAAGACACGATGCTTCTTCTCCGCTCCGTAGGTCGGTACACGAACCAGTACACCCGGTGCAGGTTCGATGATCCTGCCGACAGGCTTTACACCGGTACAGGAACAGGGACTGCGCATGGTCTTGCCGCAGTCAATCCTGCTGACGCCTCTTCAGTGAGCAACAGTGGCGAAAAGGTGCTGGTTGCGGATGATATAGATAGCTACGCGGTCTCTGATGTGAACACCTTTGCGGGTGCTGTCTCGGCTCAACCGAACTCTACCACCGGGTACACCGTTCCACGGGTGTTCGATACCGGGTCCATCGCCGGTGTGAAGCAGAACATGTCGCTCGTACTTCACTCCGGTGAGGTCTGGAGAACCGGCTTCAGGAGCATGTTCCAGGACGGCTGCTACGTCGAAACGGTGAGAGGGCCAGATGTCATGGACCGGTTTGAGAACGAACTGGTAAACGAGCCGGGTGAAACCGGGATCGCGACTCTCCTTGAATTGCCGCGACTACCACCCTCGCTCCAGCGGACAGGATCCGCGGTCGGTTATGTCTACTTCAACGGTACCGGATACGGCGGATTGAATGAGGTAAGTGGAGTGAGCGGAGAGTATCCATGGTTCCGGCTGGACGATTACCACGTGGACCTGTGGGGCCTGGAGCCGCTGGCGCATTAAAAATAAGAAAAAAAGTGGGTTTGAAGGGACTAGCTGGACATCTTGTCCTTGATGGTGCCAGATACCTGCTGGGCTACACCTGCCGTGTACTCGATTTCTACATCGTAGCTGGTGCATGCGTCCGAACTGGTGATGGCTGGGAACGAGACTGAAGTCGTATCTCCCGCCCGTAGAGTGGTTCCTATGCCTGTCTGGCTAGCGATTGATGTCCCATCACTGGTGATGTTCACAGCGTTGAGCGTGACCTGCTCTCGCTTGTTGTTCTTGATCTGCAGGTTGAGCCCGGTATCCGTTGCACCGAACTCTGCGATGGCAACCGGAGTGGAGGCTAGACCGTTCTGCTTGGAGCACTGTCCCCTCACGGTTGCGAAAATCGCTCCGCCTACGATGGCTACTACGAGAAGCATCCATCCGTAGGTCATCAGGTACTCGATCGCTGACTGTCCCTTGCGTCTGTGGAAACTGGTTGATTTCATCAGGTTTTACACCCGAGCATATGCCTAAATACGCGAGGCCTTTATAAAAAAGGTTGTACTGTTTGCCGGGAAGAGGGACTCAATTCCTCTGCTACGAGAAGCCGCCCATAACGGATGCGAGCGCGCCCTTTATGATGAAGAACAGGATCAGGGACACTGCTATCATCGGGGGTATGTACTTCGCGCCTTCCTTGACGTTCGCGTTCTTTATCTGCGAGATTATCAGCGCCGAAAAGAAGTTGATGACGATTATCGCCATGACGGAGAACTGCTCGAAGAACGCCGTGTTGACCTGTGGTTTCTGGAAGGTCAGGCCCAGCTGGCCTCCTGTCTGCAGGTCGCCGATGTTCGTGCCTGCCCACATCTCCGCTGTCGTCTGGGACATGTAGACTGATATGGAGAAAAGCAGTGGGGCACCTATGACCGCGGCCATCACTATGAATATGACGTACATACGGATGTTGGAGTTGATCTCTTCTCTCAGCTCCATGGAGTTCCTGATGTCGTCTGCGCTGGATTCGAGGAGTTCGGCCGAGTTCCCACCCGCCTCGAGCCCGTCTATCAGCAGCTTTATGGTCTCCTTGAACAGGCCTGACTTGACCCTGTACTCCAGGTCGTCCAGCGCCTCCTCGACCGGTTTGCCTCCGAACATCTGCATCGCCGTCGTCCTAAGCTCTTCCGCAAGCGGCCCGAACTCATCTCTCGCGCTCAGGAGGAACGCCTTCTCGATGTTGAGACCGGATTTCATGTTCGCGCTTATTAGAAGTAAAGCGTCCGGGAGGACGTTCTCCATCTCCTTCCGTCTCCTCTCCGCTGCTATCGAGACTATGACGTAGGGAACGAGCGGCGGTACCGTGACCAGGCCCAGACCCAGCAGCGCCACTTTCCACGCAAGGCTGTAAGGCAGCAGCATGGAGCCTATCAGGATCGCGGCGGCCACGGCGACCATGCCATGAAGCACTATGCTCTCGTGGTTGTCCATCGAGGCGTAACGTGCCTCTCTTTCTACGCGGTCGCGGTATGCCTCCGGCAGTTTTTCGTAAATCCCTCTCTCGCTTACAGGTGTCTTCATCAGGTCTTCACCTCCGGTCTCTTGGACTTCACGAAGTTCAGGAAGAACAGCTGGAAAAGTATCAGGCCCACGATTATCTGGTAGAACGTGAATTTGCCAAGGCTCACACCGGTGAACGTGGAGAGCACGATCATGAAAGTTACGCCGAGCGAAGGCACTATGACCGCTATCATAAGGTAGACGAGCACGTACGGGTTGAGCTCCTTGCCGTACCGCTTGACCTCCAGCTTCTGCTGCTTGACCATCGCCTCGACAAGCGAGTCCAGCGTGTGAGAGATGTCGGTCCCGGACTTCAGCGCGTTTATCATCTGCCACATCGCTCTCCGGTACTGCGTACTCGGATTCCTCACGATGGAGTCCTCCAGCGCTTCTACCTGCGGCTTCCCGCCGTTGATATCCTTCACTATCCGGTTGAACTCCCTGGAGGCCTCCCCGTAGTCCTCGCTGACCGATACCATGGCCTCGTACAGCGAGATGCCAGAACGGACCTCGATAAGCATGTGTCGCAGTGCGTACGGCAGGTCCCGCTCCAGTTTCCGTGACCGCTTCTTGGCTTTTACCTTCGGGTAGTTCGCGAACGAGAGGAATCCGAAGAAGGACAGCAGCGGCGCTCCTATAAGGGAACCTATCATTATCTGTCTCTGCCCCGTCGAGAAACCGAAGGCGAGCAGCGCCAGCGTTATGGTGCCTCCTATCTGAAGGCCGCGGAAAAGAGCCGACGCGAGGAATATATCTGGATCGGTGTCTATACGGGCTCTCGTCAGGTCTCGCTGCACGTTGGGGACCAGTTTCTTCAGCCTCTGTGCGGCCGGGAGCAGGGGCTGTATGTATCTGTCCGAGACACGGAGATCCATCTTAAGAGTTTTTTCTGGAGGCTCGAATAAAAAGTAGCCCGGCAAATCGTTTTTTATACCAGCGCCGGGAACACTGGAACATGAACGGTTTCAACCTTTTCCTGGAGTTCGTGGCCCTTATACTGTCCATATCCTCCCTCGGGCTGATATACATCGCCATAAGGGAATGCAGCGAGTCCCAGTTTGTGCCGATTTATTACTTCCTCGCGCTCAGCTCCGGCGGTGTGGCAGTCCTTTCCCTGGCCCGGATAGAGGCGATGTTCTGGGGGAACGGTTTCGTCGTGTCATCGGCTCTCCTGCAGGATCTTTTCATCTCGTATATCGCGCTGTTCCTGTTCGGCTCGCTCTGGCAGAGCTACGAGGCAGAGATGTGCGTGCCAAGGTTCGTCGACAGCGACTAGTCCTCGATGACGGGTGCGGGGTCAGAGCCCTCCTCTGCGAGCGTTACTATCTCTTCCGGATCGGAGTAGTACTCTGCTATGACCTTGCCGACGGTGTCGACCTCGTTAATCTCCTTGTCTTCCATCCACTCCAGTACAGTTTTCTTTTCCTCGAGGTTCTTGTCTATCTCTTCGCGGCTCATACCGGTGTGGAGGTTCAATGTACTGTATATCTGCTGTGATTCCTGCTTCTTCTCGACCTCGTCCTCCTTCGACTGCCACTCGTAGATGACGTTGGCATGGACCTCGTCTTCCTCGTTCTCACCTATCTCCGCTACTTCCATCACGCGGCGGAAGTTCCTCCTCCTGTCGCGGAACATGACCACGTTGACATCGACCGCGTCGACCATGGTCTTCGGTACGTCGATGGGCGGGTTCACCAGCCTCCGCACGGTCTGCTCCGCGGTGTCGGCGTGGAGAGTGGAGTAGACGGAGTGGCCGGTGTGCATCGCCTCGAACAGTACCTCGGCCTGCTGCTTCTTCCTTATCTCTCCTACAAGGATGCGGTCGGGACGCATACGGAGCGCGTTGACAAGCAGGTCAAGCATCGAAACACCGCCTTTTCCTTCCGGGTTCGGCTCCCGCGTGGTCAGCGGCACCCAGTGCAGGAAGTTCGGCAGCGAGACCTCACGCGTGTCCTCGATGGACAGCACGCGCTGGTTCGGAGGTATGAACGGCATAAGCACGTTCAACAGCGAGGTCTTTCCGGCGCCGGTACCTCCCGAGACTATGACGTTGAGCTCGTACTGGAGGCACAGCCACAGGAAGGCCGCGACCTCCCTGGTGATGGTCCCGTTCTGTATGAAGTCGGTTATCGTCCAGGGATCCCGCGCGAACTTACGTATGGTTATAGTGTTGCCCTGCGTCGAGATGGGGTACAGCGTCGCGTTCGTCCTGTCTCCCGAGGGCAGGTGCGCGTCGAGCAGCGGATGCAGGGAGGATATGTTCTTCCCTACCCGGCGGCCGATCTCGGAGGCGTAGTTGTAGACCTGGTCCTCGTCGTCGAACTCGATATCCGTCTTCATCCAGCCGAGCTCCTTGTGGTACACCCAGGCCGGTTCCTGGGAGGAGTTGATGACTATCTCCTCGAGGTGCTGGTCGTTCAGCAGTAACTCGATATCGCCGAGCCCCAGCATCTCGTGGATAAGATTGCCTATCAGTATCTGTTTCACGCGTTCCTCTGTGGCGGGAAGCTCCTCTTCGAGCTGCGCCATGGCCTGGTCCCTGAACTTCTGCTTGACGTTCTCCAGCTCCTTCGCATTGACGAACTCCTCCGTCGAGAGATTTACCTCTCGGACAACCTGCTCCTTGAGGTCGCTGAGGACGGCCTCCGTCGCAGTCCGTATCTCCGGCCTCTGCACCTGGTACGTCAGGACGTACTCTTCTTCCTCGTCAAGTATCTTTACTCTCGCCGGTACACCGTCGGCCTCCACCTCGTACTCGTCCTCGAGCTCGGATTCTGTCTCGTCTTCACCAGACCTTTCGACTGCTTCTATACCTTTATCGTCGTCCGGCTCTCGCCCTTCCTCTGTCTCCTGCTGGTTCACCCGAGGCCTGTCGCTTCCATCACTCATCTTTCCTGTCCTCCAGCCATCTCAGCAGCGTTTCACGGTTCTTACCCTGTTCTTCGAGTTCTATTACCCTTTCGTAGTCAGGGGAATCCATGTCCGCTATGTCCTCTTTCGCCTCCTCTACAGTTCCCTCAAGCGCCCGCCTGTACCGGCTCTTGCCGACGAGACCCTTTAGCCTGGATTTGAACGACGCGAAGATACCCCTGGCTTCCTCTTCCTCCTCTTCGAGGTCTTTCAGCTGTTCCTCGAACTCTTCAGCCGTCTCTGCATGCTTCTCCAGCTTCTTCATCGCCTTGATCTTTTTCCGTACCTCGTCTTTCTCCTGCTCGAACTCTTCCGCTTTTTCCTCCGCCTCCTCTATCCTTTCGAGCGCGGAATCAATCTTGGATAACAGGTTAACCGAACGGGAACGCAGTTTCTCCTCTTTCTCGGCCTGCTGCGACAGCTCGTTCTCGAGCTCCTCTTCCAGGTCTTCCAGTTTTTCGAGCTTCTCCTTGACATCTTCCTCTTTCTCCCGGTTGTCCTCAAGCTCTTCCGCCATCTCCTTGAGATTTTCCCGGGCCTCCTGTATCTCGCTGCCTTTTTGTTCGAGCTCCCCCTCTACTTCTGCCGTCTTCTGCTCTACTTTTTCTCTTATCTCATCGAGTTTTTCCTCGGCCGCCTCCTTGTTCTGCTTCGTGTATTCAAGTATCATGCCCTGTCTCGCCGAGTACTCCTTCTCGACGAAATCGCTTTCATCGAGGGCCTTGGCCCACTCCTTTATACGGTCCTCAGAGACACCGAGGTCTTCCGATATCTTCGACACGGTGGCTTTCTGGTTCTCTGCAAGGTAGTTGAGGAGCGTGTCCACCCCGGTCTCTATAACAAGGTCTTCCCAGTCGTCGTCCTCGGCCATCAGAACAGTATAGTTTTAACTCCATCCGGTTTTAAAGACTGTTATGTTCGTGATTTTCTCCCATATACTGGCGTTCTCCACGCTTTTCGTCGCCGCCATCTCCGACCTCAAGACCACGGATGTGCCGGATATCTTCGGGGTCGCGGGAGTGATAGGAGGCGTATCGCTTCACGCCGCGCAGGCGTACACAACTGGGTCCATCGACCCGCTTCTCTGGAGTATAGGCGCAGGTACAGTTTTCTCTCTCTACGGCTGGGGCGCGTACCTCCTCGGTATGTGGGGAGGTGCTGACGCGTTTGCCATGTCGGTGCTCGGGTTCGCGGCACCTTATTCCACAGGAGGGCCGGGGTACGTCCACGGCCTGAACCTTTTCGTCAACATTATGCTGCTCGGCTTCGTTTACTCGCTGCTGTTCGCGGCCTACAAGGCTTTCCAGGCGGGCGGAGTCGTAGCGGGTACGGTTGAAAGGATACAGGAGCAGGAGAGGCGTATAGCCCTGGAGCTGCTGGCGGCAGGTGCGGCCTCCGCTTTCCTCCAGGTCATGGGGATGAGCGGGTTCGTCTACTTCGGCGCCATGGTTTTTCTGGTCTTCATTTACAGGTTCTTCCTGGTGCTGCAGGAAGATGCCATGTCGGTCGAGAAACCGGTGCAGGAGTTAGAGCCGGGTGCTGTCATAGATCTTGAAGGGGTCGATATCAGTGTCGCCCGGGAGGAGAACCTGCTCGGGAGGTTCCTTGGAAGGCTCGGCTCCGGTGCGCGGAGAACAGGTTTCGCCCGGGCCGGTGCCTACATGGAGAGGATGGAGGAGAGGATGGGTTATCCAGAGGTAGTCGGGGTAAGGGAGGAGGAGATAGAGAAACTGCAGGATGAAGGTGTCGAAAAGGTTGGTGTAAAGACCGGTGCGCGTTTCGTCCCTGTTTTCCCTGCCGCGCTGTTCGTCACAGATGTTTTCGGTGGCGGCGTACTGCTACTCCTCGCCCTGTTCTAGCTGATTATCGTTATATCGTCGGAGCCTGATTTCTCCGGCTTGCCTGAAAGGTTCTGGGCCCGGAGCTGCTGCTCCAGCTCGTGTATCTTTTCCTGGTTAGATATCACGTGTTCGGCGAGGTTGTCTATCTTCCTCTCTATAGTGGAAAGGTCCTGTCCGCCCTGGTCCTGGCTTCCGCCTGTTGCCACGGGCTGCGGAAGCTCCTGCTGCCGCTCTGCCCGTTCCTCCTGCTTCTCGACCTTCTCGGCCACGTTCTCTATCCTTGTATCGACGAGCTGCTCCATGTCCTCCAGCTTCTGTTCCAGCCGCTCTACTTCGGCCTGCAGCCGGTTCTCGTTCCGGTTGACGCTCTGCGCTATCTCGCTTACCTTCGACTGGACGTTCCTCTGTCCCTGCCTCGCCTTCTGCTCTATCTCATCCAGCTTCTGCTCGACCTCCTGCGAGTTCTTCTCCAGCTGCGCGTCAACGGTCTCGAGCTCCTGCTCCAGCTTCTCGACGTATTCTTGGTTGTCGTTTACGAGCTCCACGACTCGGTCGATACGCTCGGAGAAGTCTTCGTGGCTTCCCTGTATCTTTTCCAGCACCTCGGCCTCTACAGTGTCCTCAAGGTTGCTTATACGCTTTTCTCCCTCGCGTACAGCGCGGTCGACCTCCGAGCTCAGCTGCCGGAGCCTGTCCTCGATATCCCCGCGCATCTCTTCCAGCTCTTCGTCGAGCTCTTCCTCTTCGACAGTATCTTCCTCCAGTTCGTCTATCTTTTCCTCTACGTCGTTTCTCAGCTGCTCGAGCGCCTCATGGTCCTTCCGGTCCATCTCCCGCTCCAGCTTCTTGATACGCCTGCGCAGTTCCTTGACCTGTGTCTGGTCCAGCTTCTGCGACAGGCCGTCCTTCTCTATGGAGGACAGCCGTGACTTGATGGCGTTCAGGTCGAACCTGATGGCATCTATATTTTCCGGTTCCCTGCCGGGTTCCACCGGGTCGTCCGGCTTTTCCGGTAGCGGCCGCCTCTCCACGGTATCCGGTGAGTCTTCTATCCGTGAGACCTTGGATTCCAGGTCGATAACGCGGTCCTCGAGTCTTTCCTCGAATCCCTTGACCTTGTCAAGCTTCTTCTCGAACTCTTCTATCTCTTCCAGTTTCTCGTCGAGCTCTTCAAGGGCCTCGCTTTCTACGCCGGTATCATTTTTGCCCGTCTCAATCTGTTTCATCTCCTTCCGGAGCTTCTTGACCTCTGCTGTAACCTTTTTCAGCTGGTTGTAGTTCGACCTGACAGCCTTCCGGTACTTGTCACTCATCTCCCCTCCGGTTCCCTGTTCTGGAGCCTGTGGGGAGGAATTATCCATGTTCTCCAGCTGTTCCTCTACGCTCTGGATGCGTTTCTCCAGCTGCTGGTCGCGCTCGGTGGAGTCAAGGTCCATGTTCTCGCGGACGTCCTTTATCTGCCGGTACAGGTACTCCATCTTCTCGTGGACCTTGCCCTCCTTGTACTCCTGCTTGATTTGCTCCACCATGTTGAGCCGTTTCTCTAGCTCCTCCTTGTCCATGTGGTTGAGCATCTCTTCGACTTCCTTGACCTCGTCCTCGAGTGACATCGACTCGAGCTGGGCCATCATATCCTTGTCCTCCAGGTCTTGGATACGGCTCTCCATCTCGCGGATGCGGTCCTCTATGCCCTGAAGCTCCTCTTCGAGCTTCGCCTTGCTTATTTCACCGGTGTCATCTTCGGGCATACTGAAGATTTCGCAAGGCCGGAATAAAAAAGAAGAGGTTATCTGTATTCAGCCGGTATTTAGTCTGGTTAAGAAAAGAAAAAGGATGAGAAAAATTTACGGTGTGTAGGTCGCGTCTGAAGCGCCCTGGCAGTTCACTGGTGAGGCACGGATTTCTTCAAGTGAGGCGCCAGAATTCCCGTTGTTTGGCGTCTGGACCGCTCCCCTGTTCCCAGTGATATCTACATAATCCTGAGCGGGACTGGTTCCGTCGTCGTAGAACCAGGTCACAGATACGTTGCCTACCGGCTCACTGCCGCTGGTCTGTTGAATCGTGGCGCTGTTCGCGTCACCACTTGTTATCTCAATGATTACCCCTGTACATCTTGATAGCTCTTCTGATGTGTTGGTCGTGTCTTGTTGGGCGTTCTGTATCAGCTGTGGTGCCCATTGTGCGAATAGGGATGCTACTGCCATCGTGAAAGCAATCAGCAATACAGCGGCAATCAGAGGAGATATACCCTTTCTTCTCATAGGCAACAGTTCCCCGTGCTGTTATTTAAAGGTTCCCGAGATTCACGGTGTGTAAGAAATCGTAGATGCGCCCTGACAGTTCGTCGGGCTGACTCTTACCTCGTCGATGCTCCCTCCGGAACCATCTCCGTAGATTACTGCGGTTCCCCGGGGACTGTCGATAGAGGTATCGTTCTGTACTGGGCCATTGCTGTAGAACCAGGTGACTTTGAGGTCCCCTATGCCTTGATCACCGGTGGTCTGCTGGATGGTGATGCTGGCTGGTGTGCTCGAAAGGTCGGCCTGGGCTACCTGTATATTGAGCCCAGTGCATCTCTGGAGTTCCTGTGATGTATTCGAGGTATCCTGCTGTGCGTTCTGCATCAGCTGTGGTGCCCACTGGGCGAACAGGGATGCTACCGCCATCGTGAACGCGATTAAAAGTACTGCGGCGATGAGCGGCGAGATACCTTTTCTTTTCATATATGTACGATGCTTACTGACGCTGCATTAAAAGTGTTTCCTGTTCCTGCGCTCTCAGCCAGTACAGCCAAAGCACGAACACCACGGCTGTGAGACCCCACTTCCACAGCGTTCCGTGGATTATGTCGAAGGAGATTATGCCCTGGTGGCTGAGGTAGACGGTGGATACGACCCGGACCAGGTTGGCGGCTGCAAGAACCCCGATACCCGCGAACAGGTATCTCCAGTGCTTTCTCACCGGCCCGGAGGCGTACATCAGCCCGGTGAAGGCAGCCATGGACTTCCAGCCGAGGCAGTCCTGGGTTATCTGGTATGTGCCCGAGTCCAGGAATATGAAGTATCCGGTGTGAGTGGCCTGGATGCCAAGGAGTCCCAGAACCTGGGAGACGATGCCGGCGAACCAGGCCTGTATCCCGTAGGTGGACGGGTAGAGAAAAAGAACCAGCTGGAAGATGGCGCCCGCGAGGAGAAGCTTGCCGAGGAACATAGATGTGTATAGGAGTTTCCGCTGCCTGCGGTCCAGCTCCCCGGTGTCGAGTTTCTCCATGATCATGAAGAGGCCTTGCGTTTGATGCTTGAGAGATCGTGCGAGAAGTAGCTGTCCGCTACCTCCGCGAGGTCTTCCCCGCTTACCTCCTGGAACTCTTTTATCTTCCTCACCTTCCTGTGCATGCTCTTGTAGGCGTGAAAGGCCGATGCCGCCGCATCCTTCTCGTGAGAGTTATCGCCTCTTCCAAGTTCCTCCTTCCGCTGTCTCGAAAGGTCTTCCTCTGGCTCGAACCTGTACGCGCCCAGCGAGCTCGCGATTTTCTCGACTGTCGAGGGCATCTTGCCGGTGTCGCAGGCGACCACCACAGGTTTTCCGGTGTCGATTATCATCCGTATTATCTCGTGTCTTGGCAGCTCCCTGTCGCTTTCTAGAAGCTCCAGCTCGCCGTCGAGGTTTACTGCGGCGACCGCGGAAGTATTGCCGGGGTCGATACCGACGAACAGCGGTTCAGGCATCGTAGTCTTCCGCGATAAGGTCACGGATTTTGCCTGCGGTCTTGTCTCCTATCCCCTTCACGTTCATCAGTTCTGTCTTCGAAGCGGTAAATACTTTTTCGATGCTGCCGAACTCCTCGAGCAGCCGCTCCGCTATCTTGGTGTTCACGTCGGGCAGCCCCGCGACCACGAACTCCTTCATCTCCTTCCGGGCCTTTGGCGTCTTCTCGCCCCTGATCGCGAGCTCCCTCTCGTTCTCCTCCTGCTCGCGCTTCGCCAGCGACTTCAGCAGTTCCGCGGTCTCGTCCTCGTCGCTGCTCCACAGTATCGGCACCTGGTACTCTATACTGATGCTCGACAAAGCGCCGCGGATGGCGTTCGGGTGTACATCCCTGTGCTTGTAAAGGTCCTCACCCTCGATAAGGAGAACGGGCCGCTCGAACTGCTGCATCTCCTCCAGCTGCGTGAAAAGCCGCTGGTCCAGCATCGAGTCCACGAAGTCGTCCGCCCGCTTCCGCTCGACCGCGGTCCTGTCGGATACCAGGAAGTCGCCGATGTCCAGCCGTTTCTTCCTGACGGTAACCTCCATCTTCGACAGCTTTTTCGCCACGCTGTTTTCCCGGTCGTCGGCGTATATCACCAGCCCGGAGTCTTCGTCCCCGAAGCCGTCCAGCGTTCTCTGCTTTTCCTCTTCCATCTCTCTACCCGCGTCTTTCAACTCTTCAAGCACCTCGTTCATCCGTTTCTTCTTGTGGTGGGAGCTCCAGTAGTTGCCCTCGTCACGTGTGTTTTCGGCTATCAAGACATAAACCTCTCCCTCCTGCTGCCGGCCTGTCCTCCCGGAGCGCTGGATGTCGCGGATGCCCGAGGCCACTGGCTCGTAGAATATGACGTAGTCGACCGCCGGTATGTCGAGTCCCTCCTCGCCTATCGACGTGGAGACCAGGACGTCAAACTTCCCGGAGTCGAACGCCTCCAGCACCTCCAGCTGCTTGTTCTGCGTCATCCCATTATCGCCCTGCTGGCCGACGAACATCACCGCGTTATGCCCTGAGGAGTTCAGCTCCTCGGCGATCTTCTCCGCCGAGCTCCGGTACTCGGTGAACACCATCGCCTTCTCATCGCTGTCTTTCTCCTCCAGTATCTCCCGCAGTCTGTCGAGCTTGGGGTGCTCCTCACCCCTCTTCTTGAGGTACTCCACCATCGATTTTGCGCCCTGGAAATCCTCGTCGTTCAGCGCCCGTGACGCGGCTTTTGAATCGTCGCGTTTCAGGCCGTCGATGTAGTTGTACGCCTGTGAGACTCCCTGTGTCTCCAGCAGCTCTATGGCCTGAGATATCTTCAGCGCGGTGGCGACCCGTGAGACCGCGGAGTAAAGCTTCGGGTCGTCCTCCGTCGATAGCCGGGAGCTCAGCTCGCCTCTCAGTTTCAGCAGGTCCTTCTTGTACACACTGCTGGCGGAGTCGATGATACCCATAGATTTCAGTTTCTCGAGCTGCGTCCTCTTGGCTTTCTCCATGCCGTTCTTGGCCTCCTCGAACCGGTTGTCGAGCGATACCCGGGTCCAGTTGACGTTCTTCTCCTCCATGTAGGGCTCCACGTCCGGGTCGTCCTCGGTGCGGACCTCGAAGTTCTCGATGTCCAGGTTGTCCGCCACCCTCATTATCTTCTCTTTGTCGCCGCCCGGTGAAGCGGTCAGCGCGAGCTTGTGCGCCGCGAACTTTTCCGATATGAAGACGTAGCTGTACTCTCCTGTGGCGCGGTGGGCCTCGTCGAATATCACCAGCTCGAACTCTTCCCGCGGTATCTCGTCTGCTATCAGGTCGTTCTCAACCACCTGCGGAGTCGCGAAGAACGCCTTTTTCTGCTTCCACAGCTCGTACCGTTTATCAGGCCGCGTGTCACCGGTCATCACCACCATCTCGTCGCGGTCCACCTCGAGCAGGTCGTCGAAGGTCTCGAGGTGCTGCTCCACCAGCGGCCGTGTCGGCGCGAGGAAAAGAACCTTGCCCGAGTCGAGTTTCTGGGAGGCGACCATCGCCGCGATGACGGTCTTTCCTAGGCCGGTGGGAAGTACGACGAGGGTGTTCGAGTCGCGGGCGGAGGCGGCTATGACCTCCTGGTAGGTCCTCGACTCAAGTTCACCGGTTTTCAGAAGCTGGCTCACGTCTGGTATTTGCCCGTGAAATTTGATAAACCGGTATCATCGTACCTGGATCCCTGGCCGGGCAGGTACCTCTATCATCCTGAGAGCCCGGAAGAACACCAGGCTTCCCAGTATAAACGCTCCTGAGGCCTTCATCATCGTGGCATCCACCGGGAGACCGGTCTGGACCACGACCACGGTGACGTACGCCAGCGGATAGACTATGTCGGCGCTGGAGGCCCTGAACGCGATCCCGGGAGACCATTTATGGTAGAAGTCCATGTAGCCGACGAAGGCTCCCGCGGTGACGAGGAAGTATGCGGCGTATCGTTCCGTGGCGGTGTCGATGGCGCCGGCCAGCAGAAGGTTGAGACCTGTCGCGACCCAGAGGACCGCGTTGCCGACGGACGTGTTCCATCCGAGCGACTCGTTCACATGCTTCCCGAAGTAGAGCTCTATCACGAAAGCACCGAGTATCAGCGGAAGCAGCTCCGGTAACAGTCCCGGGTTCTCCAACGGCGCGAACACGAGCTCGAGTACGCGCTCCTGCAGGCTGGCTCCTGTATGCATCAGTCTTCGAAAGCGTCCGGTGTTCCTCCGGCGTGCCAGGATTTTCTGGGCCGTATCTGCAGCGGGTAGATGCGTTCCGAGTTATCGTCCAGTATCAGGCCGGTTCCCACGCGGTCCGGCAGCGCGTCGATGTAGTGGTCTATATCGTGCCGCATGTAGGTGTGCATGATGTTGCCGAGCGCGTCGATGTCCTGGCTCGCGGTCAGCCGATGGGAAAGGATGAGATCGCACTGCGAAAGCGCGTCCGGGTGCAGTTTCGCGGGCTGCTGCGTCGCCAGCCCCAGGCAAACGCCGGGTTCACGACCGATTTTCACCCACCGCATCAACGGGTGCGACGCCGCGGTCTCGCCCTCCGCAGGTAAGAACTCGTGGGCCTCGTCTATCAGCATCCATACGATAGGCATCTCGTTCTCCGCGATGCCCTCCATCTCATCGATCTCCTCTATTCTTCTCGCCGTCATGCGTTCCCTGAGTATCTTTTTCGCCAATAACCCTACCACGAGCGCTCTTACCGACCAGCCAGAGCCCATCTCGCCGAAAACCGAGACGTCCAGAACGGAGAGGCCGCCGCGCTGCGTCAGCTTGTCAAGCGAAGATTCCTCGCCGAATATACCCCAGTCCTTCGCGCTCATGAAACGGTTCTCCAGCCGTCTCTTGACCTCCTCCGGGAAGTCGAACCTGTCGATAAGCCTCATCATGTCGTCGATACTGTAATCATCCATCTCCTCCTCCAGCTTTGTCAGCATCCGCTCAAGCAGGATACCCGCCTCCGAGTTCATCTCGATGCCGAACGCCATCGCCCATTCCTGGGCCGACAGCTCCGCCGGGTTCAGCGTGAACGTGTCGTCATACGGCATCTCCCTCTCCTCGAAGTGCTGAGTCTTGCCCTCCGGGATGAAGACCTCTGCCTCAAATGCTTCCGGCTTCTGGTCCCAGTTCTCGAGCTCCGTCGCCTGCCTGTCGTTAGGTCTCTTCATCGACCAGTAGATACCCATCGGGTCGACGATGATGGTCGAAAGATTGTCCGCGATATCCGCGTTCTGGAGCTCCTCCGCGATGACACCCATCGAGTACGATTTACCGGTGCCACGTTTCCCGAAGATGCCCATGACGTGTGGCCGTGCGAGGTCGAAGTAGATAGGGTTGGCCTTGTGTGCCTCCTCGTTCTCCCCGACGAGATGCTTGCCGATCACGCCGGTGCCTTTCAGGCCGTGCTCCTCCCTGTCCTCTTCGTCGCGGCCGACGGATATCTTGGGCATACGGAAGGTTTGCCTGCCGCGAATATAAAATCTCAGACGGTGAGCACGGCGCCGATGATTGAAAGACCCATCAATAAGAGCCAGGTGAAACCGCCCCATCTAAGGATGTAGGCGCCGTCAAGTGCTCCTGTGGGTATGTCCTCGTAGTCGAATGGAAGCAGCTGGAACAGGGTGAAAAGGATGTATCCTGTTGCAAGCCTGTCGAAGCCGAGCTGCCACGTGGCCAGCCAGCCCGCGAACAGCGCGATTATGCCCCCGAGGACTATCCAGAACTGCCGTTTCATCCAGATAGCGTCTATTGTTTTGCCCCAGTGCTCGTAGCTCTTCCCGGAGAAGCTGGATGTAAGAGGCAAAAGCGCCACGATAGGAGTGCTGGTGAGGTAGGCGGTCATGGCGGCCAGGACCGTGATGGATGCTCCCTCCATGGAGAGCTCCACGTCGATGTACGCGTCTATCCACTCTGCTACTGTCCTCTGCCCGAACTCCCGCGTCAGTATGACGGCTGCCGACACGCCGAGCCAGGCCAGTGCCGGGACCACGTCCCGGGTCTGGCTGAAGGCCGCAAGTCCCGCGGCGACGACGAGAACGGCGACCGCGAGGTTCTTGACCTCTTCCTCCGACAGGAGGTAGCTGTCCATAACTGGGAATTCGTCCGCGCCGGTTAAAAAAACGACTATATATCCAGGTTGAGGCAGAGCTCGGCTATCGAGTAGCTCTCGCTGTCCCTCAGTATCTCGGGATGCTCCCGTATCTCGTCTAGATGCAGCCCGGTCTCGTCCTCCTCGAAACGCTGTCTCACTATCTCCCACGGCACGATGTACGCCTCCCTCGGCCTTCCACGGCCTTTCTTGATCTCCACCGCGAGAAGTCCTTTGCGACCGGAGCGGTCGAGGAAGTCGCTGATGCGGTCAATTTGGTGGCCGCCGTCGCTCATGGAGAAATGCTGCGAGAAGTACAGTTTGTTGGTCGAGGACTCCTTGACTGATTTGTTCTCGATGGCGAGGTAGAACATCTCGTGCTCCGAGTCGACCAGCACGTCGCACAGCTGGGAGCTGAAACGGTGCTGCTTCTTCCGGTGTGCGATACCGTCGATATCCTCATCCTCGAAGAAGTCGTTGAAGGCGTTGACGAGCTCCCGCTCGAACTCTGTCATGTAGAAAAGTAGGCCGCGCAAGGTTAAAAGCGTTCCAGAGAATCCTCCACAATCTCCACGGCCTCGTCGTGGAACTCTTCTGAAGACGCCACCACCATGTCTTGGTCGGTAGCTGTCCCGAGCACGTCTATCTCCCCGCCGGCCTCCTCAAGTATGGTCCTGCCCGCGGCGTAGTCCCACTCGCCCAGGAAGTCCGCCAGTAGCGACATGTCGCCACCTGCTATCCGGCATATATCAAGCGCCGCGGCTCCCGACGCACGGTGGACCATCTCCCTGCCGCTGAACCTCGATATAGTCTCGAGCTGCACTTCCCTCTTGTCGGGCTCCCCGTCCCGGACGTAGGTGGTGTAAAGCTCTCCCTTCATCTCCCCGGTCGAGACCGATAACCGCTCGCCTTCCTCCGCATTGATATCTTCCAACCGGAACGCACCGTGGTCCTCAAGCCCAATAAACGTCTCGTCCAGCCCGGTAACCGGGGAGTGCACCACTCCGAGAACGCCGCTTTTCCCGATTCTCAGGCCTATCGAGGTGCAGAAGTAGTCGAGGCCGTGGAAGAAGTTCATGGTGCCGTCGATGGGGTCGATGACCCAGACGCGGTCGCTGTGGTCCTCTGAAAGCTGCTGTTCCTCGGCCTTTATCGCGTCGCCGGGGAAACGGTCCCGGATGACCTCGACTATCTTCTCCTGGACCTCAAGGTCAGCCTCCGTCACTATATCGCTGTAAGATGCCTTCCTGCCGTCGACCTCTATCTTCCCGCGGCGGTACCTGTCGATTATCTTTCCCGCCTTCCGCGCCGCGTCCCTCGCGGCCTCCAGCTCCTCGCTGTACGGGCTGTCGTCGAAGTTCACTTGCCGCCCTCCACCTCCAGCATCTCTACCAGGTCTTTACGGTGTGCCGCGCCCACGAACGCAACGATATCCGCGTCCGGCTCCTGCTCCTCGAGACTCCGCAGGTACTCCGCCATCACCTGGTTCCGCTCCACCACGAGAACGCGGTAAAGGCCCGGGTAGCGGTCCTCCAGCTCGTCCAGAAGCTCCTGTATAAGCTGCTCGTCCGGTATCTCCGACACGTCGAAACTGTCGCCGGGCATCAGGAAGCCAAGGCCCGACTCCATGACGGCACGGACCTTCTCCTTCCGCGACACTTCTTTCAGCCTGTCCACGGTGAACCTGATATCCTGGTCGATAAGCGCGACCTCTCGGCCCTCGGCGATAGATTTCCTGTACGCGTAAAGCATCTCCTCCCCCGGCATCACACCGGTCTTCTCGCCGATGAAGTCCTGGAACTTCTTCACCAGCTTCAGGAACACAGGGCTTCCCTCGGTCGAATCATAACCGTTCAGAAGCGCGTCGAGGCGGGTCATGTCGAGCTCCAGCGCCACTATATCCGGGTCGTGCTGCTCTATCTTCTCGTTTATCAGCTCCATGCTGTCCTCCGAGACGTGAGAGGTGCCGTAGATGTGTATCAAGGAATCAACTCCTCGGGAACACGGTTCGACCTCAAAAGTTGTAAAACCAACAGTGCGGGAAAAATAGTGGTTCCCGGGGGTGGACGCCTCCCTGCGGCTGGTACCGCGGACTGGCCTCGGGCCCGCCACCCTCCGAACAGACTGGACGATGCTTAGGGCTGCTCCCGTCAGGGCCTGGCCCGGTTCACACCGTACAGGCTCCCGGAGGACGCGCCGTCAGCAGCCAGCGACCACGGCCCTGGCCACAGCGAGAACGCCGCCCACCCGGTTGACGGCCCCGGCATCACGAGGATCTCCGGTTACAGGCGACCCCAACCGCCCGGCCTACCACCTAAAAAAGCGGAGGTGAAGCTTAAAGGAAGATGGGGACGGGAAAGAGATTTAAATATTGTCGCTACTAAGAGGTAATATGAGAACGGAGACTTTCTCAAACCCTGAAATCTATGAGTTAAGTGGAACTCAGTACTTTGACTTTGTGGTGGCTAAAGCAGACGACTTGGAAGATGTTGCCCAAGAGCTCGATTACCATAGAGAGTTTCTGGATGAGGGTTATCCAATTCAGTTTAGATATGAGGAACTCCCGAAAGGTCCGGCTGAAACTGGTGAATTTCTGGCAGATGTTCAGGTAGGGAATAAGTCAGTTAGCGTTAAGGAGACGGAAGAATCTGAACTTTTCGATTTCGCACAACAGGTCCGGGCAGACAACGAGGAACTTGATGAGCAGATTTACTTCGGGGGAGCGGTAAAGTCTACTTCACCTCTTGAGCGTCTTAGATCTCTGCTTTCCTGACCTATATCTCAAACGTGTCGCCTTTTTCGACGATGTCAAAGCCGCGGGCCTGCATCTCTTCGCGTTCTTCTGTGCCTTCCCGGAGGACGGGGTTGGTGTGGTTCATGTGGATGAAGTAGATATCTGTATCGAAGTCCTCCATCCGGTCCATCGTGTCTTCGATAGTGGGGTGTGGGACTTCTTCGTACCGGTCGAGCTCCTGCTTGTCCCAGAATGTGCCGTCGACGATGGCGATGTCGGCTTCTTTCACGGACTCTATGGTTTCGCCCGTCCATTCGTCGATGTCGCTCATGTAGAACAGTTTCTCTTCCTCTCCCTGTATCATGAAGGAGACGGTGTCCGTGTTGACGTAGCGGTGGAGCACGTTCCTTATCTCGACGGATCCTCCCTGTATCTCCACTTTTTCGCCGTTCTTGACCTCGTTTATCTCTATCTGGTTCCTGTCGGATAGAAGCCGGAACGGGTCATTGTTCATCAGGAACTGCCGCATCTCTGGTGTGCAGTAGACCGGTAGGTCGTCCGTGTCGAGGCATTCGGTGCCGAAGAAGGGCAGTCCTGCGACGTGGCCGAGATGGCCGTGGGATACGAATACGCCGTCGAGGTAGTCTCCTTTTATCTGGAACCTTATGTCCGGTGTGGCGTCGATAAGATATCTTACGGTGTTGTCATCGCTGGTCTCTTTCAGCATGAGGGCGCCAACGTATCGCTGCTCTCTCGGGTCTTCCCTTGCTGCCTCGCATACGTCACATTCGCAGCCGAGGTGCGGCACTCCCCCGTCTTGAACGTTTCCAAGGACTTCTACTCTCATTTCTTGGCCCTCCCCCGGTTTATCTGGGATGGTTTCCCCAGTCAACTGTTATAAAGGAAACCCGTTGCTGGCCTGTGCCCGGCACACTTAAGAAGTTAAAAGGCTCCCGCGCCAATTTTTGGGTATGAACAGTGATCGTTTTTGTCTGCGCCACAGTTTTTGAGCCTGCGAACTCCTCGATTCCTGTTATAAAATCTGGCTTCGACCGTTTCCATATCGATTTGCCGGGATGGCAGAGAACGCACCTTTCGGTGCTCGATCTGCGCACCCGAGAGAAGATGCCGGGATGGCAGAGTAGTTATGCGACCGCCTGCAGAGCGGTCGACCCGGGTGCAAATCCCGGTCCCGGCTTTTACGGGGTGGTGGCGTGAAGAGCTACGAGGATACCACCGATGTAGTCGTACTCGCTATATACCATGCGGAGGAGGACGGCAACTACTATCTCATAGCGCGGAAAAGGAAGAACGAGTTCTGGGAGTTCGTCGGCGGGAAGGTCAAGAAGGGAGAGTCATACGAGGAAGCAGCGTTGCGGGAGCTGGAGGACGAGATAGAGATCGACTGGGACCTCGATGCTGTAGAGGTGAAGAAGGTCGGCGAACCGTACAAGAGCCCGGAGAACCCGGTGTACAATCTTTACCCGGTGCTGCTAGAGATCCCTTCGGAGACCGCCTGGGAGCTCGGGGACGAGGACCTGGGAAAGGAGCATGACAGCCTTGCGTGGATAACTGTCGACCAGCTCGACGACTACGATACGATGCACCAGGAGAAGGCGCTTGAACTGCTCGGCATCACCTGAACCGGGCTATCGGTTGTGATAAAAAGTTTTACCAGTTATTTTACGCCCGTGAGAGGCTTAAGGACGGCGGAGGAAAGGATAGAGTACAAGCTTCCTGACGCCTGGGATTTTACCGGTTCGAACGTCGTCTACGGTTATCCTGTGCCCTCGGATTCTTTCCCGGACGGCTTCCTGCTATCCAACAGCGACCACCAACTGTACAACAGCCCGGTAGGAGAGAAAGATGTCGTGGCGTACGTTTCCCGGGAGGGAAGGGATGATATCGTGGCCTATATCGAGGTCAAGGAAAACGGGGGTCTGGAGGAAAGGGCCGAGGACCAGGTAGAACGGGCCTGCGAGTTCTGGAACTCGCGCGGCTACGCGTTCGCCGGTGGCTTCTCGACAGGCGAGACGATAAGACCGTGGGAGGGCGAGGTCTTCGGGGACGAAGAGATAGCACCTGCTGATTTCGACTTCCGGGAGGCCGAAGTTATACCGGCAGCCGCTGGCGACGGCCAAGAACCGCCCAGCGGCAAAGGCTTCGACCACCCGATGGTGGAGGGATGGGAAGAGGTGATCACCGACCTCGTTTACGGGGAACCACTCGACTCGAGCATCCCTCGAGGCCTGGTCGGCAGCAACGATAGAGGCCGGCATTTCGGCCAGATGGACGCAGCTCTCTACAGCGATGAAGCCGATGTGATCGGGCAGATAGAGCTGAAGAAGGACGGTGAGGACATGGAGACCATAGAGGGGCGTCTTGACTCGGCCCACGAGTTCTGGACCGGCAAGGGTTACAGTTTCCAGGGAGGGCTGTTTGTGACCGGCGAGATAGTGCAGCGGGATTTCGATTCCGGTGAGTGGGTCGGCGCCCGGCTTTAACCCGACGGTTTTAGGCTTTCCCTGCCGGATAATCAACTAAAGCTATGACCGTGGACGTGGAAGACGATATCGCAGTACCAGTGACTTACAGCCCGGAGAGGGACCGTTTCCTGCTGCTGAAACGTGGAGCTGATGCGGATGTCTTCCCGGGGAGATGGGACTTCCCGGGCGGCTATTTGAACGAAAGAGAGGACCCGGAGGACGCGGTGATGCGCGAATTGAAGGAGGAGACAGGTCTTCTCGGAACCATGATGAGGACTGGTGAGCCCCACGTCGTCGACACGCAGTACGGCAAGTACCGGCTGCACTTGTTTCTCGTGAAGGTGGAGGGCGACGATGTCGATCTTAGCTATCAGCACGTCGATTATCGATGGGTGGAGCCCTCGGAGGTCCCGGAGATGGAAACTGTTAAGGCCATAGAGAAAGATTTCGAACTTGTCGGTGTCGAGATATGAGCAGGAGCGAGTACAGGACCGTGGTCAAGGCGCTGATAACGTACCAGGGCCAGGTCTTGATAGGGCAGAAGGAGGAGGGTGACCAACCGCATTCCGGTGAATGGCATTTCCTCGGCGGTCACTTGGAGGACGACGAATCGCTGGAAGAGGCTGTTGCCCGCGAGGTCGAAGAGGAGACAGGTCTCTCGGTTGATGTCCACCAGATAATAGATGCGATGGTTTTCTCCTGGAAGAAAGACGGCAGGACGGACTCGCTGCAGCTTCTTTACCACTGTGAAGCCTGGTCCCCGGAGGCTGAAGCCCGAGATGACCTTCAGGACGTGAAGTGGGTCGACCCTGACGAACTCGTGGATGAGCTCTGGGACGAGGAAGTGAAGAGGATCGAGAACCGCGATGAGCGGGCGAAGTTCGTTGAAAAGCTAAAAAAGATGCCGTCGAGAGGTGAAGTATGACCTTGAAACTTTACAACACGCTGACCCGTGAAAAAAAGGAGTTCGAGCCGATCGAGAAGGACAAGGTCAGGTTCTACAGCTGCGGCCAGACGATATACGACGACCTCCACGTCGGTAATGCGAGGCCGTACGTCTACTGGGACACGCTTACACGGTACCTGCGTTGGAAGGGCTACACGGTCAGGCACGTCCAGAACATAACCGACGTCGGCCACCTGACAGATGATGGCGACCAGGGCGAGGACAAGGTCGAGAAACGCGCGAAAGAGACGGGGCTCGAGCCGATGGAGCTCGTCGAAGACCAGGTGGAGCGGTACTTCGAGGATACGAAAGCGCTGAACGTGCAGAGGCAGGACATCGTGCCCCGGGCCACCGGCCACATAAACGAGATGATAGAGTACGTACAGGAGATAATCGACAACGGCTTCGCGTACGATAGAGAGGGTAACATCTACTTCGACCTCGAGAAGTTTGCGGAGGCCGACTTCGAGGACGTCGACGGAGAACCTTACCGTTACGGCAGGCTCGCAAAGAAAGATATAGAGGAGCTGAAGGAAGAGGCAGAAAGCCGTGTGGAGGAAGACGAAAACAAAAAGCGGCAGTACGACTTCGCGCTCTGGTTAAATGCGGAGGGAACCGGCCACCTCATGAAGTGGAACGCCACGTTCGAGGTGGACGGCGAGACAGTAGAATCAGAGGGATACCCGGGCTGGCACCTCGAATGCAGTGTCATGGGCCGGAAGTACCTCAGCGACGTCTTCGACATCCATGCCGGTGGAAAGGACCATATCTTCCCGCACCACCCGAACGAGCGCGCGCAGAGCTTCGCCGCTACCGGAAAGGGCCAGGCCCGGTACTGGCTGCACAACGAGTTCGTCACCATCGAGGGCGAGAAGATGTCGAAGTCGAAGGGCAACTTCTACACCGTCCGCGAACTACTTGACGAGGGCTACTCCGGCGACGCCATCCGGCTGTACATCCTGTCCTCGCATTACCGCAGCGAGACCGACTTCTCGAAGGAAGGCGTGGAGAAGGCGGAGAAGGAGCTGAAGAAGGCGAGGAAGACGGTCCAGAGGATAGGATACGACGAGGATTACGAGGGCCGGCACCAGTTCGGAAGCCCAGGTGGGGAAGGCGGTGGTCACACCGAGGAGTTTGTGAAGTTCATGGATGACGACCTCAACACCGCGAAAGCGAAGCAGTTCCTGATGGAGCTGGTTTCCGAGGTAAACGAGGCCCTGGAGAAGAACCCTGAAGAAGAAAGAGAGAGCTTCAGGGCTATAGGCATGGGGAACTTCCTTGTCGAGGCCTTCGGTGTGCTCGGTATCGATGTCCGTCCAGACTTCTCTGAGGAGGAGTCGGAGTTGATGGACGAGCTACTTGAGATAAGAGAGGAGTACCGCGAGCAGGAAGACTACGAGAAGGCGGACCGCATCCGTTCGCTGATGGACAAGAACGGTTTCGAGGTCGAGGACACGGATGGAGGTGCTCGATGGTTCAAGGTCGAGAGGTAGGATGAAGATATACGTCGGTCATCCCACGGATTTCGATTTCGATTTCGAGGAGGAGCTTTACAGGCCTCTGAAAGAGAGCTCCATAGCGGAAGAGCACGAACTCGTCTTTCCCCACGATTCCGGGGAATTCTTCGAATCCAAAAGATTCCTGCGGGATGAGTGCGACCTGTTCGTCGCAGAGGTTTCCGGGCCTCGACAGGCCTCGGCATAGAACTCGGGTGGGCTGAAGAGTTCGGGGTCCCGGTTCTCTGCGTTTACAGGGAAGGAGCGGAGCCTTCAAGCGCAGTTGGCACGGACACCAGCGAGATCCGGGTGTACAGCGACGTGGAGGAGCTGACCAGGGTGGTCAGGGATAAATCGAGGTCGATATCAAGTGGTTGAGTGCCCGATTTTCTGCTACCATGGCGTCAGCGAGGAACCGCGGCAGTGGGACGTGAAGCCGGGCGATTTCCGGGACCAGGTCGAGTGGCTGGACAGCAACTATAGCCTGATGCCGCTCGAAGAGTTTTTCACGCGTTTCCACGAGGAAGACCTGCCGGAGGACCCGGCGGTGCTGACGTTCAACGACGGCCTCAAGTCCTCCTACAGGGCCGCTGATGTACTTGAAGATTTAGGCGCCAGGGCGACTTTCTACATCATAACAGGTCTCATGGGAGAGCTCTGGGATGGCGCCGAAGTCATGTCGTTGTCGCAGATGAAGGAGCTCGACGACAGGGGGCACGAGGTAGGCGCCCACACGGTCAGCCACCCAACCTGCCGAAATACAGTGACAGCCGTGTGAGGAAAGAGGTGGAAGGATTCGTCCGCGAGATTGAGGAAAGGCTGGGCTTGCGCCCGACATCCTTCGCCTATCCCTACGGCGACTACAGCAGCCGGGTCGTTGAAACCGTCCGGGAGCAGGGCTTTCAGGCCGCGGTCACGACTTCTCCGTCGGTCGAGGTGGATCTTGACAGGCCTCTCCGGCTCCCGAGGGTGCCAGTTCTGGAATGGCACAGTCTCGGCGACGTGAAGAGGCTTGCGGAGGACAGAAACTATCTTTATAGGTGTTACTGGCCCCGCGCCTACCACTACCTCAGGCACCGGTTCCCGTTATAGGTTTTTAGCTCCAGGAGAGAAAAACTCTCTTTATGGACAGGAAGATAGGGGAGGGCCTGCAGTACCGTGTCTACCGCGAGGGTGGAGGCCTGGCCCGCAAGGAACCGAAGAAACGGGAAGAGATGGTGGAGACGCTGAGGAAATGGCATGACTCCAGGCAGGAGGTGCAGGAAAACGCGGACAGGGCCGTGGAGAGGCGCAGAAAAGCGGTGGAAAGACTGGAGGAAGGAGGGTTCGATTTCTCGCTGCTCGGCGACCCGGAGTTCTGTGAGGACGGCACTGTTTTACAGGACCGCGCACAGGTCGCGGGTGAAGTGATGTCGGGCGCCAGACTTTCCAAAAAGAAAGAAGTAGTAGATGACTACGTGCAGCTGCTCCTGCAGTTATGGGAGCAGGGGATAGGGGATACTATCTACAATTTCACTGAGAACACCGGCTACGTGGACGGCAGGCTCGTACACCTGGATTTCGGTGAGTTAGTTTTCTCGAAGAACAGGGTGAAGGAAGAGATCAGGGAAAGGAAATGGCTCGAGAAGTGGAGCTACACGGACGACCTGTCCGGAGATATCCGGCCCTACTTCCGGGAGCGGATGGCGGAAGAGATAACTGTAGAGGCGCTTGAGAGCCGCTGGAAAGAAAAAGTATAGTGAATCAGTGGACCTGGCTCTTGTGGACCTTCATGCCCCGGCTTGAGTCGAACTCGTCGCCGCACTCGGGGCAGGCCACCAGCTCTACTTCTTCATCTTCTTCGGTATCGTTTTCCTCTGTCCCGGCCTCTTTGGCTGCTGTTTCCTCTGTTTCTGGCTCTGGTTCTTCCGTGGTCTGCTCGACAGTTTCCGGCTCAGACTGGGTGCGGCCCTCGACCTGTTCAAGCTTGCCCTCTTCCTTCAGTTTCTCCCGTTTCTGCTGTTTGCGGTCGGGCTGTTCCTCGAAGATTTCCTTGGCGCGGTCGTCGGAGATTCCGAGCATCTCCTTGGCTTTCTGCTTCTGCTTCTCGGCCTTCTCTCTTACCATCGTATCATGAAAAACGGTCTTCAGGTTTTAAACAGATTAGGGTACCAGCTCCGTGAAGTTCTCTTTGAACTCCTCGTAGTACTCGGGCTTCATCGACGCGCCCGCGGCCTTTCTGTGGCCTCCTGCCTCCGCTCCCTCTTCTACCGCCTCTTCCGGCAGCGCCTGCTGCATCAGGTCGCCGAGGTCAACCCTTCCGGATTGACACCGTGCCGAGATGTTGACTTCGTCTTCGTCCTTCTGCACCACGAGATGTATCCACTCTGGTGTCTTGGTCGACTTGTTGGTCGCTATCGACGAGGTGATGTGGAAGTCGCTTTCGAGGTCGAAGAATATTATCATCTTCTCCCTGTCGATCTCCCGGTCCTCGTCGTAGTCCTCCACCGCTCTATTGAACTCATCCTGCATCTCGAGGTAGACCTCGTAGACCTGGCGGTACTCCTCCTGTGCCTCCAGCTCCTTCAGGTCCTCCGATTTCATCAGGGCCTGGTAGGCGAGCTTCGCGAAGTGCGCCGAGTCGCGGTACGGCTTGATGTTCAGTACGCTCGAGTACCGGCCGTACTCGCAGTTCTTCGCGAGCTGCTGCTGTGAAAGCTCTTCAGGAAGGTACTTGTCGTACTCCTCCGCCAGTTCCTCGAATAGCTCCGGGCAGGAGTCGACGCCGAAGTCCTGGATAACCCCGAGTCCCGCTATCCACCGGACGTCGTCCTCGATGCCGAATTTGGAGGCGATGTCCAGGCAGATCTTGCTGCAGGGCACGTAGTCCTCCTCGTGCTCGATACGTGGATTGACGAAGGGTACGTCCGGGACGCGGTCGAATGTGTGATGGTCGACCACGAGCACCTCGAGGTCGAAGTCTTGGTCGATGGATTCCAGCTCGTCCGCCCCGAGGTTGAAGTCCAGCACGATGAGCCTGTCCGTTTCCTCGAGCTTTTCGTGGTCCTCTTCGCCGAGGTGGTAGGCCCGGGTGTGAGGTATCATGACCTCCTCTGCGGGTTCGCCCCTGACTTCCTCCAGTATCTTGGATGTGATGACCGCTGACGAGCTGCCGTCCATGTCCCAGTGGTGGATGATGGTGACGTGGTCGTCCTCGCCCACGTTTTCGAGATAGTCTATAGCTGGCTGTAGTTCTTTCTGTTGCATAGTATCTATTTGACCGGCTCCGAGAAGCTGAACTGAATTTTCCTGCCCCTGAACTCGACCTCGCCGCCGTGCTCGTGCTCCTCACCGCTGTAATTTATCTCCGAGACGTTCACGCGGCTCTCCACGCGGTCCTCGAACCTTTCGACCGCATCCGTGTCGCCGGAGAAGCTGAGTTTCACGCGGTCCTCCACATCGAGGCCCGCCTCCTTCCTCTGCTGCTGGATCGCGCGGACGACCTCGTTGGCGAACGCCTCGTCGAGCAGATCCTCTGTTCTCTCTGTGTCGAGGTATACTGCCCCGCTGGAGAACTCCTCGCCCTCCATGCCCTCGGGAATCGAGGTCCGGACGTCGAACATCTCCGGTCCGAGCGCGTTGCCGGCGAGCTCCACTTCCTCGCCGTCCTCTATCCTGGAGGCCAGCTCGTCGTGGTCCTCTTCCGCGAGCGCCTGCTCGACCTCGCCGACCGCGCCGCCAAGCTCCGGGCCGGCTTTCTGGTAATCCAGCTTCACGGTGTGGTCGAGGTCCATCTGCTCGAACTCGACCTCCTTCGCGTTCAGCCGGTTCTCCATCAGCTCTTCCAGCCTGTCGACCGCCTCCTCGACGTTTTCGTCGCCGCTGACGGTCACCTTCTTGACTGGGTGGCGGAGGCTGATACCGTTCTCCTGGCGCAGCCTAGCGACAGCCTCCTCGATATCCTGGTAGATATCCATAGATAGCTCCAGTTCTTCGTCCACCACCTCTTCATCTATCTCCGGCATCTCCTCCAGGTGGACTGTTTCTTCCTCGTAGAGGTAGTCTGCGAGGAACGGTGTGAACGGCGCAAGCACCTTGAGCAGCTGTTCTGTTACGTGACGGAGCGTCCACTCAGCCGCCTTTCTGTCATCGCCGTCGTAACCCGGTCTCAGCCGGTCGCGCACCATCTTGACGTAGCCGCGGGAGAGGTCGTTCTTGGTGAAGTTCTCCACCAGTTCCGCGGCCCTGTATCCCTCGTAGCGTGGCTCCGTCGAGGCTTCTTTGACCTCCTTCACGAGCGTGTTGAGCCGGGAGATTATCCACCGGTCCTCCAGCTCAAGCTCATCCGGTCTTTCCACTTCCTCGGTGTAGGTGTCACGGTAGTTGTACGTGTTCCAGAGGATGTTCATGAAGTCGAGGTTCTCCTCCATCTCGTCCCATTGGAAGCTCCAATCCTCGCTCGGGTCCTTAGATATTATGTAGAACCTCAAGATGTCGCGGCCGTACTTCTCGATCGCCTCCTCAGGGGATACGACGATTCCCTTCGACTTGGACATCTCCTGTCCTTCGAGCATGACTTTTCCGTGGTAGATGACGTCGCGGAACGGTTTCTGGTCGTGGGTCATCATCGATGTGATGAACTGGCTGTTCCACCATCCACGTATCTGGTCGAATCCCTCCAGCTCTAGGTCGACAGGTCCTTCCTCCTCGAACGTGAAGTCGACCTCCGGGTTCTTCAGCGATGCCCACGGCGCGACCCCTGAGTCGAACCAGACGTCGAGCACGTCGGGAATCCTTTTCATCGTTCCGCCGCACTCGTCGCAGTCGAGCTTGACGCGGTCGATGTACGGTCGGTGCAGGTCATCTGGAACCTCCGGTAGCTCGTCCCTGCTTCCGATTACCCGGGTGTGGTCGCAGTCGTTGCATTCCCAGATGGGTAGCGGGATGCCCCAGTAGCGCTGCCTGGAGACGGGCCAGTCGCCGAGCTGCTCCAGCCATTCGTGGAACTTCTGGCCGGCCCAGTCCGGCACCCAGTTGACCTCGTCGTTAGCATCGATTAAATCTTCGCGGAACTGGGTGGCGCCGAAGAACCACTGCGGGACAGCGAGCTGGATGAGGGGAGTGTCGCATCTCCAGCACTTCGGGTACTCGTGGTGGAGCGTTCCCGAGTGCAGCAGCGCGCCTTTCTGTTCCAGGTCTTTCATGATTTCGTCGTCGGCGTCCTTTACGTGCATCCCCTCGTATTTCCCGGCGTCCTCGGTGTACTCGCCCTTCAGGTTAACAGGGTTAAACAGCGGCAGGTCCTCCTCCTTCCCGACCTCGTAGTCCTCCTGTCCGTGTCCCGGTGCGGAGTGGACCAGGCCGGTGCCCTCGTCTAGCGTGACGTACCGCTCGGAGAGCACGACCTTTCCTGTGATGTCCTTCTGCTGGTCGACCTCTTCCTTCAGAGGGTTCTGGTACGTCTTTCCCTCGAGCTCGTCGCCGCTGACCTCTTCGAGTATCTCGTAGCTGTCGACACCGAACTTCGCCATCAGGTCGTCGACCAGTTCTGACGCCATCCATACCTTCCGGCCGTTGAAAGATACGAGGGAGTACTGGAACTCCGGGTTGACCATGATGCCGGTGTTCGACGGGATGGTCCACGGCGTCGTAGTATAGATAAGGAACTCCTCGTCAGAGTCTTCCGCGGGCATCGTGACGTACACGGTCGGGTCGGTCAGATCGGTGTACTCTATCTCGTTGTACGCCACCGCTGTCTCGCAACGGGAGCAGACGTGAACGCTGTACCTGTCCTTGTAGAGGTAGCCTTTCTCGTACGCCTTCGCGAACGTCTCCCAGGCGCCCTCGATGTAGTAGTTGTGGTAGGTGACGTACGGGTTCTCCCAGTCCATCCAGACGCCCATGTCGTTGAAGTCGTGGTTCATCTCGTCGATGTGCTGGTCGACGAATTCTCTGCAGCGCTCGACGAAGTTATCGACGCCGAAGTCCTCGATGTCCTGCTTCTTCTCGAAGCCTTCCTCTTCCTCGACCTTGTTCTCGATGGGGAGACCGTGAACATCGTAACCCGGCTGCGCATGAACGTCGTAACCCAGCATCCGGTGGAACCGCAGGTAGTAGTCCTTCAGTATCTTGTTCATACCGGTCCCCATGTGGATAGAGCCGGTCGCGTATGGCGGACCGTCGAGGAAGTAGAAACTTTCCGAGCCCTCGTTCTGCTCCAGGACCTTCCGCCTGAGGTTCTTTTCTCTCCACTCACTGGAAACCTGTTCTTCGACTTCTTCAGGATTGTACTGGGCCATGTTCTTGAGCAGGCAAATGAAAGTTAAAAGGATTGCCGGCAGGTCTACAGCTTCTTCTCCATCCTGAATACTTTCAGTTCCTCGCCCCCGGTCTCGTACATCTCGGCTCCGAGGTTTTCGAATCCTTTCTTCTCATAGAAGCCCTTGGCGGTAACAGTCGAGTGACACCAGAGTTCCTTTAGTCCTCGCTCTCTCGCATCGCTCACTATTTTCTTCAGTAACTCTGTTGCAATTCCCTCACCTTGATGTTCGGGATGCACGTAGAGACCTGTTATCTCTCCGCTCTCCGGGTCATAATCCCCGAATCCTATTATTTCGCCGTTCTCCTCTGCAACCCAGCGCGGTCTGTCATCGTCTTCAGCATTGTCCGGGTCGTAGGTCAGCCACGCCTCTATCTTCTCGTCAGAGTAATCTCTGGAGTTGACCTCCCGCACGGTTTTCTCGTGCATTTCCTCTTTCTCTTCCCGGTCATCTTCTGTATATTCTCTTATCTCCATACTGCTTTCACTTTCAGATTTGAGCCGACTCGAAGTCGCTCCAGACTTCGTAACCCTTCTCTCTGGCTGCTTCCTCAAGCTCTTCTGTGTGCATCTGGTTAAGGTGTTCGCTTATGTTGACCAGAACGGTTCTTTCAGCATCTACCTGTTCGATGTTTTCTTCTATTTCTTCTGTGTGTCCGTGACTCTCGGCACCGAACAGTTGTCCCTCCATCAAAGCAATATCGGCATCTTCATAGCAGTCCTCGTCTCCAGTGAGGTTGCGGACATCAGGCAGATATACTACCTTCGTATCCTCTTTCTGGATTACATAGCCTTGCGTTTCTTCTCCATGCTCAACCTCGAAAGCCTCTACTGCGACATCACCTATCTCCACTATATCTCCTGAACCCATAATCTGGAACTTGATATTTTCGTTCCCGGCGATATGGCCCTGCTTCTCCTGAAGATGGTTCCAGGCAGTCTGGTTCCCGTATACTGATATTTCTCGTCCGTGCCAGCCGTTGTAGTCGAAATCCTCAGTATTCAGAACATGCTCCTCTATCGCGATATGATCAAGTTCACGGATTCCTGCGAAATGGTCAAAATGGTGGTGCGTAACAAAGAAAGCGTCGACTTTAAAGACCTCTACATCATGCATCTGCTCTTTGATCTCTGGACTCATCTCAAAAACCAGGGTGGCTTCATCTGTCTCAACCAGCAGGCCAGGTCTTCTTCTCCTCTCCGACTCCTGACAGTATTCGCAGTCACAGAGTGGAACAGGCATGCCTATGGCGTCACCAGAACCTAACAGAGTTACTTTCATACTACCGCCACTCGAAGCTCTTGCCGTCCCAGTGGCCCTCTCCCTTGAGCTCGTCTTCATCTTCTTCGGCTTCCTGCTCCCGTTCTTCCCTCCCGCCTTTCTCTTCTTCTGCGGATCTGTTCTCTTCTTTATCTGCTTCTGGCTCTTCTTCCTGCTGTTTCTCTTCTCTGCCCTCTTCGTCGCTGACCTCGTTGCGGTCCACGAGCCTTGAGCCGAAGCCGCCGTCGCTCTTCTCTTCCGTATGTCGCTGGCCTTCCGGGTGCGCCTTCTTGGGTGCGCCCGAGTCGAAGTCGACGGAAACAGACGACATCGACTCCTGTATCTCCTCGAGCTGCTGCTGCGCCTCCTCGTCCTGCGGGAATATAGCTCCGGTAGGTGTGCCGGCGTTCTCGTCATCCTTGAAACGCGGGAACACGGAGATGTACGCGTGCGGCAGCATCTGGCCGCCGGCCTCGCCGATGTTCATCGTAACCGAGGCACCGTCGGCGCCGAGACCTTTCTCTGCCTTCTCGATGACCTTCCTCACTACCGTCATCGCCTCGTCGTACTCCTCCGGTGTGAAGTCAAGCACCGACTCCTTGTGCTCCTTCGGTACGACCTGTGTGTGTCCTCTGGCCCGGGGCTGTATCTCCAGCCAGGCGTAGAAGTTCTCCGTCTCCGAAACCACGAGCAGCTGCTCGGGATTGTCTATCAGCTGGCAGTAGGGGCACTGGCCCTGTTGCTGCGGCATACCTATCTTGAAGGTTTCACCGGTTTTAACTGTCAGGGGTCGCTCTTTGCGGGCCGAAACCTTCCTCGAGCAGGGTCCGTTCTATCCTGCGGCCGCCTTTTATAAAGCTGAGCCTGCATCTTCTTACTACACTTTGAAGGTGCATTTCCAGATGTCAGACGATTTTGACTCACAGTTCGACGACGATTTCGACGACGATTTTGAAACCGAGGAAGACGAGTTCGAGGACGACTTCGACGACGAAGAGGAAGAGGTCCAGGAAGAGCCGGAAGAAGAGGAATCCTTCGAGGCTTCCGAAGAGGAAGAAGAGGAGGAAGACTTCGACAAGCCGGTCTCGGAGGGCGAGACAGTAGAAGTAGAAATCGAAGACCTCGGCTCGAAAGGCGACGGGATCGCCAGGGTAGAAGGCTTCGTAGTCTTCGTGCCCGGCGGAGAAGTCGGCGAGAGCTACGACGTAGAGGTCACCTCTGTCGGCCGCAAGTTCGCCTTCGCGGAGATCGTCGACTAACGGGCGGCTTTTTACCTTTTCCCTTTCCATTTTCCTTTCTATGAAACCATCCAGGATAGCTGTACCGGTTATCGCGGTCGCTATAGTCGCTGGTTTCCTGCTGGCCTCCCAGCCCCGGTTGATAGAGAAGCCGGAGCTACAGAGCTGGACGCCAGGAGACATGAATCCAGGCCAGGCGGAAAACGAGACCGTTGATAGCCCGAACTCGAGCTTCGAGTACGGCTCGGCCCATGAGCACGCGCTGTTCTACGTGGTCGTGAACGGGACGCCGCTCGACTTCACCGCGGACCGGTACGAGCTCAACTCCCGGTACGTGCACCTTGAGGCCGACCAGTCCCGGATAGTCCACAAACACGCGAAAGGCGTTACCTGGAGCTACTTCCTCGACACCATCAACGCCTCGGTAAGTCGTGGTGAAGAATTATGTTTCACACGGTTCGATGAGAGATACTGTGGCAACGGTACAGTGGCCTTCAAGGGTCCTGAAGACCTCGGTTCAGAGATACAGCAGGGCGATAAACTGGTGATAGTGATAGGAGGAGACGTGAACTCGACCGTGAGCGAATACCTGGAGAAGGAGCTGCCGGAGAGTTTCAGGCCGCAGACGCCGGGACGCAGGGTGTGACGTGATGCGGTACGTCCTTGTCAGGTACAGTGATATAGGCACGAAGTCGAGGCCTGTCAGGAAACGCATGCAGCACGTTTTGAGACAGCGCGTCCAGGACAGGCTGCGATACGAGGAGATGGAGCCGGAAAAAGTGTCCTCACAGCCCGGCAGGATAATCGTGGAGTTCGAGGATGCACCGGAGGCTTCCAGTACCATAGCTGAGCTGCCGGGCGTGGCCTCGACATCGTCAGCTTTCAGGGTTGATGCCGAGTTAGAGGCGATGAAAGACGCCGCCGAAAGGTTCGAGTACGGTGATACCTTCGGGGTCGACGCGAACCGGGCCAGGGAACACAGCTTCGACAGCCAGCAGGTGAAAGAGCAGCTCGGCGAACACGTCCAGGAGGGGACGGGTGCGGAGGTCGACCTCGACAGGCCTGAAACTCTGCTTGAGGTGGATATCAGGAACGAGGACGCCTACCTGTTCACGCAGCGTTTCGAGGGGCCTGGCGGCCTCCCTGTCGGGACACAGGACCAGCTCGCGGCGCTTATCAGCGGCGGTATCGATTCACCGGTCGCAGCGTTCGAGGTGATGAAACGCGGGGCTGACATACTGCCGGTATACTTCTACGATAAACCTGTAGCGGCGGAAGACCACCTTCTAAGGTTCGAATCCTCGGTGCAGAAACTGGCGAGGTTCCATCCTGGTAAGGACTGGGATTACTACCGCGTCGACATGGAGGAGGTAAACCGCGAGCTCATGAAGGTCGGTAGGGGCAGGATGGTACTGCACCGCATCGTGATGTTCCGCGCCGCCGCCCGGATAGCGGAAAAGGAAGGTCTTCCCGGGATCGTTACTGGTGAGGCGCTCGGCCAGAAATCCTCGCAGACCCTCTCCAACCTTGACCTGACCTCGTCGCAGGCAGGTAAGACGATTCACCGGCCCCCGTTCTCGTGGAACAAGGAGGAGATAACCCGGAAGGCGAGGGAGATAGGCACCTACGAGGACGCGAAGATAGCCTCCGCCTGCAGCACTATGGCTCCGGATAACCTGCCACCCGGCTCAGCGAGAAAGACTTCGAGGAACTTGTGGCGAAGATCGATATCGGTTCGCTGGTGGAGAAGGCGGTCGCTTCCGCCGAGAAATGTAGTCTCGACCACCGTAAAGGTTAAATAGGCTGCGGGTCCGCAGGAACAATATGTCTATACAGGAGCGCAGAGAGGAAGCGGAGGCTGTACTGGACTCCGCCGAGATGATGCTCGAGACCTACCCTGGTGCGGGCGAGAAAGCACGCGAACTCGAGGGAAAGATAAATGAGCTCGAGCAGGAGCTGCAGGACCCGGAGTCGGAGGCGAAGCTTAGAGAGCTGATCAACGATATCCGGGACCTGATGGAGGACATGAAGGACGAGCCGATGGAACCCGACATGGGGCCCGAGGAAGAGATGGGCGGCATGGGCCCGGGAGACGACATGCCTCCGATTTAGGACTCCTCGATTTCTCTTGCCCGGCGGAAGGATATTCTTCGACACCTCTACTAGAAATCTTTTTATCCGGCCAGGACCAACTATCTTCACATTCTTTCCTGTAAAGGAGGGGCGGAGAAGCATGGAAGTAGCGTGGTTCGATACCGACGGCTGGGAGGAAGAATACTTCAAGGGCCGCGACACGGGCATGGACATCGACTTCTATGACCAGCCTCTCGACAGCGAAAACGTCGAGAAAGCAGAGGGTTACGACGCCGTCTCTGTGTTCGTAACCTCCCGTATAGACGAAGAGGTGGTGCAGCAGCTGGACTGCAACCTTATCGCATGCCGCTCCACAGGTTACGACCACGTCGCCGTAGAGAAGGCCGCTGAGCAGGGCATACCGGTGTGCAACGTCCCGGAGTACGGAGGAACTACCGTCGCGGAGCACACCTTCGGCCTTGTACTGGCGCTTTCACGCAACATCTACACCGCCGTGGAAAAGGTGGAAGAAGGAGAGTTCGACCACGAGGGCCTCCGTGGCTTCGACCTGAAAGGCAAGAAACTCGGCGTCGTCGGCACAGGCGCCATCGGCAGGAACGTGATACGCATAGCCAACGGCTTCGACATGCACGTCATCGCGCACGACCCGCAGCCAGACAGGCAGGCCGCACACGAGCAGGGCTTCATGTACGTCTCGATGGAGGACCTTCTTTCGCAGTCTGACATCGTAACACTTCACTGCCCTCTCACCGACGAGACAGAGCACATGCTATCGGAGGACGAGTTCGAAATGATGGACGACACGTTACTGATCAACACCGCAAGAGGAGGACTGGTAGACCAGGAGGCCCTGATAGAGGCGCTCGAGGACGGGAACGTTAGGGCCGCGGGCCTCGACGTTCTCGAGGAGGAGTGCTACATCGAGGACGACATACGGTATCTCGACGAACTCGAGGAGAAATGTGATCCCCGTGTCATCCTGGAGGACCACATACTGATGGAACGCGAAGACGTCCTGGTAACGCCGCACAACGCGTTCAACTCCCGGGAGGCCATGCAGCGCATAGCCGAGACTACGCTCGAGAACATCCGGACCAGCAGCAACGTTGTCAACTCTCCCTGGAACTGAACTTCCACATCAGCACGAGGATCGCGACCATCGCGGTGAGCGCCATCATCGGTACGTTGATGTAGCCGAAGTAGAACGTGTACTCGGTCGAGCACGATACGGAGAGCACGGAGCAGCCGGCGGAGTGGAACTGCTGGATGCGCTGCACCATGTAGTGATACACCGATACCGGGATACCGGCCATCATCAGGGGTAGCACGTAGTCCTCGACGTCGAACCTCTTAAGGACGAGTGCAGTGCCGACCAGCAAGACGATGGGATAGATTGCTATCCGCTGGAACCAGCAAAGCCTGCAGGGGGTCCACCCGAGCACGTTGGACATGTACAGGCTTCCCGAGGTCGCTGTCAGTGCGAGCAGGAACGCCAGCTCCCGGTAACGCTCGCCTGTGAAGCGCTCCAGCCTTTCGAGGTACACACTCTTGAGTTCGAGACCGGTCTTCCCGAGAACGTACAGTATGAATCCTGAAAGCAGCAGGAGCTGGACCATCAGGGTGCCGTAGGCCAGCCCGCTCACGACCATACTCATACTCCTACAGACGCCGCCTGTATTGAAAACGGTTCTGGTACAGCTCTCAATCCAGCCGGAACAGGTGCGACTTGCAACCGCAGTCGCTGCATCCGAAACCGTTTACTGGCTCGCCCACCCGGGAAACCGCCTTCGCGAGCAGACACTCGAACTCGGAGCTTTCGGGCAGCACGAGGTAGTCTACAGGCTCGGCAGCGGAGGATAGATAGTCTATATGCCAGTGCTTTTTCCCGGCGCCGGAGAGATGCCGGCCAAGCCGCTTCTCGACCGAGTTCATCGCCGAGCCGGTGTACACGTAGATGCCCGGCGGGAACCTGATTTTCCCGAGCGCTCCGACATGTATGGAAGCTTCCTCCTCCAGCCCAAGCATCAGGGCGTAGACCGCTTTCACGGTTTGAACAGTGTACCACAACAGACTAAATACCTCGTTCTCTCATCGTTGTTTATGGAATGCGATTTCTGCGGTGAGGAGTTCGAGGACGAGCGTGAGCTTCACCTCCACTGGGGCGAGGAACACGAGGAGGGGCTCACCTCCCACCAACAGGAGAAGGTCAAGAAAGCCGAGAGGAAGACGGAAGAGGAGGAACAGGTAAGGAGGAAGAAACGCAGGCGTACCGCCGGCTGGGCGTTCACGGCGCTTATAGCAGTCTCTTTCGTGGCGCTCGTAGGGCCGCAACTGCTCGGCTCCATGCTCCAGTCACGCCAGAGCTTCGACCTCTCCGAGGAACCGATGCTCGGCTCGCAGGACGCCAACGTCACGGTCGTGGCGTTCGAGGACTTCAAGTGCCCGTACTGCGCCCAGTTCACGGCCGGGCCCTACCAGCAGCTGAAAACAGAGTACATCCAGACCGGCAAAGTCAAGTTCTACTTCGTCAACAACCCGCTGCCGCTCGGCCAAGACTCGTATACTGCCGCGGCAGCCGGAGAATGCGTTCTCGAACAGGACGAGTAGCAGTTCTGGAACTTCAAGGAGGCGGTGTTCGCCAACCAGGGCCCTGAAACCCAGCGGTGGGCGACGGTCGACAGGCTGATGGAGATAGCCCGGCAGTCCACTGAAGGCCTGGACTACACCCAGCTCAGGACCTGTATAGCCGAGGAGCAGACGATGTCCGAGGTAAGGCAAGATCGGCAGATGGCTCATAGCCACGGCATTACCTCTACGCCGACGGTCTTCGTCAACGGAAAAGAGGTCTCCAACCCGCTCAACTACCAGGTCCTGAAATCCGCGGTAGAAAGAGAGCTGGAATAAAAAGGCTTGAATCGCCGGCGCTGGGATTTGAACCCAGGAGGGCCGTCACAGCCCAGCAGATCTCGAATCTGCCGCGTTCAACCAGGCTCCGCCACGCCGGCAGCGAACTTCTGAAAGTTCGAACATCATGCTCTGCGTCCGCGCTAGCGCAGAGCAGGCTTCAGAAGGTTCCGCCTGTTTAGCGTTGGCTCGCCTAAGCTTTTATTTAGTTAGCCGAAAGTTGTTCTCCGTGAGCTACGGCTCGATAGTTCTTGACATGGATGGAGTGATACTTGATTTCGAGGGCGACGACTTCCGGTGGAAGTACGACGCGGTGCGGGAGGTGCTGCGGAGCAGGGGCGTCGATCCCTCGGACTTCTCGAGACCCCAGCTTGATGTTTTTCTCGGGGATGAAGGCGTGGATGCGTGCGTCGAGTCCTGCGAGGAGCTGGGCCTGGACGCCGGCGAGGTCTGGGAGGAGATCGCGAGGAAGACGACGGAGGCCCGGATAGAAAAGGTGAAGACCGGAGAGTTCACGCTTTACCCCGAGGTGAAGGATGTCTTGGAGCAGCTGGAGAACATGAAACTCGGGCTCGGCGTCATCAGCAACGCGCCGGAGAAGGCGGTCGAGGCTGTCATAACGCATTACGACTTGAGGAGGCATCTCAAGTACTTCCGCGGCGTGACGGGCTTCGACGACCTCACCGCCCGGAAGCCACATCCCGATCACTTGAAGCTGGCGCAGGCTGAGCTCAAGCGGGAACCGTACGCCTATGCGGGCGACGCAGAATCCGACCTCATCGCGGCCCGGGAGGCGGGCATGGATTCCGTCTGGGTCAGGAGAAACGATGCAAAGGTCGATGTAAGGCCTGATTACGAGATAGAAAACCTCCGAGAGTTCCTTGATATCGTGGAAGGATGAGTTACGAGGGCGTTATCTTTGACTTCGACGGCGTCCTGCTGGACGCTGCTTTCGACGACTGGAAGTGGGCAGAGAAGGCGCGGAGGGAGAAGGCCCGCGAACTCGACTACGAGATAGACGGTAACGGCAGGCACGGCTTCCTTTTCCAGACCGACTCTCTCGACGAGATGAAGCAGATGGTGGAGGAGAACGGTTTCACGTGGCACGACTAAATAGAGGTCGAGAAGGCCGCGGCTGCCCGGAAGGCGGAGATGGTGAGGAACGGCGAGATGGAGCTTTTCCCGGATGCCCGGCAGGTGCTGCGGGAGATAGAAGCCCCGAAAGCCGTGGTCAGCAACGCTTTCGGCGCCACGCTCGACGACATAGTGCTCCACCTCGGGATAGACGAGCACCTGGAGTTCTGGGCCGCGCCCAGCCTCTCCGAGATAGAGAGGTACCACGAAATCATGAAGCCCGAGACCCACATGCTGGAGGACGCGCTCGAGGTGCTCGGAACCAGGAACGTGGTCATGATAGGCGACAGCGACTTCGATATCCGGGCCGCGAAGAACGCCGGCATCGACTCCGTCCTCATCGACCGCGGGAAGAAGGTGGACGTGGAGCCTGACCACGTGGTCGACAGCCTGGAAGAGTTTTCCTGGCTTGTCAGGGAGCGTTAAAAGCCTTCACCGGCAGCTTGAACCCATGCCAGAGGGTGAGTGCTCGAAGTGCGGCGACGAGGCGGTCATACACCGGGAATACGAGGGACGCTCGCTCTGCAAGGAACATTTCTCCCGCACCATAAACAAGCAGGTCAAGCGCACCATACGCGAGGGCGACCTCGTCGAGTCAGGAGACACCATCGCTGTAGGACTCTCCGGGGGCAAGGACTCCGCGGTCCTGCTCGAACAGCTCGTGGAGATATTCGGCGAGCGCCCGGACATCGAAATCATCGGGGTCTCCGTGCACGAGGGGATCGACGAGTACCGCGATGAATCCATCTCTGCGGCCCGGGAGCTGTGTGACGAGCTCGGCGTCGAACTGGAGGTGGGTCGTTACAGCGACTACTACGACCTCAAGATGGACGACGTCGCGGATGCCGGCGAGCGCGGCAACTGCACGTACTGCGGTATCTTCCGCCGCGATTTACTTAACCGGCTGGCGAGGGAGGTCGACGCGGATAAGATAGCTATCGGCCACAACCTCGACGATGAGGCGCAGGCTATAATGATGAACTACATCAAGGGCGACACCCGGAGGCTCGCCCGCGTAGGTTCGCGCACGGACCAGGTCTCGCACGAGAAATTCGTACCACGTATAAAGCCGCTGATAGACTGCATGGAGCGGGAGATTGCACTTTACTCCGAGCTCCACGACCTGGGCGTCATCGACAGGTGCCCGCACGTACAGGAATCTACGCTGCGGCCGATGGTCAAGAGCTTCTTGAACAAGCTGGAGAGCCAGATGCCGGGCATCAAGCACTCGATAGTCTCGCAGGGCCACGACCTTTCTACACTGGTGGAGGGAGAGTTCGAGTTCGACGACAGCGAGATACAGGAGTGCGAGCGCTGTGGTGAGCCCTGCTCCAGCGATATCTGCAGGAAATGCCAGCTGCTCGAAGACATCAAACACGCGGCGGACGAGTCGGTGGAGCACGACTACGAGCTGGAGGACCCTGCTCAATAAAAACGTCCGGCCCGGAAACTTTGATACCTGGTAACATGAAAGCGATAGTTCTTGCAGGCGGCCACGCGACGAGGCTGTGGCCCATAACGAAGGACCGTGCCAAACCTCTCCTCCCCCTCGGGGACAGGCCGATAATAGACTTCATAGTTGAAGACCTCGAGGACGAGGTCGACGATATAGTAATTTCCACGAACGAGAAGTTCGCGGATGACTTCCGGAAGTACATCGAGGATTTCGAGAGAGATGCCCAGGTGGTGGTGGAGAACCAGGACTCGGAGGAGGAGAAACCAGGCACCATCGGCGCTATGATACAGCTGATAGAGCAGGAAGACATATCTGACGACCTCCTGATAGTCAACGGCGACAACTACCTCGGTTTCAGCTTCCCGGAGATGCTGGACTTCTGCCGCGAACGTGACGGCCCGGTAAACGTGGTCTACGACCTTTCAAGCAGGTCTCAGGCCTCATCCTTTGGCGTCGTCGACACGGAGGGCGACCGCATCGTCGGGTTCGAGGAGAAGCCCGACGAACCACCATCGACGCTGATATCCACCGGCGTCTACTACTTCCCGTCCCACAGGGTTTCTCTTTTCCACCAGTACGAGGAGCACTTCTCGGGCACTGACGTTCCCGCGGACCAGTACCTCGACGAGCCTGGCAGGCTTATCGAGTGGGCCCACGAGAAGACCGACATGTACGCGTTCTCGTTCGACGGCGACTGGTTCGACATCGGGTCTCCCGAGGGCTATCTCGATGCCCTGCAGAGCGTCATGGATGGCAACATCGTCAAGGGCGAGACATCTAACTGTGGCATAGGCGAGAACGTGCTGGTCCTGCAGGACACGGTGCTGGAGAATGTCGAGATAGAGAACTCTGTGGTGTTCCCCGAGACAGAGATACGTGACTCCACGATCAGGAACTCGCTGATCGACAGCCACTCCGAGATCGAGGACGCGGACGTGAACGACGCTATTCTCGGCAAGCATTCCTCGATGTAGGCCAAGCCTCTTCTTAAGTTTAGCCTTTTCCTGTCGCGTCCGCGAGTCTTCCTATATCCCTGTCGTGGCGCCAATGCCTCTCCAGCGCCCTATCAAGGCTGATCCAGGACGGCTCTCCTTCCCAGTGGCCGCCGGTCGCTTTGCTGTTCACGGGCCGGCCGCGGAATATCTTCTCGACGCCGCCGACCGAGTTCTCCTGTTCCATGAGCAACTCCTGCACCTCTATCTCCACGCCGGTCTCCTCCCGGGTTTCGCGTTCCGCGGTCTCCCTGAAGCTTTCGCCGCTTTCTATGCCTCCGCCGGGCAGCATCAGGTAGTCGCCGGTGTCGATAGCAAGTATCTTCTCGTCCTCGACGACTACCGCTGCGGCGGAGCAACGCAGCCATAGAACTTTCCCGAGAAGACCGTAGCCGATGTCCTTGCCCCGCCAGCTTATCCACGAGCGTATGCCCATATCAAAGAATTGCCGCGCAGGTTAAAATTAGAAGGGAAAAATAGTCTGGCAGCGTCCCGAACCTTCCGCCGGTAAGGCAGTACTACTCGGATCGCTGAGGGACTTTACTTCCGTGTTCGGAATGGGTACGGGTGTTGCCCACTCGCTGTGGCCGCCAGTATGGTATCTGGACTGGTCAAATCTTATAAACCGAACGCCGGGGGTCCCGGGAACCTTATAGTCGACCGGGCGCAGTCTGTTTCCATGAGCCACAGGGGAGGTTCTCGGCTGGAGAAATCCACGGTCATAGATATCCTGACCATAGCGGTGCTGGCCTACGATGGCTTCATGCTGTACAACTCGCTCGGCTACAGCAAAGAACAGGTTTTCACACCGTTTGCCTCCCTGACAGTCGGCGCGATACAGCTGACCGCCGTGCTTGTGCTGGTTTATTTCCTCGAGTTCCTTTACGACAGGGCACGAGGCTCCAGCGGGCCGCTAGGTTAGTATATCGAGCAGTTCTTTTCCGCGGCCTTTCGGCACCCGGGAGGAGACCTTACCGTTCTTGTAGAAGCCGCAGCCGATGACCCTGTCCTCGTACCTGAGAGCGACGTAACCTTTCGACTCCATCTCGCCCTCAACCATCTCCTCCCTTCGAAGAAGCTTCACTAGCTCCTGCCTTTCGAGCTCTACCACGTTGTCCTGTATGTACCGGCCGATAAGCTGCAGGCCGTACGTCGTCGGTTTCAGGCCTACATCCATGATCCTGATGAACCGTATGCCGTAGGTCTCCACGTCAAGCCCTGTAACCAGTCCCTCCGAGACCAGCCAGAGGTCGCCGGAGACCTCTTTCAGCCTGTGATCCTCCAGGCACTCTTTGGTGACACCGAACCGGTCCTCGAGGTATCTCCAGCCCCTACTTGCTGAATCTGGCAACGAATATCACCCCGGACTCCATGTGGTGTGCATACACTCTCAAGGTTTTCTCCATCTCGCCGCCGTATTCTTCGCCCCGGAAGCCGTCGACTCCTCGCTGGTGTGGCCCGTCGAGTTCCACGTGTTCGAGTTTTAGGCCTGTGTTCTCGAGCGCGTGCTCGACCACCTCCTCGTTTTCCTCCGGCGCGATGGTGCATGTGGAGTAAACCAGGGTGCCTCCCTCCTCTACGAGAACGGCCGCTTTCTCCACCAGCTGTTTCTGCAACCTGGAAAGGCTCTCTATCTCATCCCTGTCCGCCGGCTCGAAGTCGCGGCGGGCCCGGTCGCCCTCGCCTGAGCACGGCGCGTCGACAAGCACCCGGTCGTAGCTCTCGTCCTCCGGGAGGTGCCGGCCGTCGTAGTTAGTGGCGGCGACGCAGGCGGCACCGGTACGGTAAACGTTGGCGTGAAGGCTCTTCATCCGCTTCGCCGACGCGTCGTTCGCCATCACCTTTCCGCGGTTGTCCATCTTTGCGGCCATCTGCGTCGATTTTCCGCCTGGCGCCGCACACATGTCGAGTACGGCGTCGCCGGGCTGCGGGTCGAGTGCGTTCACCGGTATCGCTGCCGACTCTTCCTGCACGTAGTACTCTCCCCGCCAGTGCATCATGCTCTTTCCCGGCCGCTTTTCATCTCTCAGCCGGTAGACTTCCTGGTTCCAGGCGGACTGTTCGACGTCGTCGAACTCTCGGTGGAGTCTGCTCTCGAAATCGTCGCATGCTTTCAGCCTGTTCCTTCTTACCGCGCTCAGCGCCGGGCTTTCGCACGCCTCCTGGAATGCCTGCCAGTCGTCGATTATGTCCCTGTACCGCTCCATCTTACATCTCGTCCAGCCGTGTCTGACCAGATTTTTCCCTGCCGAACGCCTTTCTCAGATCTTCCTCAAGTTCCGGTTCCTTTGTGTTGTCGTACAGGACAGCTGCGGGATGGAAAGTCGGCATTATCTTCTGGCCCTCCCGCGAGAAGATCCGACCGTGAATCGAGGTTATACATTTGCTGGTGTCCAGCAGCTCTTTCGATGCGAAGTTCCCGAGAGGGATTATGAACTCCGGGTCGATTTCCTCTATTTCCTCGCGGAGCAACGGCTCCCAGGCCTCTATCTCGTCTTTCTTCGGGTCCCTGTTCCCCGGCGGCCTTATCTTCACCAGGTTTGTGATGTACAGCTCGTCCCGGTCCACGCCTATCCGGTGAAGTATCTCATCAAGTTTTTCGCCGGCGCGGCCGACGAACGGCTCTCTTTCCTCGACCTCGTTCGCCCCCGGCGCCTCGCCCACGAGCATCGCGTCCGCATCATCGGGCCCCACGGCAGGCACGAACCTTTCCCCGTCGAAGTAGCCGGAGTCGAGCTGCCTGAAGAACTCGCTGTACTTCTGCCTGAAACTCATGCATACAGCAGTGTGGCGAAGAACTATAATCCTTGCCGCCGGACCGGTGTTATGGAACTCGACGGGAAACAGGCCCTCGGCATCATCGGGGTCACAACTGCGCTTTTCGGGCTCTTGGTCTTCCCGCTCGCAGTCCAGCATTACACCGGTACCAGTGCGGTCAAGGTGACGTTCGGTATTATAGTGCTCTACGCCGCGTTAAGCTGGTGGATGAAGAACCGGAGATGAAAAGTTTACATCCCGACCCCGATCTGAACGAAACTTCTGAAAGTTTCATCATCAGGAAAGGCTCCAGTGGGTGCCAGATATCTTTAGCGCATTCGAGGAAAAACTGTCTTAGTGTTGGTTTCTAAGATTTTATCATCGCCCTTGAGATGCTTATCCGGGACCTGTTTTCCCGTGTTGATAGGGGAGAGTTGTTTTGGTCGTTTTAGTATACATAGTCTCGAAAGTCAGGAGTGGGAGAGATACTAAAGCTTGAGTGAGAATAAGTTAGAGTCCCGACCCCCCGATTTGAACGGTCGAAAACTCGAAGCGTTTTCTGGCAGCCCAAATCGGGCGGAAAAGGGAACGAAGTTCCCGACCCCCCGATTTGAACGGGGGACAAGTCGCTCTACAGGCGACCGCTCTGCCAGACTGAGCTAGGTCGGGGCTGTGGCTGTGAGAGAACAGTATACTGGTGGAGGCTCAAGTTTTTAAGTGTCGCCAGGCCTGAACTCTGCCTCTGTCTCTCCGGTCTCCGCGGCTTTCTGGCCGCCGGACTCGAGCTCGGCGGGCGGAAGCGTTACGCCTCCCTCTACCTCGAACATCGGGCTTATGGTGTACTCGAAGACCCTCTGGCTGCCGGGCTCCAGCTCGTCGATCTCCCATGTCAGTCTCGTCCCGTTGGAGGTCTTCCTGATAACAGGTTTCGCCATCGGGAATTCCTCGCTGACAGTGGCTATGTCCGGGACGAAATCCTCCACTGTGACCTCCCTGACTGGTTGTCCTGAATGGTTCTCCAGCTCGATGTGCACCTTTATGCCTTCCTCTGTTTTCCTCGCGGTCTTCCTGAAGGACAGCTCGGTCCTGATGTGTTTGAGAGCTAAAAGGCCGGCGAGCAGCGCTATGAGTATCGAGCCAGGTATCCAGTAGTCGGTGGTGCGGCTTGCCGATTCTGTCTCTCCGGGACCGAGCTCGAAGTTCCAGCTGTAAGTCGTGGAGTCGCCTTTGTCAGTTCTACTGTCGGGTGCCGGTTCGAAGGATGTTATCGGTCTCAGGTAGTCCGGCAACGTCTGGTTCAGCTCGACTGTTGTCGGGGCGTTACCGGTGTTCTTCACGCTTGCAGTCCTGGTGTAAAAGAGCAGGCGGTTGTCCTTTTCGACGCTTCTCTCAACCCTGCGCACCTGTTCCACTGTTATCGTCTGGTTGACCGTCTGCCTGGCCTCCCCGCCCCGAATCACGGAAAGAGTTACACGTTTCTCCCCCGGCGCCGCGTCATCCGGTACAGGGAGGTTCAGCGCAAGCACTCCTGATGAGCCCGGCGAGAGAGGAAGACCTTGTTTTTCCGTAGAGCTCTCCCCCATGATCGCCCGGACGCTGTAGTCCTCGACCCTCGAAGGCGCGGTGTTCAGGATGCCTACCCGGAACTCCGCGGTCTCACCCGGCGTGTAACCCTGACTACGGCTCGAAAAAGTCCTTATCACGAGGTCTTCGGGCTGCTCAACCGTGAAGTAGTCTGTGAAGCTCCGGGTTTCCCCGCCCGCGGTCACGGTCGCGTCGAAACGGTAGTTCTGCTGTACGGCGTTCTCTGGGGGTGTGACTATCAGTTCGAACGTATGATTTTCTCCTGCAGGCACGGTAAGTGTGCTCTCCGTGTAGAACCACGAGGAGTAAGGTGCGGCGCTCAACTGGAACATCATGGCTTCGGGTGCGGTATTTTCCACTTCCAAATGGAAGACGCCGGGGTCCTCTGTACTCGCCTTCCTGTCAACCGCCTGGAGAGAGGCCGAAAAGCTGTAGGCCGACGTTATGAGCAGCACCACGAGAACCAGGCATAACAGCTTCCGCATGTCCTATCCTTTGTTCTGAGATTATTTAAAGCCGGCCAGCCCGGTTTTCCGGCCCTTGCAAAGCGCCGTAGCGATGTCTCCGGCGGAGGATATCTTGATGGCAGGGCCGGGATTTGAACCCGGGTCCACGCGTATTCCGATCGAAACCGCAGTCAAACGGTTTCTCAGTCCCAGTCCGCCGCCCTGGCGGACTTGAGGCTCCCGAACGCGCGATTATGGTCCACTAAACCACCCCGCCTTCCTACTCGGGATCATGAGGGTGGTTTCGAAAACCTGACGGTTTTTCTCAGATGATCGAACTTTCGGAAGTTCGATCCAGTAAACCACCCCGCCTTCCGTATGTAGGGCAAGCTGGAATCGAGTTTTTTAAACCGTTTACACCCCAATTCTCACTATGGACGAGAAAGTGGTCGTGCTTGGTGCAGGATTCGCCGGCCTCCGGGCCGCACTAGAACTCGATGGCAAGGGATACGAAGTGACTTTGGTGGATCTCAGGAAGGAGCACGAGTACACGCCCGGTGTCATAGACGCGCTCCGCGGCCGCGTACCGGATGGGAAACTCAAGCTCGACATCGAGGATTTCCTCCGAGGTACAGGGGTCGAGTTCGAGCACGCCGGAGTAGAGAGAGTGGTTCCCGGCGCGAAAAAGGTCGTGACAGGTGACGGAGAGATACAGTACGGGAGCCTCGTGGTATCGCTCGGCGGAGAGCCGAGGACGTTCGGGATGGATGTCTCGGACGCACACCGCATGTACAGCCTCGAATCTGCAAAGGAGATAGCGTCGGGACTGGAGGACGTGGAAACAGTACTGGTAGTCGGCTCGGGCTACGTCGGCATAGAGACCGCGGGAGAGCTTGAGGCCGCGGGTAAAGAGGTGAAGGTCGTGGACGCGGCGACGCGCCCGATGAAGGGTTCACCGGAGAAGGCCTCTCACCTCGTCCTTGACTACATAGATGGCAGAGATATAGACTTCACAGGCGGCAAGCGGGTCGTCGAGGTCGGGGAAGACTACGTCGAGACCGGGGACGGCGACCGCCTGGAGGCGGACATGGTGATATGGGCTGGCGGCGTCCAGGCCTCGGAGGTTGTGCAGGAATCCTTCGAGGTGGAGGTGCAGGGCATGCCGGTGAACTCGGGCCTGTCATCGGAACAGTTCACCGACGTATTCGCGGCTGGCGACAGCGCGGATACCGGAGCCGTAGATACTGCACACAACGCGATACAGCAGGCGGAGCTCGTCGCGGAGAACGTCGAGAAGGCGGAGGACGAGCAGCTGGAGCGTTACGAGCCGGGTGAGACCCCGCTCGTAGTCAGCATAGGTAAAACAGGCATATTCATGTACGGCGACTTCGTGGTCAAGAACCGGCTTCTCCGCTATCTCAAGGACCTCGTGAGGGTCAAGTACTTCACGCGGTTGAGGCTGGCGAAGCTCCGGTCGCGGCTGCGGCTATAACAGCAGCGCGAGCGCAGCGACCAGCGCGGCGCCGCAAACCGTGGAGGCAACGGAGTGGAACCTTACCTCGTCCATCTCCATGTGCAGAGGGTCTTCCTCTGCGTGCAGCAGCTTCCGTAGGTGGGATTCAGGCTCGGGGTCCGGCAGGAAATCCAGTGCGACGTGCAAGAATATGCCGGCCGAGAATCCGAAGAACAGTGCCTGTATGATTTCAGATAGTGCGAGCGGGTAGTTGAAGGAGAGCAGCGACATCACGCCGACGCCGGAGGCCGGTACGAGCAGGGCCGGCCAGTAGTTCTTGCCTTCTTTCCTCAGCCGGTCCGCCACCATGTAGCCCGCCGGGAGCTTGTGCGAGACTATCGCTATACCGAGAAGGATGCTTACCGTAGGCATCTGCTGGTAGATAAGCCCTATCACGAGGCCTGCTGCCGCGGAGTGGATGGATACCGACCAGAACGTGTTGAGGCCTTTCCGGGAGTGGGAGAGTTCGTGTGAAAGCGTGTGCAGTGCGAGTCCTGACAGGAAACCCGCGAGCACCCCGGTAGCGCCGACCATCCGGGACAGGTCGAGCGCCTGCGGCAACACGAAGAAAAGTATGGAGGCCAGCGCCGCACCACCGGAGAGGCCGTAGCTCCACACCATCGCGTTCACCGACTCGTTATCGCGTCCCGCGAACAGGCCGCCGAGCACGGTCGCCGTGAATGCAATCCATGCGATGGCCACGACCTTCGGCCCTTCCAGGCTGACCGCCGAGAGGCCGATAAGCAGGAGCATCGACAGCGCGCCTGCCTGTTTGATGTTTTCCATGGCCCGGACTTGTCCTCGAACGCTTAAAAACCACGCGCCCCTACCCCGTATTTGTAATACAAAACCCGGGTCTTTTTGGTTTATAGACCGATTTCGTAATTCGATTGGATTACATATGTGTATGCTGGCCCGGCCGGAGCAAAGCTTTTTCTTGCAGCGGCATCCTCTTCAGGGTATGGAAGAGTTCGACGTGATAGTGATAGGTGCAGGATCCGGGCTGGACGTGGCCTCGGCGTACGCTTCCCGCGGCCAGGACGTCGCGGTAGTGGAACCGGGACCGCTCGGAGGGACCTGCCTCAACCGGGGATGCATACCCTCGAAGATGCTGATACACCGGGCCGACATAGTGGAGACCGTGGAAGACGCGGACCGCTTCGGTATAGACGCAGAGGTAGAGGATATAGAGTTCGAGAAGATAGTCGAAAAGGTCAACGAGACAGTGGCCGAGGACGCCAGGTCGATAAAACGCGGTATCCGGGACTCCGAACACCATACGCTGTTCGAGTCAGAGGCCCGTTTCGTCGACGAGAAAGTCGTGGAAGTAGACACAGATTCCGGGGATGCCGTGAAGATAACGGCGGAAACGATAATGGTCGCGGCGGGCTCAAGACCGATGGTACCACCTGTTGACGGCATGGAGGATGTCGACTACCTGACGAGCAGGGAGGCCCTGGAGCTCCAGGAGCTCCCGGAAGAGCTCGTCGTGGTGGGCGGGGGCTACATAGCAGCGGAGCTCGCGCATTTCTTTGACAGGATGGGCTCAGACATAACCATAATCGAGATGGGCGACACTCTCATAGGCAACGAGGACCGCGAGATCGCGGAAAAGTTCACGGGTCTCGCACAGGATATATGGGATGTCAACCTCGGCCTCAGGGCCTCGAGGGTAGAAGAGACCGGAGGGAAGATAAGAGTCGTGGCGGAGGATGAAGACGGTAACAGCCATTCTTTCGCCGGCGACGAACTCCTGGTGGCCGCCGGCAGAGTGCCCAACTCGGACCGTCTCGACGTCGAGGAGGCCGGGATAGAGACGGATGACCGGGGGTTCATCGAGACCGATGAGTACCTCGAGACCTCCGTAGAAGGGGTCTACGCGCTCGGCGATATCGCCGGCAACTGGATGTTCAAGCACTCGGCGAAGCTCGAGGCAGAGTACGCCTTCAGGAACTCCCTTTCAGGGAACGAGAAGCCGCTGGAGAACGAAGCGATGCCGCACGCTATCTTCTCTTCGCCACAGGTGGCGGGCGTCGGCAGCACAGAACAGGAGCTGGAGGAGTCTGGCCAGGACTACGTGAAGGCGACCTACGACTACAGTGACACCGGTATGGGCCTTGCCCTGAAAGAGGAGGACGGTTTCGTGAAGGTGCTTGCCTCGGAGGATGGCGAGATACTCGGATGCCATATCATCGGTCCCCAGGCATCAAGCATAATCCACGAGGTACTGGTCGCGATGAACGCTGGCACGGGACACGTCGAGGACATCCAGGACACTGTCCACATCCACCCGGCGCTGAACGAGGTCGTCCAGAGAGCATTCAAACGGCTCTAACCGGGGTACTCATGCCTTGCTACGTCGCTGGCTATCACATGGCCTTCTATCGCCGATTCGAGTTCCTCCCCCGTCGCTCCCGGCCGGAGTTCGAGCCGCGTGTCAAGTGCGAACGCCCGGATGCGGTAGGTGTGTCCCGGTCGGCGGGCATGGGCCGCTATAGCCGGTGTTATCGAAGTCGTTGGTGCCCTGCACGATCCCGTTTTGGAGTTTTTTCCTCGCCGGTAGGCCTTCCGGGATGCTCTTCGAAGTTATGTTCCAGGCTACCCAGTGGTCGAACACTCTCGTGGGGGCGTCGGGGTCATCCATTATCAGTGCGACAGTCTCGGTACCGTCCGGCAACCGGCTGAAGCTTACAGGTGGCGAGATGTTCCGGCCGTCGCAGGTGTACTTCTGCGGTACGCTGCCGCTGAAACCTGCCTCCACTTCCATGGGGTCCTTGGCCTTTTTCTCGCCGTTCTCTTCACTGGGCACTAAGAAAGTCATCCCGACCCCGGTCACGAGCGCGAGCGCAAGTAACGCGACCTGCCAGCCCTGTACTCCCTTCATGCCAAAAAAGTTTCAGGGTTCTCTCGGCTATAAATCCTTCTGCTGACAGGAAAGCTTGATTAATAACTGCTCCAAAATCAGGCCGTGAGAGCTGTAAAGCAGGAACCTGTTTCTGGAGATGACTGGCTCGGCTTCGACTGGTCGGACTGGTCGCTCCTTGAGCCAGGGACAGGCAAAGTGTCTTCGCTGCCCGAGACGCCAGGGTTCTTCCGTATAAAAAAGGTGGAGAGCGAGGATCTCGACTACGTGGGCCAGACTGGCCGCAGCCTGAGGGAGCGTATAATCCACCTCGCCAACAGGGTCCGTACCGACGAGAGGCCGCGTGACTCGAATTCCTCGGCGGAGCATCTCTGGGAGCTGAAGGATTTCGGCGGCCGGTTCGAGTTCTCCTACGCCAACCCGAACATCTCGCGTTCCGAAACGGACCGGATAGGCCTTGAGAACGTGATGTTCGCGGCCCACATAAAGCACAGGGGCCGCAGCCCGACTGTCAACCTCGACAGGAGGTTCGGCTAGGAGGAGAAGTCCGGCGTTCTTGGTTCTCTCGACTGGGGTTCTTCCGGTATGACTGAAGATGACTGGATGGGCCTTGTCTGGTGCAGGCCCATGGAGCTCGGCAACCGAACAGAGATCGAGGATTCGAAGGTCGTCTACCGCATATGGTTCCCGGGCTTCGCACCGCCGCTCGCCTACATCGGCAAGAGCACGAACGTCGCGAACCGGCTGATCAAGCACGAGAAGAAGTTCGGCTCCGGGGAGCTTTTCTCCGTCGCACCTCTCGAATCGAACCTGAAGGATGTCGGGGCCTCGCTTATCGCGAACCACTACATCCGCACGAACACGCTGCCCAAGGGCCAGGACGGCAGGCGGAACAGGTTCTCCTTCTAAACGGTATCTTTAATTTCTCCAGCACGGAAACAGGTTCTATGACCGACGCAGGGAAGGAAGCACAGGACATCAGGGTCGTAGCATCCTCCTCTATCTACCAGGGCCTGAGATCCGTCCAGGCCGGGGCAAGCAGCGAAGTAGAGGACAAACTCGTGGAAGAGGGGCTCGTAGAACGTTCCGGTGGCGAACCCGAGGTCGTCCACGCCGCCTTCGAGGATATGTGGTTCGAGCTCTGGGAGCAGGAGGCCGAAGAAGAGCTCCGGGTCCCGGAAACTTTCTCGGAGTTCCTCCGCGGCTACGTGAGCTCCTACCTTGAAACGCAGAGCCACTCCAATATCTACAGGATGCTGAAGCCTGACTTCCTGCACGGCCTTATACTTGCTAGCCAGCGGAACGAGACTTCTCCAGATTTAGAGGAGCTTGAGCACCAGCTAAAGGACGGCTTCAGCAAGAATCACTACGTGGCCGACCATGTAATAGAAGGAGTTCGGGAAGCCAAGAGAAGTTAAAAGCCCC
>JBDGRE010000010.1:0-74523 GCA_042218325.1 Candidatus Nanohaloarchaea archaeon
ACTGCTCCTGCGTAACTGTTCCTTCATCCCTCATCTCTTTAAGCCTCTTCCTGATAGCGCGGATTTTCTCCATCCATTCCTGCTTGGAGTCCTTTCTCGCGGTCTTCTTTCCTTTCCGGGAACCGTGGCCTTTTCTGCGGCCCTTAACCTTCTGGTTCCTGTTCTCTCTGGCGCGTCCGCGGGAGTTGCCTTTCTCGTCCTTCTTCTGGATGGTTCCGCTCTCTACAAGGTTGCGGATGTCCTGGCGTGTGATGGCCTCTTCTACCTTTTCTGTTTCATCAGGGTCTATCCATACACGGTTCTTCCCGACGTCCAGTACTTCGGCCGCCATCCTCTTCTGGCTCTTCAGGTCACTCATCTCTATCACCTGCGTTCAGGACTTTGATTCCCTGTTCATCTGCTTCTTCGAGTATCTTTTCACGTTTCCTTCCGCCGACCTTCGAGGCGATCCTTGCCGCTTCAGTCTCCGGGTCGATGTCTTTAAGGTCCGCCGTGTTGTTCACGAGGACCTCGTCGTAACCGGAAGGGTGCTTGCCGCGTACCTTTCTGGAAGTCCGGTATCCTGCTTTCGGAGTGTTCGGCGCCTCCTTCTTCTGGAGTCGGGCCTTGTTGTGCGTGCCTCTCGGCCTTCTCCACGAGTTCGGGATGGACTTCTTCTTGTGACTATCGCTTCTCCTGAAACCTTTCTTTTCTTTACTCACTCGTATCACCTTCCACGATGTAGACGCCGTCCTGGAATGTTCTCGGGTCCCTGTTGCCTTTCTTGCAAGCCTGCTCGACGCGGGCCGCTGTCTGTGACATGGCCTCCTTGTCAGGGCTCCTGAGTTCGAGGTCGTCCCCGTCTATCGATACTTCGACGTTATCCATCACGTCGATGATCCGTGGATGTCTTTCACCCATGAAGTTCTCGATGTGGATCTCGTCGCCCTGCTGCTTGATAGTCATAGGGAAGTGGGCGTAGACACCCTTCAGCCTGTAGACGTGGTCCTCCTCGAGGCCTTCAAGCATGTTCCGGAGATGGCTCCGGAACGTCCCTAATATACTCTTTATTTCTTTACGGTCGCTGTCCGTCGAGAACTTTACCTCGCCGTCCCCGACTTCTACTTTTACCTGTGCATGCTCGAGCTTCTTCTCTACTTCACGGTCGTCCTTCTCGACCTTCAGGACTCCATCTTCGTACTCGGCTTCTACGCCTTCTGGTATATCGACTGTTTCTTTCATGTGATTCAGTAGACGTATCCCAGGAGCTGTCCGCCGACGCCCTCTTCCCGGGCCTCGTCGTGTGTCATGACTCCCTGTGGGGTTGTTACGATGATTTTTCCGAAGTTCCTCGCGGGCAGGTAACGCTTCGCGTACTTGGTGTACTCGTCGTTGCCCACGTAGAAGCCCGGCTTGATTGAGCTACACTTGTTGATTTCGGGCTTGACTTCTACCTTGAACTTGCCGCCCTTTCCGTCTTTTACGAGTTCGAAGACGCCGATGTAGCCCTCCTCCTGCAGCTTCCTCAGTACGTTCTTGATGAGGTTGCTTGTGGGCGAGACCTTGGCGTACTGGTTGCCTGTCCTCGCCGCGTTGTTGATGGAGGAAAGTGCGTCGCTCAGTGTATCTTGCTGCATTTTATCTACCTCACTTCAGCTGCTTGAAGCCGAGCTCTTCCGCAACTTCACGGAAGCACTGCCGGCAGTAGTCTAGGCCGTACTTGGAGATAACGCCTCTTCCGGTCCTGCCGCAGCGCCTGCATTCCTTCTTGGATTTTCCGTAATCCCGCTCTTTCGGGGTATTATGCTTTTCGAAGGCCTTCCTGTCGCCTTCCTTGTGCTTTATCTGGTCGAGTATATCCTCGTATCCCATTATCATTTCACCTCGGCGCCGAGCTCTTCTTCCACGAATTTTTTTGCGTCCTCGTCGTCGACACGGTGTTCCTTTCCGATACTGGATGGTTTGTGGTCCCGCTTCTTGGTGCGGTAGCCAGGTCTTTCCAGGTTGACGACGACCTCGAAGCCCCTCATACCGATGTCGCTGTCGTAGTCCACGCCCGGTACGTCGATGTATTCCGAGATGCCGAAGGCGAAGTTGCCGTTGCCGTCGAACGCATCGCCGTCGAGCTCGTTGTCCGCCGCCGGGAATACCTTCTCGAGGAAATCGCGGGCCTCTTCTCCCCTGAGTGTTACCTTTGCGCCGATTTCCAGTCCACCACGGAGGCCGAAAGTCTTCGCTCTTTCCTCCGATTCAGTCCTTACCGGCTGCTTGCCCGTCAGCTTCTCAAGCAGGTTCACGGCTTTTTCGACCTCGTTGCCGACCTCACCTGCTCCAGCGTTGACCACTATCTTGTCGATTTCTACCTTTTTCATCCCGTGCGCTTCTGCCATCACTGTTCACCTACCTGGAGATTTTCGATAGCTACCAGGTTTTCGAGCTGGGTCTCTATCTCGTGCTCGTTCGAGATTACTCCCGTATCGTTGTTCATCCCTCTACGGTTGACCTGTTTTAGCTCTGCTACTTCACCGGCGTGCTTGCCCCTGATAACGAGGACATCTGTGCCCTCCTCCAGTTCCACTTCCTTGGTGGAGGAGTTGAAGACCAGTGTGTTGCCGGTCGAGTACTCTTCCTCGCTCCTGTAGTTTTCGCCGTTGTGGAGCCTGTAAACATACTCATCGTCTTCGATGGATTTGTCGACTATCTTCGCCGCGACCCTGTCACCGTCGGTTACTGCGACGAACTTGAGGTCGCGCCCGTCACGCAGGACACGGTAGGCCTCCTCTGTCTCGGGGATCTCTACTACGTCGAGGACTCCAACGCCCTGCCTGATATCTGTCAGGGCCTCGCCGTTCCTGAGAACCGCTCGGTTCTTGATGATTTCCTTGGCATCTTTATCGTTGTCCGCGTAACCGAATACCTCTCTTAGCAGTACTACTGCCGGGATGGCGTCTTCCGAGCTCCTCGAACCTTCTATGGTGGAAACGTATTTCCTGCCCTTTCTCTCGATAGGGTAGTGCTTCGGTGCCGGAAGTCTTTTTTGATGAGTCACTCGAAAATCACCTCGTGATTTTCTGCGAGTGCTGAAAATCTTCGATTTTCGCTCATATTATCTATTCCTCCTCCGCCTGGCTCTCAAGCCAGTCGATAAACGTAGTACGGTTTTTGTTCTTCTTCTCGGCCTCGAGAGCGGCGCTGTAATCCGGACTTTCGAGCTCTTGGAGCTGGTCCTTGGCGTCGCTGATTGTGCCGGAGACGATGTCGTCGTAGTCAGCCGTGGCTGCTTCGGCGGTTCCGTCCTCGCTGTCTTCTTCCTCTGCTTCAGTCTCCTCCTCTTCTACTTCTTCCGTCTCGATTTCCTCGGAGGCTTCTCCGCCCTGCATCTGCTGCATCATCTCGCCTTCCTCTTCTTCCTCGAGGGCTTCTTCCATCTCTTCTTCCTCGACGCCGATCTCTTCGACGTCCGATATCTCGTATTTCTCCAGCCTGCGCTCGTCCTCGATGTTGAGCGCCTGCACCTGCAGGTTGGAAGGCCTTAGAGCTTTCTCTCTCATGGTCCCGTCGACCTTCTCGTGCTCGATACCGTCGACGTAAACTTTCTCGGAGTCCCTGTCTATGTTGCTTACGATCCCCGAGACACCGGAGTCGTCGCCGCGCATCACCTCGACGCGGTCCCCGGTCCTCAGTGAGATCGAGCGGGTGCCGAGCTCTTCTCTCAGCTCGGGCGAAACGTTCGCGGATAAAAGCTTATCTTTCACGTGCTGCGGAGCGTTATCCCTGTACTTCCTCTGCTTCGAAGGCTTCGTGGAAGAGTTCCAGTGCCTGCTCCAGTTATCAGTATCCTGCGTCATTATTTCAAACCACCTGCGATGCGATCTTGCCGATAGGGGAGAAGCGCTGGACGACCTCCTTTGCGATAGGCCCTCTGGTAACGCTTCCCTTCGGCAGCATGTTCTCCTCGACCAGTACAGCGGCGTTATCCTCGAACGCGATCCTCATGCCGTTCGGTCTCTGGTACTCCTTGGCCTGCCGAACGACGACGGCGTCGAACACCTGGTGCTTCACTTCCTGGTCTCCTTTCAGGACTTTTACAGTTACGATGTCGCCGACGCCAGCCGTTTCCCGGCGGCCCCTGCGACCTTTAGTATGTTTTACTCCGATAATCTCCAGCTTCTTCGCGCCGGAGTTGTCAGCGCACGTAAGCGATGCGCCCTTGTCGAGCGTCCGTGTGATGTTCGCTCCTACAGGTTTCACTCAGGGTTCACCTCTACCACTACGGCGCTTTTCGTCTTGGAAATCGGCCGCGTCTCGACGACCTTCACCTGGTCTCCTTTTTTGATGTCGATACAGCCTGGTACATGCACTGAGATCTTCGTGTTACGCCGCTCGTAACGCTCGTACTTCGGAACGCTTTCCGAGTACTCCCATCGAACGGTCGCGGACTTCTCCATCTTCGTGGACTGTACCTCTCCGACGAAAGTGCTGCCTCTCACAGGTAGCTCTCCGTGGAAGGGACAGTTCTTGTCCTCGCATTCCTGTTCCGGTGCCTCGACTGCAAGTCCTGGTGACATCGTGTATTGATTCCTCGCGACGAACTCTTTTAAACCGACTGTAGCCAAGGCTTAACTCTTACGCGGACACGCGGGTTTTAGTATAGACTTGCGTGCCGCTCAGAGCCTGTACGAAAGATGTTTACTCCCTGCCGGGAGGTATGAACTTTCGTACATGCTCTCCAGAGTATCGTTCTCGGGCCCGACACCGGGACAAATGGCGTCGAACCGTCGCCCGACTCCAGGCGGTCAAAGCTCGTATCCCAAGAAGTAAAAACAAACTTTAAAACGGGTGCTGCCAACTTCTGTCCTTTCAACCTTCCAGTTTTTCGTCTTCGGGTTCTCCGGCCTGCCGTGAAAGCTCGTTTACCCTGTTCGCCACTTCTGCCGGGTCGGGGACGTACTCCAGTTCAGCGCTGGCGGAATGGATGCCGGTGTCGATGTCAACAGTTCCCACGTCGAACAGGTTGCCGATGAAACCTTTGCTGTATTCCGCATCGCGGATGTCCTTGAGAAGGGTCGAGTCGACTTTCTCACCCATGAACTTCCTGTACTTGATTATCCTTTCATCAGTTCCGGAGTACTGGACAGTCATCGCGAACACGGCGAGACTGCTCAGAACCATGTAGAGGATGGGTAGTAGGAAACCCACTGCTGCGCCGAGGATCGCTGTGTTCCTGCTCTGTTCTATCAGCAAGAAGGCGCCTGCAGCCGTGAGGGGCGCTACGAAAATCCCGAACAGCAACCCTACCGGGCTCTTGACGATTCCAGAGGCCGCCATCGCAAGCTTGTCAGGATTTACAGTCCACTGTATCTCCTCATCGCCATGGACGCTGTTTTCCAGCCCTTCGGAAGCTTCCGATGTCTGCATACGTTCCAGCTCTCCGGAGAAGAATTCGTCTTTTGATAGCTTAATAACCATGGTCTGGGCCGGTCTCTATAGAGTAGTCCCGGATTTCCTCTCCGTCTTCATCGAAGTAAAATTCGGCTCTCAGTCTCTTGCCATCCAGCACGTCCGGCAGCCAGTAGGGGTCGTCCGTCCACATCTGGTCGTATGGTATATCGTCTACATCGAACCATTCCGGCCTCACCTCCTCTGTCTCCTGATGTTCTCCCTGATGGTCGTCGGAGAGGAATACGTGGACTCTCTGGAACGGGTCGCCGCCGAAGAAGAACTCCAGTTCGGCCACCTTCTCGGGTTCTACCGGTACCGTCTCTGTCTCTTCGCGGTGTTCCCGGATAGCGGCCTCCCGGATTGTTTCGCCGTCCTCGACCTTTCATCCCGGGCCGTTGTACTTCCCTGCGCCGTGCCCCTGTTTCTTCTCTATGAGAAGGATCTCGTCGCCTTCCAGGACGTAAGAGAGTGTCACCTCTGTCCAGTCCCCGGTCATATCTTCCATAAGGCGCTGAAATCTAAAGTATCTGTCAGTCGGCGTACTCCCACTTGCCGGGGAGCTTCATCCCGGCGCGTTCCTCGGGCCGCTTCGCGATGAGCTCGCCGTCGACTTTCACTTTTCCTCCCGAGGGCAGGGTGAATCTGAAGATAGCGGATTTTTTCTCGACCCGCCTGTCTTCTATCCTGAGCATCGAACGGGTCTCGTCGAGCACCTCTCCCGAGATGCCTACCTGGCCCTCGTCCTCCGCCTCTACGACCTCGCATTCGAGGCCTATGAGTTCGTGCTTCGGAAGGTTTTCGGGTGTTATAGGCATCTTTCAGTGCTTGAAGACCTGCTTTTTTTCTTCGAGGAGTTCTAAAGTTTCCTGGTGCATCGCTTCCGGGTCCTGGCCGTGCAGGAACTCTCCGACCGCATCTATAGCGGCGAAGGCCTCTTCTCTTTTCTGCCGCGGGACCTGGGTGTAGGGACGGTCTGGAACTTTCTCCAGGAGCTGCTCGGCCCGGTCATACGGCTGGGGGCTTTGCTCCAGGCCCCTTACGTACTGTGTCTTCAGGTATGGTGGCATCAAGCTCAAGAAGGCACGTAAAAGTTATTACATGTTCGCCATCTCAGGCGTTGATTTCTATCTGTGACTCATCGAATCCTTCCTCTACGAGTACATCCTTGATGCGCCGTGTGTGGTCGCCCTGGAGCTGTATCTGGCCGTTCTTCGCGGTCCCCCCGCATGCCAGCTTCGACTTGAGGGTGGACGCGAGTTCACTGAGGTCGACGTCGTCGCCGAGGCCTTCTACAACGGTCATCTCCTTGCCGAACGAGCGGGTGTCGAGCTTGACCTCGATCTTCTGCTCGCCCTTGGCGATAGAATCACATACGCAAAGGTCCTCGGGCATCCCGCACTTTGGACATGTCTCTGCCATTACAGTCAGTTACGCTCGTTAAGAACAGTTTTGATGCGTGCGATGGTTTTCTTCATCTCTTTTATGCGCCCGGGGTTGTCGGCGAATCCTCCGACCTCTATCTGTCCTCTCTCCTCTACGAGTTCCTTCTGGAGGTCGGTAAGCTGCTCCTTTAGCTCGCTGTCGTCCATGTCGCGTGCGTCTTCTGCCGTCAGTATCGCCATCTCAGTATGTCACCTTACTCTTCGACCGGTTTAAAGCTTTACTCGCGGTTCTCCAGCCATTCCTTGAAGGTTTTCCGGTCCTTGTTATCTTTCTCTGCCTCAAGCGCCGCGTCCCAGTCAGGGTTCTCGAGCTCTTGGAGCTGGTCCTTGGCGCCGCTGATGGTGCCCGAGACGATTTCCTCGTAATCAGCTTCCGCTGTCTCTGCTTCTGTCTCTTCCTCCTCTGTGTCGGTTTCCGGCCCCTCTACCTCGGTCTCTTCTTCAACGGTTTCTTCTTCCAGTTCCTCTTCGTATTCGAACTCTTCCGTTATCTTGAGCTCGGCGCGGGAGGTGTTTTTTCCGAAGCCGGTGTAGATACCCTCGACCTCGATAGAGTTTTCGTCTAGGTTGTTCTCGGCCGCTATCCTTGATACCACGTCTTCTCTGCTCGGTGTCGGGCTGTCCTCGTGCGTGAGAACCACCTCTGCCTCGAACCTGTCGAGCAGCGGGTTCTCCCGTACCGAAGTGATTTCAGCTTCCATGTTATCGTATCCTTTGCCTCTCGGTAAACCTTTTTATTTGACCCTTATCGCGTAACGGCCGGGTGTTTCGATTCCCAGCTTCTCCGCTATCTCGGATTCAGGGTCGTAGATGACGACGAGGCCGTTCCACGCGTCTGAAAGATCGTTGTTCTTGCAGACCGGACACTCGTCCGCGTCCTCCACGATACGGTTGCAGTTCTTGCAAGCTCTCTCTGCCACTTAAATCATTCCTCCCTGTCTCCCTCTTCTTCCATCTGCTCTTCCTCGTACTGCTCTATCCATTCCTGCTTCCCGAGGCCGGGCTGGCGCATCGTAAGGTTTATCTTGTTGGTCTCCTGCTTCTCGAGCGATACCGCGATTATCCTCCCGGTCACGACGTCGCCGACCTCAAGAGAGAAGTCGCGCTCGTCGGAGGTCAGCATCTCGTTCTCCTCGTCGTAGTTGACGTACTCGTCCATTATCTGGCTGACATGGCATAAACCGTCGAACGGGCCGATACGGATGAATGCGCCGAAACCGGTAAGATCGACGACCTCTCCGTTGACCACCTCGTGCAGCTCGGGCTCGTAGACTATCGCCCGGTACTCGACGTCGTAGTGGACGCCCGCGTCCTCGGGCCTGATATCTCCGCCCTCGATGCTGTTGACTTCTTCAACTGCGACGACCACTCCTATCTCCTCGAAGATCTTTCCTTCGACCTCTTCCTGGACGCCCGCGTGGACGGACTCCTCGAGATCTTCTCCGAGGTGCTCGGGTGGTACCCTTACGGAATCTTCTACTGTCAGCCTCTTGTACATCGTTTTATCCTCTTAGAACAAGAAGAGGATTTAACGCAAGTTTTAAATGGTGTTTCCTGTCGCCGCTACTTCAGGCCGTGGCTGTTCTGGACTTCCAGCTTCTTCTTGCTGCGGATTATCACGGTCTCCGCGTCTGTCTCGTCCAGCCGCTCCCGCAGTTCTCTGTCGTTGGTGGCGATGACGTACTCGTCGCTGAGCTTCACGAGCAGATCATCGACGCTACCCTCGCCCTCCGTTTTGAGGACTTCGATGTCCTGGGTCTCCAGCAGTTTCTCCACCAGCGCGCGGTACTTCCCGGACTCGATGCTCTTCGCCTCCTGCACCGCATCATCCAGCGTGTATATCTCCGCATCCGGATACAGTTCTTCGAGCTGCTCGAAAAGGTCGAGCGAGAGCTGGAAAGGCGCCACCAGGAAGTTCGTGTCGAGAATCACTTTCTTCCTCACTCCGGCCACCTCTCTTCGAACAGCTCCTCCGGTTCTATGTCCGGCTTCCGGAACATGCCGCCGGCCTCGGCCTCTTCCGCGAACTTTTCGGCCCACTCCGGGTTGAGCTTACCCATCAGCAGCGGCCATCTCTCGCCCTCGTAATCCTGCCATTCACGGTACCCGTTCTGGTAGATATGGTGTCTCAGCGCCTTCCGGTTCCTCGCGACCAGGTAGAAGCTCCGGTCGACACTACCGCCGAGCTCTATGAGCTCCTCGACGATATCCTGGAACTCACCCCGGTAGTCGTCGCTCTGCGCGATCCGGTACGCTGCTACAAGGCGCAGGTGGTAGTCGAAGTCCTGTCTCTCGAACGCCGCACCCGTTTTCCGCTCCCGGTACAGTGCGCCGCCCTCCTCAGTTGTCGTATAGAAAGGTGTGTGGACACCGGGCAGGTCCGGGAACTCGTTCCCCCCGGCCTTGAAACCGTTGTGCGCGCGGACGACGTGAAAGGTCTCGTGGATGGTGAGCATCCGTGCCTCCTCCTCCGAGTACTTCCTCTCCTCGTCGCGGCCTCTCGCCACCACCAGCGTCCGTTCCTCCGGTATGTTGAAGCAGCCCTTCACGTCCCGCACCTCGACGCTGTAGTCGATCCCCAGCCCTTCGAGTTCCTCGCGGAACATCTCCGCGAGCTGCTCCGCATCGGCCGTTTTCTGCTCTTCTACCGGGTCCAGCTCCTCCAGCCTCTCTATGGATTCCTGCAGCACTTCCTCACCGGGTAAAGGCCATATCTCCCGGGAGCACTTTTTCCAGGAGTCCTCGTCCTCTATGTTCGCCCCCAGCCGCGTGTAAAGCTTCAGCTCCGTGAAGATCTCCTGGAAGAACTGCTGCATATCCACAGGTTTCAAAGTCTCCGCGCCGTACCGGTCGAGGTGTATCTTTTCTATCCGTCCCGACGCCTCGATGCACTGGTCGAGAACGCCGAGCAGCTTCTCCTCGCTGTGCGGAAACTCGCTGAACTCGAACTTCGGCCGGAACTCCTCTCCTTCCCTGTATGCCTCCTTGAAGCGCTTTCTTTCCTCGCCACGATTCTCTATGGTTATGTTCTTTATCCAGGAAGTCCTGTCGACCAGCTTTCTGGCCGCGTCCGAGAGCTGCTGCACAAGGTGTTCCTGGTCGAAATCCAGCTCAGGTTCCGGTGTTTCTTCGAGTTTTTCTATCTGCTTGGCGGGTTCCATGGCTTTAAGAAGAGGTATAAAGCCGTAACTGTTTAAATCCAACATCATGATGGTCTCGATAGCAGTCCTCTGGGACAGCGTCACCTGGGAAGGCAACGAACCCAGTGAATACGAACCTGTCAACCCGGCCTACAGGGTTTTCAGCCAGCTGGCCCGCGAGAAAGGTGGCAGGGTATACATGGCTCACTACAGCTGGTACCGGGATGGCGCTCTCGATAGAGCGTTCTGCTTCAGGGATGGCGAGTGGCGCAGGGTCGAGGAAGTCGATGTCGACGTAGTGTTCGACAAGTCGGACATGAGTGAAGACTCGCGGGAGGTAAAGAAACGTGTTTCTGAGGAGCTACCTGTGATAAACGACTACCGGCTGCAGGAGCTCGTGAACGACAAGCTCGAGAGCTACAGGAGTTTCCCGGATCACATCCCGGAGACCCGGGAGGCGGACAGGGAGGACGTGGAAGAGATGCTCGACGATTACGGCCGCGTGGTCCTCAAGCCGCGATCCGATTACGGGGGGACCGGTGTCGAGGTCATAAACAGCATCGACGATTTTGAGCCGCGGGAAGGATTGCTGGTCCAGAGGTTCGTGGACCCGACCGAAGGCCTTCCAGGCTTCGATGTCAGCGGGCCGCACGACCTGCGTATTCAGGTGCTCAGCGGCGATCCTGCAGGAGCGCAGGTCAGGGTTCCTGAATCAGGGTGGGTCAGCAACGTGCACCGTGGCGGGGAGACTTTCTTCGTCGAACTGGAGGATGTCCCGGACCGGGCGCTGGAGATAGTCGAGGAGGTCGCGGAAGTACTCTCTGCGCACGACCCGTCTTTCTACTCCGTGGACTTCGTATTCGACAGGGATGGCCGGCCGTGGATACTCGAGTTGAACTCCAAGCCGGGGCTGGTTTTCTACGGCAGCGAAGAACTGGAGGAATCCAAGAAGAAGCTGATGGAAAAGGTCGTGGAAGAGCTGGTAGATGCCGTCTAAGATCGCTTCATGGCTTTTTCGTGCATCCGCTCCACGAGCTGCAGGACGACGTCCTGGCCGATTATCTCGTTCATTGTCTCGTTCACGGCGAACGCGCCGTTGACCTCGATTATGTAGTAGTCGCCATCCACTTCTATCATGTCGCAGCCGCAGATATCGAAGCCCGTGGATCTCGCGGCTCTCAGCGCGATCTGCTCCATCTTGTCGTTTACCTCCACGTCGATCCTTTCGCCCCCCGCGGAGATGTTCGAGCGCCAGTCCTCGCCTCCCGAGGTCCTGCCGTACGCGGTCACGTAGTCGCCTATCACGACCATTCGCGTGTCGCTGCCGCCGTGCTCTATGTACTCCTGGAGGCAGATGTCCTGCTCCAGTGACTTCATCGTATCCATGACCGGCTTCAGCTCGTTCTCGCTGCCAGCCCGCATGACGCCTGTACCGCCCGCGCCTCTCACAGTCTTCATTATGACCGGGTAGCCCAGTCTCTCCGCGGCGCTGACCGCCATACCTGGTGACAGGGTGTAGACGGAGTCAGGTACGTTGACTCCGTTCTCCGCGAGCACTTTCATGTTGTAGAACTTGTTTGAGTCGTATGCGAACGTGTCGTTCTCGGCCTGTGTTACAACGCCCTCGTTGTTCAGCACTTCCACGAGGTGCTCGGCGAATATGGCGTCACGGTCATCTATCCGGACGTAGACCGCATCGAACTCTGTCAGGTCGATATCCTTGTAGAGAACTTTCTGTTCCTCCCCGTGGACGTACTTGAGGCCGTCGACCGGGGCCGCGAGCACGGAGTCGAATATGTCTTCCGCCCTGTCGATTATCAGCTGGTGCTTTGTCGATATCTCGCCGTAGACTATCGCCAGCTTCATCTACGGGCCCTCCTTTAGGTGGTCTGCTACCATCGAGTAAGCGTTTTTGCCGGAGACCTCTGTGTACATCTCAAGGTCAGGGTTGGGATTCAGGTCGAACACCTGTTCACCTCTCATGAGAACCTCGGCGACCGGCGCCCCTATCGCGCGGGCTGTCTCCCTGACGGTCTCTTTCTTCTCATCCGATACGTTGGAGTATTTCAGGCTGTCCTTGCTGAAGCGCCAGCCGTCGGAGCTGTCTTCTATCGATATTATCCGGTCGCCCACTACGAGGCAGCGGTACTTCTCGCCATCCTTCAGCTCGTGGAAGAGCAGGACGTCCTCCTCGTACTCGGAGCCCTGCACGAAGTCCTTGACCTCTTCTATCCCGTACATCTTCCTGCTCTCCGTCTCCTCGAGGTCCTCGAATCTCCTGCCGACCGCCGGTAGTTCCAGTTCCTGCTCTATGTTCCTTGCTGCTTTCTCCGTCGCCACCGCGACGGTCCTGGGGGCGGGAAGCCCTCTCTCGTTCAGGACGTAGTAGAGGTAGTTCTTCTTCGACATCACGAAGAACGCGGTGGACGGGTAGTTGGTGTGTACGCCGCGCTCCTGCATCGTCTCTATAAGAACCCGGCCGAATATAGCGTTTTTAGGCGGTAACCGGAGGAAGGCGGCGTCGAACTTCCCTACAGTGTCCTCGTCGGCCCGTACATCTGCTTTACCTTCGATTATCTCGGGTGAGAGGTTGTCTATATCTTTATGTTCGACTTCCTCGAAGAACTCCTCGAACTCCGGTACATGGCTTTCAGCTGCTATCAGGAGCCTCATCTTCTTCCTCCCCCTCCGGGTTCCAGAGCCTCGTGACCCTTTCGCCCGACCTCCAGTTCTCCATGTAGCTCTCCAGCGGTTCAGGCATCGCTTTCGTAAGCAGTCTTCCCTGCCGCAGTATCTTCCTGAGCCGGGTCTCCAGCGTCTTCGACAGTTCGTCGTAGTAAGTCTTCTCCGAGTACATGAGCTCGTTCTTCAGCCTCCAGTGGGCGGTGGTCCCTTCCGGCGCGATGACCATGTAACCGCCGTCAGGCAGCTTGTCCATGGCCTCGTAAAGGTCCTTCTGGTCGACGTAGTAGACGCCTCCCATCCTCCGGTTAGGATCTATCACCAGTACCTCTTCTCCCTCCATGCCGACCGCGAGCACGTAGTTACCTTCCTCGGCCTCCGGGAACAGCTGTGACTTGTCGAAGTAAGGTATCGCGACCGCGCCGTCGTTGAACCAGGCCTTCAGCTCGTCGCCGAGCTCTGTTATCTTCTCTATCTCGACGAAGCCGGCTCTCGCGTCTTCCTCTGTCAGCTCCTCGACCGCCGCCATCAGCTCCGCGGGTTCTGTACCTTCTTCTGTAGTCCCTGCCTTCTCGCCGATCTCATCTTGATCGTACCGGTAGCCGAGGATGTCGAGAGCCATCTCGACCGAGGCAGGTCCGCAGTAGGACGGCTGCTGCGCAACGAAATGCTTCTTTATATCCTCGAGAGTGTCGATATCGCTCTTCGTCCTCTTGAACTTGACCTGTGAGTCCATGACCTCACTGTTCGGTGTGAGCAGGGTGTATCCGGTATCTGTTTCCACGGTAGTGCTGAAAAGAGAGATGTTCCTTATCTCGCCCTTGTCTTCCTCAAGCCTTACCTCTTCTCCCGGCCGGACAAGCCGCGAGTTCTTGAGGTATATGCCGGCCGCGAAGTTCTGGAACAGGTCCTTGAAGCCGTAGAAAAGAAGGCCTGCTACGAGGAACGCGGCAGCCCACGAGGAAGCGGTGACGAGCTGGTCGACGAACGTCTCCCCTATACCGAGCTGTCCCAGGGCTATCTGCAGCAGCAGTAGGTACAGGAAAGCCTTGAAAAGGCCGGCCGTGACCTCGAGTGCGCTGCCGGAAAGCCCTATCTCCTGGAAGTAACGTTTGACTCCGAGCGCCTCGAGCAGCTCCGCCCCTATCTTTGTCGAAAGGTCGATAGCTATGATGCCCAGTATGCCGACAAGTGCGGCCGAGACCAGCCGGGGAAGGAACTCCACGAACTCGGTCGTTACCTGGGTGGTGATGCCTGTGTTGAGGTACAGTAGCGCCAGTATGACTACAGCACCGTCAAGCAGGTAGTTGAGGTACTGGAGTGCCTCATGTCTCTCCTGTATATCTTTCTTCGAAAGGCCCTGCTTGCCGGATATCCATACTCTTCTCAGGAGCTTGTCGAACAGCTTGACGCCTATGTGGCCGAATACAAGTATCAGCAGGGCGAAAAGCACCCTTACAAGGGCGTCCTCACCGCTCGCGGGTGCGAGCAGGGACGAGTTCAGGGCCATACATCCCCAAGTGAGTCGCGGGTATTAAAAAACCGTGTGCTCATTCCAGACCTGTTATCTCTCCTTGACCGATTAAACGCCATCGAGAGCCTATCTGGCGGGAAATCGCCACCCGGTCGCCCTCCTCCGCGCATACCGGGACCTTTAACTGGACTCTAACGTTCTCTCCAGCCTGTGTAACTGCTCCAGCGGATTTCTGGGTGCCGACGTTCAGCATCAGGGTTTCCTTCCCTTTCACGTTCTCTATCTCCTTTTCGTCCTCGGCGCCTACCAGCTGGTCCATCAGTTCGACCTTCATCTCTACGGTGCTGGTGGACTCGGGCAGCTGGCCCTCGAGCCCCAGAACGTTGCCCGCGAGGCCGTCAGACTTCGCCATGGCGGGGTCAAGATCTGTCTCGACTCCGAGAAGCCCTCCAGGCCTTCCCTCGTCCACCGGTTTCGATCCTTGCATTATGCCCTCTACCGTTGTCTTGACGGGTTCCCACTCGCCGTTCCTGCGGTTTCCGGGCCTGAGCTCGATTTCATCGCCTTCTTCGAGTTCGCCCTGGAACAAGCTTCCTCCGACGACTCCGCCGCGGATGTGCTCTGGCGGCGTTCCCGGCTTGTTTATGTCGAAAGACCGGGCCGCGAGCATCTTCGGCTCCGCGTCCGGGTCCCTGTCGGGAGTCGGGATCTCGCGGTCGATAGCCTCGAGCAGCGCGTCGATGTTGACGCCGTGCTGCGCGCTTATCGGGACGATGGGGGCGTCTTCCGCGACGGTGCCCTCCACGAACTCCTTTATCTGCCTGTGGTTCTCCTTTACCTCTTCCTCGCTGACGAGGTCTATCTTGTTCTGTGCTATGACTATGTTGTCGATGCCAGTTAGGTCGAGCGCGGCGAGGTGCTCCCGGGTCTGGGGCTGTGGACATTCTTCATCCGCCGCGATAAGGAGAACGGCGCCGTCCATTATGGCTGCGCCGGATAGCACGTTCGCCATCAGGGTCTCGTGGCCCGGTGCGTCGACGAGAGAGACTGTGCGTACTTCCTCGCCTTCACCGTCAACGTTGAGCTTCCCGTCGCTGTCGTAGTAAGTCACGTCGGCGTAACCGATACGGATGGTTATGCCTCGCCGCAGCTCCTCGGAGTGCTCGTCGGTCCATTTGCCGGACAGGGCCTGCGTCAGCGTCGTCTTCCCGTGGTCGACGTGACCTACGAGGCCTATGTTTGCTTCAGGTATGCCTTCCATCATTCTTAGTCTTCTTCACCGAGGAGTTCTTCCACACTTTTGCTTCCTTCCTCGGCGACTTGGGTGTTCAGCTGCTGGATGTCTTCCGAGACAGTGTCGCCGCGGACGGATTTCCTTCTCCTGACTCCGTCCTCGTCCTCTTCGATTCCGGCGCCTTCCATGATCAGGACGCGCCTCCTGGCGCTGCCATCGATGCTTTCCCTCATGGGGAAGCCGTCGCGGTCGCTGCCGCCGGTGATTTCCAGCGTGTAGCCTTCAAGGCCGATAACCCCGCCCTCGAACTCTTCCCCAAGGGTCTTGCCGACGAGCCGGGACGCATCCTCTATTTCGGTTTGAAACGTTTCACCATCTTTTGTTCCGATCGTTACCTGCATTAAGATTCACCCGCTCAGTTGCCCGAGCATTGCAGTATCTGAAGACAAACTTTTTAACCCGAGAGGTCGCGACGAGCTTTTTATTCCAGCTCGACGCTTCTCAAAACTATGAGAACCTCGGTGGTGCTGCAGTTCGTAGGAAGGTTCCTGCAGATATTCTCCGTGACACTGGCGCTGCCGCTTCTCATAGCGATATACTACTCCGAGTCGCTCCTCGTATCCTCCGGTTTCATCATTGCCTCTCTTTCGGCCATGGTACTCGGTTACGCGGTCAAGATGGCGGGGGATACACATGACCCGACCACAGAGGAGGCGATGTTCGCGACCGTCCTCGGATGGACGCTGGCGATAGGTTTCGGGGCGATACCACTGATGGTACACATGAACATCTTCGATGCGTTCTTCGAGAGCGCCGCCGGCCTGACGACCACGGGCATCTCGATGTTCCTGGCACCGGAAAAACTGCCCCGCTCCATACTTTTCTGGCGCTCCTTCATGCAGTGGATAGGCGGCCTCGGTATACTCACCTTCTTCATCGCGGTCATCAGGGAATCCGGAGGTGTATCACGGAGGCTGTTCTCTGCCGAGGCGCACAAAACCGATTCCGGCTCTATAAGACCTTCGCTCACGAAATCTATCATAGCGCTGGCAAAAGTATACGGCTTCCTGACCACAGTTATAGTCGTGGTCTACATGATGCTGGGTGTCAGCCCCTTCAATGCAGTGCTGCACTCGTTCTCCGCGATATCGACGGGAGGGTTCTCCACGATGGCCGCGAGCATAGGAGGTTTCTCGGTACCTGTCCAGGCCGCTACTGTTGCCTTCATGTTCATCGGAGGTGTCAACTTCGTGCTGCTCTACCGCGTTCTGAAGGCCGACGTATCCGCGCTTGCTCGTAACTCGGAGTTCCTGCTGTACTCCAAGATATTCCTGCTCGTCGCTGGCTTCGTCTCGCTCGAGCTGCTGATGAAGGGTTATTCGCCTTTTGACGCCGGACTCGAGGGCCTTTTCCAGTCTGCAGCCCTGATCTCGTCGACGGGGTACGGCACGATATCTCTGATGGGCTTCTCGGCGGTCATGCAGCTCATCTTCATCGCCGTTATGTTCGTCGGCGGCTCGCTAGGCTCGACATCTGGAGGCCTGAAGATATTCCGCCTGAAGACGTTGATGGAGCTACTGAGGACGAGGATACGCGCTTACTCGCTTCCCGAGACCGCGATCAACGAGGTGAAGATAGACGGGCAGATCCTGGAGAGCTCCACGGTCAGGACCATCTCGGTACTGTTCTTCATCTGGGCGGCGTCCACGTTCCTGCTCGCCGCGTTCACCATGGCTTTAGAGGGTGTCGGGCTGATGGCCGCCATGTCCGGCAGCGTCTCGGCTATAGGCAATATGGGGCCCGTCTTCATGGAGGGTGAACGGATGGTGGCTCTGTCACCGCTTGTCAAGGTGGCGTGGATAATAGGGATGCTCGCCGGTCGACTGGAGATGCTGCCGCTGCTGGCAATCTTTAATAGCGACCTGTTCAAAGACTTTTCCTGAAGGATGTACGTAGTGATAGCAGGGATAAACACGTTATCCCGCAGGCTCGTAAACCGGCTGGAAGAAAGGCACGATGTCGTCATAATCGACGCGGACGAGGACAGGTGCAAGCGGCTGTACTCCTCATCCGGGGCGACGGTCATCAACAAGTCTCCCGCCACACTATCTGCGCTCGAGGATGCGGGTATCACCGAGGCAGACGTGCTGATATCGACGTCGAAGGACGACAACGAGAACATGGTGATATGCTCTCTCGGCAAGAAGTACGGTGTCCCTAAAGTGGTCGCGCGGGTCGAGGACGACGAGTACTACGACGCTTTCCAGGTCATCGGCGCGGAAACCATCGGCCACACAGACATCCTGATATCAGAGTTTCTATCTGCCGTGGAGCATCCGTACCTCGTGAAGCTCGCCAACCTCGAGAACGACCGCGAAGTCCTCAAGGCGTCGATCAACGAGGATTCCGACCTGATAGGCTCTACAGTCAAGGAGCTGCAGCAGGACGAAGAGTTCCCGGACAGGTTCAAGGTCTCGGCGGTAGTCCAGCCGGACAAGGTGCTGACGGGCGACATGAACATCCGCATAGATGAGGACGACCAGCTCGTCCTGATAGGCCCGGAGGAATCCAAGCCACAGCTCGACAACTTCTTCCAGAAACAGTGAACCGGTTTAAAACAGTTTCTATGACTTCGGGGACAGTATCTGATTTTTAAGATTTTCTTGCAGGACTGGCTCAACATGTTCGGAAACCGTTTCGACGTACGTGAAGCACAGGAGTATTGGCAGGAGATAAAGGAGGAAGACTCCGAGTACGGTCATTTCCAGCTCTACAGGGACGGAAGGGACTCGGACAACATCTTCAAGCAGGCTCTCTCACTATACTGTAAGCGCAACACAGGCTTCGAGGAAGCCTCTGAACAGGGTTTGAGCGGAAGAGAACTTGAACCCGGAGAAACAGCGGCCTTCAACCGGCTTGACGACTGACCTCTCAGAACCTGTAAAAAAGCCGCGGAAGATAAATTTGATATGACAGCGATAGCGTGGCTCCGGCGGTCGATGCGCGTTCACGACAACACCGCTCTAATCAAGGCGGCAGAGGAACACAACCGTGTCATACCTTTCTACGTCATCGACGAGGACTACTTCTCCCGCACAGAGCTTGGATATCCAAGGTTAAAATTCTGGCGCGACTCCCTGCTCGAACTCCGGGAAAAACTGGAGCAGCGGGGCAGCGACCTCGTGGTGAGGAATGGGTCGCCTGTCGAAAAGCTCAAGGAGATAAATAGAACTGCGGACGCGGACGCGGTCTACTTCAACCGCGACTACTCGCCATACTCGAGAAAGAGGGATGAAAAGGTGCGGGAGCTGGATGTCGAAGTGAACAACTTCAAGGACATCGTGATGTTCGAGAAGGAGGAGATAACAACTAACTCGGGCAGTCCTTACAAAGTTTACAGCTACTACCGCGATAAGTGGTTTGAGAATGAGAAACCGCGGCCGCGGAAATTACCGGGGTTCGAAACACCTGAGATCGAGAGCGGCGAGATACCCTCCGTCGAAAAGCTCGGCTACGAGGAACCAGACGAACTCGAATGGACCTGGAACCCGGGAAGAGAAGCGGGTAGGAAGAAGCTGGAGGATTTCATGGACCGGATCGGCCGGTATGATGAGGAGCGAGACCTCGCGCCGAAGGACTCGACTTCAAGGCTATCACCGCACCTCAAGTTTGGCACGGTATCGATCCGGGAAGCTTTCTGGGAGGCCGAGAGAGCGAAAGCAAGAGGTGCCGACGAGGACGGCGTGCGCGTATGGCAGGAGGAGCTTGCGTGGCGCGACTTCTACTTCCAGGTCATGTACAACTACCCGTACTGCGTCGAGAAGCCGTTCCTCGAGGAGTACGAGAGCATCGACTGGCGTGACGGTCAGGAGGCACGGGCCGACTGGGAGGCTCTGAAGCGAGGAAAGACAGGGTTCCCATTCGTCGACGCCGGCATGCGCCAGCTAAAACGCGAGGGCTGGATGCACAACCGTCTCAGGATGGTGGTTACCAGCTTCGCCGCAAAAGATCTCCACATCGACTGGAAGCTGCTCCACCGCTACTTCAAGAGGATGTTCGTCGACGCCGAACTCTCGGCGATGATAGGGGGTATCCAGTGGGCCTACTCGATAGGAACTGATGCGCAGCCGTATTTCCGCGTCTTCAACCCGTGGACACAGGGCGAGAAGTACGACCCGTCGGGAGGATACATCCGCGAGTACGTTCCCGAGCTCTCCGAGGTGCCGGACGAATACATCCATGAACCTCACAAGATGCCGGAGGAAGTCCAGGAGGAGACGGGCTGCATCATCGGCGATGATTACCCGGAGCCGGTGGTCGACCACCAGGAGGAGAAGCAGCGCGCGGTCGAGATGTTCGAAAAGGCCCGGGAAGCCAGCGATTAATTTACTTAAACATACGCGAGGAAACCAACACCAGTGTTCCTCGATAAGAAACAGCCGGCCTCCAAGCTTCTCGCCCTCGGATTTACAGCAGCTCTACTCGCGGGGATGGCAGGGGCTATTAGTTTTGACAACCCTACCACTGGCACAACCCATGACTCGGATGTCTGGTTGAATGTATCTGGAGCAAGTTCTTCGTCGGGGAAAATAGATTTTCTCTATAAAAGGAGTTCGGACACAAGTTATCAGACCGTTTCGAACGGCGACAATGTTTCGACTTCGAGTGGTTCAGCGGAATTACTTTTCGAGCTTGGCAGCACGTCTTCAGGAGATTTTGATTTTAGGGTAGTGGAAGAGGATTCGGATGGAAGCGGTGCTAACGTTACCGGGGTGACCTTAGATGGAACCCCTCCCTCAGTTTCCAGCTTTTCCCCGTCGGACGATGGATATACGAAAGAAGGCGAAAATTTGGATGTATCGTTTTCGTCATCTGATTCGACTACTTCAATCTCGTATAACAACATAACGATTCCGAGTGAAAGTCTGTCAAGTCTTTCCACGAGCTTGAATAGCGTTTCACTTTCAGAGGGCAGCTATGATGTTAATTACTATGTGAAAGATGATGTTGGTAATTGGGCAAATGGTTCGTGGTCGTTCACGGTCGACACGACGCAGGATTTCACGGTCGACCCGTCGTTCGATGATGGGCCGGGTGCGGTGAAGTGGAGTGAGGATTACAGTCTTGGATTCGATATCCAGGAGAACTCGGAGTCGGCGGATGTGACTGTGAGCTGTCTTGATTCTGGCGGGGATACTATCGATACCGATACTCTTTCCGATGGTGCGGTCACGGCCTCGTGCGATATCGATGACGAGTACGAGGACTCGACGGTAGATCTATCCGTGGAGGTGTGTGACCAGGCAGGTAACTGTGATACTTCGGGTGAGAGCACATTTACCTTCGATTCCTCACAGCCGAATGTATTCGAGTCGAACATCCCGGGGAGCGTGGTGAACAGCGATTTCCCGGTCGAGTTCACCGCTTCAGATGCGTCGGGTATCCAGGAGCTGGAGTACTTCTACGACGACTCTACGGTTAACGAGGGCTCAGGTACGTCGGTCGACATAGACGGCTCCTCGGGCGAGTTCACGGCCTCGGTCAATGGGCTCAGTGAGGGGCAGCACACTGTTTACTTCCGGGTGAAGGATGAGGCAGGCCGCTGGAGTTCCACAGAGTCCCTGGAGTTCGACTACAGGCCCGATGCGCAGCCGGAGATAACCATGGAGGCACCTTCAAGTATATCCGTCACCGCGGGCGACTCCACGGGTTTCCAGGTGAACGTGAAGAACACCGGTGATATATTCATAGGCAGCAGCAATATCACCGCCTCGGCTGAAGGCGTTTTCTCCGATAGCAAGACGGTGGAAGAGCTGGCCCCCACGAACTCCACGACCGTCAGCTTCAGTGTAAGCACCGTGGCTGACGACCTCGGGAAGCATACTATAACTCTCTCCGTGTCGAACCCGGAGACGTCTAAGACCATCGGCCTGGTCGTAGAGGCCACTTCCCAGCAGGAATCCAGTCTCGACACGAAGCTGTCGGATTACGAGACCAAGCTCCAGCAGCTGCAACAGAAGGTCGAGGCCAAGAAAGGCGACTTACCGAAGGACCTGGAATCCCGGCTCGAGGCCAACCTGTCCGGGTTCAGGCAGAAGGTACAGGATGCACGTCAGGCGAAGCAGAACGGTAACTACTACAGGGTCTCGTCCTCGCTTGAAGGTATAGAATCGGATTACCAGGCTGCACAATCGTCTTTCGAGAACGTCAAGAAGGCGGATAACCGCAGGGATACCCGCAGATGGATGATGATAGGGGGCGGCCTCGTGCTGCTCCTCGCTATCGCTGGAGGAGGCTTCTACTACTACGAGAACGATAGGGAATTCGACTTCGATTTCGAACTCGACCTCGGCTCCGGCGATGAGGATTCCGATGAAGGCCCTGGATTCGTCAGCAACTTCATGGACAGGCTCTCGGCGCTCACGAACAGCAAGGAGGAAGAGGCCGAGGAGTTCCAGTGGGACGGCTTCAAGAACTAGAGCCGGCTCGTACCGTCGAAAAGTTCTTTTAGAAGGCCTTTATCTCTGACCGTTTCGACTATGTTCGCTACCTCGGCGGAGAAATCGTCATCCTTCGCGGCCTTCGATACCGCGTCGTCGAGCAGGAGGTCGACCTGCGGGTCATCTTTCAGGGTCTGTACGACATCCGGGTCCGCTCTTGACCGGTTCATGTACTGCGATACCGCTGGCTGGGTGACTTCCAGTTTCGCCGCTATCTCTTCCTGTGTGTATCCGTAGTCCTTCGAGAGTCTCGTCGCCATGATGCTGCGTACCGCGGGGAGCAGGTCGTCGCTTATGACCTCGATATCGAACCGCATCAGGATATAACAAGGTTATAAGATTCAAAAAGGTGATATAGCCAGGTCTCCAAGTTTACCCGTGGCAGGGAAGGAGAGGGCGGAACTTGTATCCATCAGGAGGTCGCTGCAGGACAGGAAGGGCGAAGAGTCTTCCGGCCATGTACTCAACACAGGTAACTGGGAGGACTGCATAAAAGCCCTGAATAAGGCCAAGGACGAGGGAGAGGTCTATATCAAGACAACCGGGTTGCGAAAGCTGATAGGCAAGGAGGAGTCGGGGCTCGGATACATCATAAGCTTCCTGGATGAGGAAGGCTTCCTGGACTGCTGGAACGAGGCGGGACAGGTCCAGGAAAGATCGTACCGTGTCTCCCAGTACAGCCGGGAAGAGCTGGAAGATCTTGGTGCGGTATATATAGAAGTCCTGGATGAGTAGAGAGGCCGTCAGTGGTCGGCCTGCTCTACTTCCCTGGAGAGACGCTCGATGTCCGAGGCAAGCGCATCGAGCTTCCTCGAGACCCGCTCCTTCTCCTTGATGATGTTCTCCACCTTCTCGTACTTCCGGGCCGCGTGGTCAAGGTGGTGTTTCTCGACGTATGCTGCCTCGGTTTCCATCATGTTGTCGATTATCTCTTCCGCTATCTCGCCGAGCAGAAGGTTGAGGCCGTAGTAAACGTTCGAGCGGACGTACTGGCCCTCGTCGGCCTTGTCTCTTATCATCCTTTTTATCCTGGCGTGTGTGAAAGGAAGGTCGGAAACATCGGTGTCTTCTGGGACTTCTACCATGTTATCACGTCAAAAATTTCCGTTCACAGGCTTTTAAGCCTTTCTGGCAGGTTTTCTTGAGTTCGAGGACTCCGGTAAGTATAAACCCGTGGCCCCGGAAAAATGGTACATGGTCGACCTTGTCACGTTGAACCAGGCGCTGGACGCGGCGATCAAGATACTTGTACTGGCAGGTTTCTTCTACCTGCTGCTTGTACTGAAGAACCTCGACAGGACCATACGCTCGGTCGAGCGCTCCGCGGAATCTATCGAGCGGACGTCGGAAAAGCTCGGCAAGTTATTCACGGTTTCTCGTTTCCTGCCGTTCGTCGGGAGGCGAAGAGATGATGGATGAGCTGATCGACAACCTCGGCGATGACAGCGACGGTGAAGAGGACTCCGAGGAGAGGTACAGCAAGCTGAAGAAGGAGGAGGCAGGGACGCAGCAGACAGAGGCCGAGAAAAGGTTCCAGGAGCTGAAGGATAAGGCGAAAGATGAGTTCATAGAGAAGCAGCGGAAACGGGAGCAGGAGGAAGACGAGGAAGACGACTCCGGCGACCCGTTCGTCACCCACTAGCGGGAAGTTTATAACCCGGGGTTTCCTGAAACATCCCATGGTTCCCGGTGGTAGGAGTGGAGCTTGATAGGATACCTGATATAGCCAAGCATCTTTCGCTCGTGTTCTTCCTGGCGTGGCTTGGCCGGTCGACAGCCTGGAACTTCCTGCCGATATTCATCGAAAGGCATATCGCCAGCGTGTTCCTTGTCGGGATCGTCACCTCGCTGCCCGCCGCGATTCCCGTAATACTTGACATACCTGTGGGCAACCTGGTGCAGCGCGCAGGCGAGAAGATAGTTATACTTTCCGGTCTTCTCGTGGCAGCTCTACCACCTCTTATGTACGTGACCGCGTTACCAGCCATGCTGGTCGTGGGAAAGATGCTGGAGGGCGTTGCGAAGGCGCTCGTGTTCAACGGCGGCTGGAGCATAACGATGCAGTCCTCCAACGACGACGTGGAGGCCGAATCCCTGTCAGTCTTCCTGCTCGGGCTTAACCTCGCGATAGTCATCGGCCCGATCATCGGCGGCTACCTCATAGATTCGTACGGCTTCCCTGTGACCTTCGGTCTCTGGGTCTTCACCGCCTCGCTCGCGGTGCTCGTGTTTCTCAGCTACATAGGCCTCGAGAGGAAGCGAGGTTTCATAGAATCCATCGAGGAGCTCTTGCACCGTGACACCTACGGTAACGACTGGAGACACCTCAAGCAGAACTGGGGAAGCATCCGGTTCCCGCTTGCCCTGATATTCCTTTACTCCATAATATTCTCGTTCTACTGGCTGGCCATACCGCTGCTCCTCGACAAGATGGGCGCAGGCTTCATCACCATGGGGCTGATATTCGGGGCCGCGGCGCTGCCGAAGGTGTTCCAGTTCATGTTCGGCGACCTTGCCGACAGGATAGGCGACCTCCGGGTCGTGGCGCTTACCTCGTTGCTGCTCACGCCGGTGCTGGTGTCGATGAACTTCCTCTCCGGCGCTTTCATGATAGGTGCGATGTTCTTCGTTGCCCGGATATTCTCGGCCGGGATGTCGCCCGCGCTCCACTCCATATTCGACGCCCGCTGCCCGGAGGAGCATGAATCGGAGCTGACAGGCTTCCTGGAGTTCTTCAAGCACTCGGGACAGGCTCTCGGTCCTGTGGTGGCGGGTACCGCGGCCTCGATATGGTCGCTCAACGCCAGCTTCCTGGTCGCGGCAGCGGTTTCCGCGGTGATATTCGCCTCCGCGATCTACAGTTTCCGCTAGAACCTGCCGATCTCCGGGAACTCGAAAAGACCGGCCTCTCTCGAGACAGCTACCGCCTCCAGCCCTCCGACGTCCACACGGTTCCTCAGGATAGGTGAAAGAAGCTCACTCTGCGGCACCTGGTTGACCTTCGAGCCGCCCGATATCTTCGAGAAAGCCGGCATGACAACTATCTTCTTCCCCTCCCGGGTTTCGCCGTAGAGAAACGCGTCGACCTTCTCCTTCACACCTATCTCGTCCTCAAGGACCAGAGCAGGGTGCTCGTGGCCTATGACCACAGTCTTGTACTCCCCGTCGATATCCATGTCGTCAAGATCCCTGTGGCCGTGTACGAAAAGGATACCTTCTTCCATGTGGAAATCGCTGAGGGTGCCGTGTTTCTCCACGATGTTCTCTATGAACGTGTCGTGGTTGCCCTTCACCACGATGACCTCGTCGAACTCTCGGTCGAGGAACTCCATGAACTCCTCGATTTCTTTTTGCTCGGAGTAACGGGTCGTCGCGAACTCGTGCTTCAGGTCGCCGTTGACCAGTATCCTTGAGGCGCCGGTCTCCTGCCTCGCGTCTTCTATGTCCTCTATGAGCTCCTCCAGCTGGAACTGTGGCACGTACCCGCCCTCCGAGGTCATCGAGCCCTCCAGGCCGAGGTGCAGGTCGCTGATGACGAGTAGGTCCATCCCCGGGTGGTAGAGCAGCGGAAGGCTGTCAACGGTTTCGAAGTCGAAGATTTTCATGGAGTGTTCGAGAAGAGCGAGATTTTAGTATCCGGAGGTCGGCCGGAACGGTTTTAAGCGTTGAGCAGAAAGGTAAGATATGGAGATTTCAACGGACGAAAGGGTTGTTAAGAACTCTCTCACGATTCTTCTTGGCGTTGCTGGGCTTTTATCCAGTATAGTAGGCGTAGGATTTCTTTCGGAGTGGCTAAAGTCGGCTTCAGGTTTCACCAGCAGCAGTTTTGCTCTGGGCGCGTTTCTCTTCCTGCTCGGGATGAGCATCGTGGTGGTCTTGCTTTCGCAGGTAATCGAAGGTGAGTAGCTGTGGAAGAGGCGGAACTTGAGAAGAACCAGCTGGACCTCCAGTTTCAGAACTGGGTTTCCGTGAGCAACGTGCTCCTCGGAAGCGGTTTAACCGCTGTAATTGCTGCCTGGCCTGTTCTGGATTCTTTCGGACTGAGCTTCCTGGAGAAGGTTTTTCTCGACCTTGCAGTTTCAGGCTCTCTTATGATGCTCGGAGTTCTGGCGAGAAACGGAGCTCATGACTACGCAGGAAGATACTGGAACTGGGTAAATAGGGCCGAGTCCTTCAGTCTCTAAGATCGGAGTGGAGTGATTCTAGCTGTTGAGCATCGACACCAGCCAGGGAGAAAACTGTGTAGTGTGCATACTCTCCCCCGTTATCTGTGAGGCCGAGAACCAGCATACCGGCCTTTCTCGCTCCTTTCATGCCTGCCTGGCCGTCCTCGATAACGAGGCAGTCGGTAGGCGCGACTTCCAGCATTCGAGCCGCCTCGAGAAAAACATCGGGCGATGGTTTACCTTCTTCGACCTCTTCCGCGCTGACAACTGCATCGAAGTGCTCTAGTAGTTCGAGTTCCTCCAGCACGTCACGGATAAAATCAGGTTCTGAGGAGGAGGCAACTGCCATCGAGTAACCTTCGCTTTAGGCATCTCTGATCAGGTTCAGAGCACCCTCTACGGGTTCGACGCCTCTCTCCTGGACAAGTTTGAAGAGCCGCTCCTGCTTCCGGGCTTAGGCCTCCATCGGGTCGGAAGCATTGGTTTCCTGCTCGAAGAGCGTTCCGGGCGGTTTGCCAGCGTACTTCTCTGTTATTTCTTCCTGATTCATATCAACATCGTAGTCGTCAAGTACCTCTGACTGTGCCTGTGCGTGGAGCTCCTGCGTCCGGGACATAACTCCGTCCATGTCGAAGATGATGGCTTCCAGCGGCATATACACTCCAGTTCCTCCTGAAGCTTGAAGAAAGTTGATTCAACGGTTCAGCTCCCGCCATACCTCAAGAAATGCCTCGAAGATATCCTGCTCTGTCGATAGCTGGACGAAGTGCGCGTCGTTCTTGTCCGCGATGTGCTCGACCTGGGACAGGTGCTGCTGCAGCCGGTCCTTGTAACTGTTCTTCGTCTTCCTCGACAGGTAGGTCCTCAGCGTGGAGTCGCTCTCGGGGTCCTTCAGGATGGCGTCGCCGTCGAAATCCGGGTCGAGCTCGGTGGCGTCGAGCGTGTTCACCAGCACGAGATCCGTATCTCTTAACCTCTCCACACCCTCCTCGATACCTTCTATGTCGGTCAGGAAGTCGCTGATGACGACTACTGCGGACTTGTTCTGTATCCTGCCCGCGTACTCTGTAAGGCAGCGCTCCACCCGCGACTCCGGCGTCTTTCTCAACTGGTTCAGAGTCTCCACCAGCTCGCCCATGTTCGCGTTTCTCCTGCCCGACGAGATGTCAGTAACAGTTTCCGAGAACACGGAGAACCGGAACCGGTCGTTGGTATTCGACACCATATAGGCGATGGCCAGGCCGATCTTCGACGCGAATTCGTACTTGTTCACGTTTCCGTAATCCATCGAGCTGGAGCGGTCGACCAGCACGTGGACGGTAACGGATTTCTCCTCCTCGAATCGCTTGATGAAAAGCTCTTCTGTACGGCCGTATACGTTCCAGTCCATCTTCCGTATATCGTCACCGGGCACGTACTTCTTGTGGTCCTCGAAGATCATGCCCTGGCCTGTCCAACTCGATTGCTGCTCTCCCTGTCTTATCTCGGTGGAGTTCTTCTTCAGGGCGAGCTGGAACCTGTCAAGTTCGTCGAGGAAGTCGAGCTCTATCATCGTCCTACGTCTCGTCGACTATCTCCTCTACCACGTCCTCCGGGGTCCTGCCTTTCTTCTCGGCCTGGAAGTTCAGGCCTATACGGTGCCGGAGGACTGCGAGGGCCATCTGGTCGATATCGGCCTCCGATACGTGGTTACGGCCCTCAAGAAGAGCGCGGGCTTTACCTGTCTTGACAAGCGCCAGCGAGGCTCTCGGTGACGCACCCCATTCGAGGTCCTCATGGGTCCGGGTCCTCTTGACTATCTTGACCGCCCGTCGCCTGATGTCGTCGGCGATGGGGACCTGTGTCGTGAACTCCTGCAGCTGTATGACAGAGCTCTTCGACAGCACCTCATCCAGCTCGGGCTCGTAGTTGAGCTCCTGCGTGAAGCGCTCCACTATCTGGTTCTCCTCTTCCTCCGCAGGGTAATCGACCTTTATCTTGATGAGGAACCGGTCGCTCTGCGCCTCGGGCAGCGGGTAGGTGCCTTCCTGGTCGATAGGGTTCTGTGTCGCCATCAGGAAGAACGGTTTGTCGAGCTGGTAGCTCTTGTTGCCCGCGGTCACCTGCTTCTCCTGCATCGCCTCCAGCAGCGCGGACTGCGTCTTCGGCGTCGCACGGTTTATCTCGTCGGCCAGTATCATGTTCGCGAAGATGGGGCCACGCTGGAAGATGAACTCCTTCTCGCCCTGGCTCTCGTCGATTATGTGTGTGCCCGTGATGTCGGAGGGCATGAGGTCCGGTGTGTTCTGGATGCGCGAGAAATCCAGTCCCATGACCTCGGAGAGGGTGCGTACCATCTTGGTCTTGCCCAGGCCAGGGTAGGATTCGACGAGGACGTTGCCGTCGCACAGGATGGCCACGAGCATCTTTTCCAGTACTTCCTCCTGGCCGACAATCACCTTGCCGACCTCATCGAGCACCTTGTTGAGTTTCTTGGTCACTTCGCTGTAGTTCCCTGCCTCGTCAGCACCCTTTATCTTCATTCAGAATCCCCGGTGTTCCTGGCTGTCCAGAAAAATTCTTAGTTTTCGATTCATAGATAATACCTCTTGCTCTGGCCATTTAACTATTATCGAGTTCCCTGATGGCGAGGCTGTACTGCTTCGCCAGCTGCATGTCTTCGCCCAGCATCTGGGCCGAAGTGTCAAGCCTGAGCTCCTGTTCCTGGCCTTTCCCGGGGCCGGCTTCCCGGTCGCCGCTCCTCCCTGACCCGGTGATGTTGAAGCCGATATCGATGTCGGAGGAGTCGATGTCGCTCTGCTCGCCGTATATCTTTGAGCTGTTCTTCAGCTCGAATCCCTGGTCCTCGCCCTGTATCCTCTGCTGTATCTCGTCGACGCCGGGGAACAGTTCTCCTGAGGTCTGCTGCAGCTGGAAGCTTGTTATACCCGACATGACGGTCAGGAAGCTCAGGACGCCGACGGCCAGTATCTTCTGGATTATCCTTTTGTTCGGGATTATGCTTTCCGACGTGACCTTGCGGGCCCTGTCGAGTAAATCGTCGAACAGCGCCTGCGAAACGATGTTCTGCCTGTCCAGGTTGTCGCGCGCGGTTCTCAGCACTTCCTCCAGCTGCGGGTTCTTCTCCTCGTATATCTCCAGTCGGTACTTCTCGGTCCTGTAAAGCATGTCTAGCAAAAGAAACACGAGGCTGAGAGTCCCGATGACGACCTCGTTCCTGAACGTCGGGGTCAGTCTCACGTCCAGGAGGAAAAGCACAAGGTTGACCGAGAGAAAGAACAGCAGCGAGTCGAGCACTGCCTGGAGGAAGTTGACCTTGACGAACTCTCTCTTGAGCCTCTTGAGAAGTTTTTCGACCCTCATCTTGTCTGGTGGCCCTCCGACTGGCACCAGGCCCTCGCCTGCGCGCTTAACTGTGTTTCCTCGTCGAAGCAGACCAGTGCGAACGTGTCATTTACGTCTCTCGTGGAAGAGGTGGTGTTCGAGGCCTGCAGGGTTCTCACCTGGTCCCGGAGGTTTTCGAGCTTGGCCCTGACCTTTTTCAGCTCTTCAAGCAGGGTGCTGGCGTTTTTCTCCTTGTTCTGGTACAGCTGCTGCATCCTCTGGAGGTCGGCGCTCAGGTTGGATTTTTCCTGCTGGATCTTTGAGATTCGCCGGTCTTTCTGCTCTATCTGCTGTTTCAGGTCCTTCTTCTCCTCGACAAGGTTGTTTATCTGTCCCTGGTAGAGTACGGAGAGGCCGGCGAGCAGTGACAGTATCAGGACTGTCGATACCAGCAGGAAAGGATTCAACCTTCTTTTCAGCATCGGTGTCTTCATGTTTAAAGTTTCTACTCGCTCACTTTTTACCGTTCATCTTCCGGAACCCGACCTCGCCTATGAATACCAGGAGGGCGAGCACGAGCACGTGGACGGAAAGGTTTTTCTTAGACACCACTTTTTTCTCGTTGAAACTCTTCAGTTCCTCGACCATCTCTTCTTTATCCCCGGGCCGGTAGACCTCTCCACCGGTCGCCCTTACCACTTCCCGCATATCACCGCTGTAGCCGACTTGCTGTAGCTCCGGGTCGTAGTTGTAACCGTAGGTCTTGTTCCGGACAGAGTGGAAACCCAGCCTTCCAGGATCCATGCTCATAGTGTAAAGGTTCCTGCCTTCTCTCTGGAAGCCCTGCAGCCTGTAGGACGCCTGGAGCTCGACTTCTCCAGGCCTGCGACCGTTCTCGACGCGTAGCCACCGCTCCTGTTTCCGTTTCGGGCTGCCGACCGCCCAGCTGACCGTTCTCGTCAGGAGGAGGGGGTCGAGACGGGAGACCTCTGTGAGCTCCTTGTCTCCTCCAGAGAAGGCTGCTACCCGGCCGAGACCGTATCTCCACGAGGTGAGGAAAGGTCTTCCGCCGGTCCCTGTCGCCAGCAGTTTCGCTCCTCTTCTCGGCTCTACAGGGTCGAAGAAGGTGGCGGCGGAGGAAAGCTCTATGCCCTCCGTTATGAAGTGTTCGGTGTTCACGACCACGAGCGGAACGGTCTGTCCGGATGCCCCTCCGGACTCGAACCTGAACTGCAGCTTGCTGGAGTCCTGTGCGTCGAGGTAGACCCCGTTACCCCGGTCCGCGATCTCCTTCAGGAACTTTTCGTCCCTGTTCTCTCCTACCCCGACAGTTATCAGCTGCACCTGGAGCCGGTCCGCAAGCCTCTTGGTCTTGGCCTTCACGTTCCGGTTGCTGGCGAGTCCTCCAGTCCTGCCGTCGGTCACGAGTATCACGTTGCCCACGCCCTCGAGCGGTATCCTCGCACCTTTTATACCGTTGTTGTGGAAGGAGGGCCCGGAGGGCGAGAGACTGGCTATCTTCTGCTTCAGGGCTTCACGGTTCTGGGAGAGCGGCTTCGGGGTGGAGAGGAGGTACGCGTCACGGTTGTAGGCCACGGCCCCGACACGGTTGTTGTAAGGGAGTTTCTCCACGAGGTTGTATGCTATCCTCTTTATCATTCCGGCGGTACCTCCCTCTGTTCCCTCGGAGATATCGATCGCCAGCATTATCTTCGCGCCGCGGTTCTGCTGTCGTTCCGGTATCTTCTTGACCGGCAGTATATCCATCTCCCTCTCGTAGCTGCCCGTGTATACCACTCCGTTACCCCTGGAGACGTAGTTGACCGGCTCCTGCACCGGGTCCTTCTTCATGATGATGGCGTAGTAGGGTGACAGGTCCTCCGGCAGCTGCGAGCGGTGGTCGACCCTGTAGAACTTCTCCAGCCTGCCAGTAAGAGTGCCTTTTTCGCCGAGTACGAGCACACGGGGTTTCTCGGTGACCTCTATGCCGTGGTAGTACCTGTCGTTGACATCATAGCTGTCGTTGACGCCTATCTCCGCTCTCACGGTGTGGCTTCCCTGGCCGGGGAAACTCCTGGTGAAACTCCAGGTCCGGTTCCCTGAGCGGTCGACCGGTATCCTGCTACCGTCGAGATAGACCTTTGGCCTCGGGGCCTTGCCACGTGTCGCGTGGACCTTTATATCGAAGCTGTTCCTTGCACCCGGGACCGTCGAACCCGGGCCCTCTATCGTGACCGATACCTCTCTTTCCATACGGGTCTTCAGCGCGTTCAGGGTGGAGTTCTTCTGCTGGAACTTCTTCGCGATACCCTGCAGGGACGTATCCGACTGGAAGTCACTGACCACCACGTAGGCAGTGTCCGGCTCGAGGTTGCGCAGTATCCCGTGCCGGAGGTCGGAGCTGTTGCCGGAGGCTACCAGTTTCTCTCGCACCTTGACATCCCTGAGCTCCAGCTCTGTGTTCTGCATGAGTTCCGCGGACGTCGAGCTGTCCTTCAAAACCACTATCTCCTGCTGCTCCTGCGTCGACTGGTCGACGTTGATGAAAGGCGACGCCGCCGCGACCACGAGCAGGGCGATGAGAGCAGTATGCATGAGGCCGACAACCCGGCCGTACCTTTCATTCGCCCTGAAGACGAACAGCAGCCCCGGGAGCGTGAGCGCGAGCAACGCGAGCAACTGCGGGTTCTCGAAGCCTACCACTTTTTACACCCCGTTCCGGTTTTTCCCATTTTCATACGTCTCCGTTCCTCCGCAGGTATACCAGTTCCCCGGCCGCTACCCCGGCTAAAAGCAATACTATGAGGGTCCTGAAAGCCCGGTTCGACGAACCTCCCGTGTTGCCGGGTTCCAGGCTGTTTTCCTCCGTGTATGATTCCTCCACGCTCGCGAGGTTGGCGGCGTAGACGCTGCCGGAAGTGTTGTAGAACCCGGCCTGTGTGGCGGTCACCTCTCCCTTCTTTTTCTCGTCTCCAGGGGTTTTGACCCACGACTCGTTTGTGGTATCACCTGTTTTTACGTTAAGCTGCTGTAGAGATGGCCGGTCTGTGAGGTCCGCCATCATGCCCTTCCAGAAAACCGGGTAAAGGAAATCGAACCGGAAGTCGCTGTCGCGGACGTTGTACACAAGTAGCTCTCCTCTTCCCACGTTCTTCCGTACGAGGGCATGGCCCGGGTCGGAGAGAGTCCCCCCTGAGTAGTTCATCCGGTGGACTTTGGTTCCTCCCACGTTGATCCTTCTCGGCTCAAGTATCTCTACTGAAGTATTGACCGGGCTGCCGAGCGCCGGCACCGTAGAGAACTTTTTCTCTATACCGGGCTGTGCGAAGACAACGAGAGAGGCCCCGTTCTCCACGCGTTTCTCTATCTTTTCGGCTGTCTCCAGCAGCAACCTGTCTGTCTTACCTACTATGTAGACATCGGCGTCGAGCCCGGATCCGACGGGCGGTGATACCTGTTCCACCGATGTGAAGCCTATGAGCTCCAGGGCCTTTGCAAGGTACGGGTTTCCATCGTCAGAAATCAGCATGACCTCGAACTTCTTCTCGGGTGGCACGCTGATATATGCGGTGTTGTCGGACCTCAGGGAATCCGTTTCCAGCCTTACCCTGTTCAGCCTTGACGACGAGAACTTTACAGGTTCTGTCTCGCCGGGGCCTACGACCTTTTGCCGGCTCTTACCGTTGACCGATACCCTTATCGATTCGCGGGTGTCCATGAAGTTCTTCACCTCGACCGTTGTGTTGGCCTTGCCAGGGTTCACGCCTACTATCCCCCAGGAGTTGGACTTGCTGGTATCCATGAGTCTTACCTCTCTGCCGCCGGAGGTCATCTCCTTCAGTACCTGCGGCGCGGAGCGCTGGCTCAGGGACTGGTCCAGATCGCTGGCAACCACTACGGCGCCACGGTAATCCCGTGCAGCGGATAACCCGCCCGCGATATCGGTCTCCACATCCCGGACCTCCATCTTTCGCAGGTACTGCCTCACTTTCCCGCTCGACGCGCTTTCAAGCGGGACCTCGACGTCCTCGCCGACTGCGATGAGAGTGTTCTCGTTGCCGAGGTTGCTCTTCACGAACTTCTTCGCCTCCGGCATGTCATCGGCCATCGACGCTGAACGGTCGAAAACTACGACTGCCTGGTCCGGTCTTCCCGCGCCCTCTGTGTAAAAGTTCGCGATAGCGGCCGCGAGCCCCATGATGACGAGGATGTGGAGCAGCAGCAGGAAGTTCCTCTTCAGTTTCTCGAACGCCTTCTCGAGGTTCCCGGAGTTCTTGTCCTCCATGAAGAACGCCATTGAGGGCATGACCTTTTCCTCCGGCTCCGGCCGGAAGAAGTAGAAGGCGAGCAACGGTACGAGGCCCAGCAACGCGAGCAGACCCAGGGGATTGAGAAAGTTCTGTGACAGTATGCCCGCCAGCGCCATGTTTAACCTTTCGTGCGACAGTATTTCATTGCCCGGGGTTCAGTTCTCGATGCGCTCCATGACCTGCTCGTGAAGCTTCTGCAACCGCTCCTTGCGGTCCTCCATCTTCACAACGTCGGTCGAGCCCTGCAGCAGCAGGTTGTGGCTGAAAGGCGACGGAACGCTGGAATCCCTTGTCTCAAGCGTTATGTCGCCGGACTCGATGCCGTCGACCACCTCCTTCACGTGCCTGATGTCCATCGCGTCCTCCATTATCTCACGGTAGGTCTCCTTTATCATCGGGAAGTCCTCGCCGTAACGGTTCCGTATCACCGATATCAGGAAATGAGACTTCATCTGCTGCTGCCCGACTGTCTTCGAGTTGCCCGCATAGTTCCGCAGCACCATGAGGCTTCTCCCCGCAACGTGCCTGAACCGGCGCTTCATCAGCTCGGTCTTTTTCACCGCCTCCTTCAGCTCTTCTTCCAGGTCGCAGCCGGTGAGCTCGTCCATCAAAGTGTCGAGGTCGACAGGTCTTCTTGGTGTGATCAGGATGAATCCGTTGTCGTCTATCACCATGCCGACGTTGCTCCCGATGCGCTTCTGCAGCAGGTGGGCCAGGATCCGGGCGAGTGCGTCGTGCGTCCGCCGGCCGTAGATGGTGTGGAATATCAGGTTCTGCCTGTCATCCTCGTCCACGTAACGCTCCACGGTTATGTCCTCATGCGTCGACACCTCGCCAAGGAACTCCTTCTGCTCCCTGACGTACTGGTATATCGAGTTCGCGGTGTTCTCGTCCAGGTAGTAGTTGTGCATAATCCACCGGATGATGGCGTCGTCACCGGCTCCCATCTCTATCTGCTGCTCAACCTGGTCGCGGAACTCGCCGATGCGGACACCGAGGTCGTATGAAAGAGGAAGGCGTTCGGAGTACCAGGAGGGGACGGTCGGCTGCTTCTGCGGCTTGGGATCGACGTACACGTTCATGCCCTTGGCGTACCTGAACTCGTAGGTCTTGCCGCCGAGCGTGAATATGTCGCCCTTCGTCAAACGGTCCATGAACTCCTCCTCTAGCTGCCCGACGTACTCGTCGTTCCGGGTCTTCACGTCGTAACCGGTCTCGTCGGGAATCGTACCGATATTGGTCATGTAGATGACCCGGGTCATCTTGCCTGAGCGGCCGAAAAGGTCCTCGTCGTGATCCATCCAGATTTTCCTATAGACGTTCTGGTCCTCCAACTCGTACTCGCCCGACAGGTACTTCAGCACGTTGTCGTAATCCTCTCGGGAAAGTCCCTGGAAGCAGTAAGATTTCCTGATGACGTTGAACGCGTGGCCCACATCCCAGCGATGGTTGCACGCCATGCCGACGATGTGCTGAGCGAGCACGTCAAGCGAGTTCGTCGGTATCTGTATCCTGTCAAGGTCGTCCTCCTTGGCGCACTTCGTCAATACGGAGCACTCCATCGCATCGTCCCTGTCAGTAACTATCATCTTGCCCTTCGCGACCTCGCCTATCTGGTGGCCCGAGCGGCCGACACGCTGGATAGCACGGGCGACACCCTTCGGAGAACCCAGCTGCAGCACAAGGTCGACCGAGCCGATGTCGACGCCGAGTTCCAGCGACGTGGAGGTCACGGCGACCTTCATCTCCCCGCGCTTTAGCGCCTCTTCGGTCTCGAGCCGGACTTCTCGGGACATGGAGGAGTGGTGCGCGCCTATGTTCTCGTCGTACGAGTCGGGGAACCGCTCCTTCAGGTTGTTCACGACCCTCTCGGTCGCGGACCGGGTGTTGGTGAATACCAGCGTGGTGTCGTGCTGCTGTATCATGTCGTGCATCCGGTCGTACATCGCCTCCCGTATCTCCTCCGGCGGCGTGTTTATCAGGTCTCTTACGGGGGAAACCGTCTCGAGTTCGATCTCCTTCGAGGCGGCGACGTCGACTATCTTGCAGCCCCGCGTCGTGTAATCCTCCTGCTCCACGGGCTCGCTGGCCTTCACCTTGCTGCCGTCCTGCGCCTCCTTCTCGCCCACGTCTGTATCTGCCTCGTAGCCGACCAGGTACTTCGCTATCTCGTCTATCGGTGCCTGTGTCGCGGAGAGGCCTATCCGGGTCGGCGAGCCGTTGACCATCTCCTCCAGTCTTTCGAGCGACAGCGACAGGTGGACGCCACGCTTGTTCTCGCTCAGTGAGTGTATCTCGTCGACTATGACGTACTTCAGGTTCTCCAGCTTCTGCTTGAACTTCGGCGAGTCCAGGATGATGCCGAGCGACTCCGGCGTGGTTATGAGTATGTGGGGCGGCTTCTCCAGCATCCTCGACTTCTCTGAATCCGAGGTGTCGCCAGTCCTGACCGCGCTCCTGACCTCCGGCAGCTCGATGTCCATGCTGGCTGCGGTCTCACGTATACCCTCCAGCGGGGCCTCGAGGTTCCTGTCGATGTCATTGGAGAGGGCTCTCAGTGGCGATATGTAGAGGATGTAGACCTCATCGTCCAGCTCGTCCTGGTCTCCCATCATGAACAGCTCGTTGAGGCCGGATAGGAACGCGGAGAGCGTCTTGCCTGAACCTGTGGGAGCAGATATAAGCGAGTTCTCACCCTCGTGTATAAGGTCGAAGGCGTGCTTCTGCGGCTCTGACAGCGATGGGAACTCGTCGTTGAACCATTCCGTGACGTACGGTTCGAAGTCGTCCGGCAGCGATTCCGAGGCGTCCTGCTCCTCCACGAATTTTATCTCTGGCATGGGTCTTCGAGGATGTCCAAACTTTAAGAATAGCCCTTAATCGTCCCAGGTCATCATCATTGAGAACGCGGTGGCCGAGAAAGCCGTGAGGAAGCCTATCACCGGCTGGAGGCTGTACACCAGGAGCGTTATGACGGGCACCAGCAAGAGCAGGGCCTTCCCGTCGAGGTTGGAGGATACGAGGTTCTTTGTTGTCTTCGAGATGTCGACAGAAGAGGCGTTGATCTGCTGGCCTGCTTCAATGGCGAACCTCTCCGGTACCTCTTGCTGCGCCGAATCGAATGCACCGGCCACGGCCTGCTGGTCCTGCAGGGAGAGCTGGTCCCGGGTCTGGTTCAGGACGTACGCACGTGTCGCCGTGACTGTCGCGGCGCTGCTCTGTCTTACCACCTGTGACTGCATCTCTTTCTGCTGCTGGAGCAGATTCGCGTCCTCTACCGCGTTCTCGACGTTCTCGCCCATGACGCTTCCTGCCCGGTTCCTGATATCCTGCGCCACCGAGGGGTCGTTGCTGGCCACGAAGAACAGGCCTGCGCCTATGAAAGCCCCGGTCAGCAGGAGCGGCAGCGTGGTGGAGCTGTAGTAATCCCTGAACCTTTCGCCGCCCGCGAAAAGCGACACGAGGATGTTACCGACGGATGTGAAGACCGCGACGGCGGCTATAGTCGGACCCAGTGGCACGAATATCAACGCTATGAGGCCGAGGAAAGTGGAAACCGAAAAAGACTCCCTGGAGATATACGCCGTGTAACCGAATAGCAGCGGCACCAGAAGCAGGACGAGGTATGAAGCTGGTGTCGACGACTCGAAGAAGTACGCTGCTGACGCCGCGAAGAGCGCGAGCGAGAACTCAAGCACGTACTCCACGTAGTCCTGCTCGATGTCCATAGGTAGAGCTTGTGAACGGCCGGATTTAAATCCTTCAACGCCCGACCAGCTCGTCGAAAACCGCCTCCGCGTGTCCACGGTCCCGGGCCTCGACTATGGCGCGGCCGGAACGGAACAGCGCGAAGCCCCGGCCGTCGATCTCCACACGGGTAAGATAGTCATTGTCCGCGACCACCTTGCCCTGCTGCCGCAGCCTCTGGAACGCCTCTTCGCCGACATCGCGTTCCAGCTCGTACTTGTTCTCGCCGCAGACAGATACTGTGTCATCCGTCTCGTCCAGTCGGCGGTATTCCCCCTCCTCGCACACCTCGCAGCCTTCGCTCCGCACCTCGAGACTTTCCCCGGATGGAACGACGTCGAGCTTCTCCTCTACTTCTTTTCCCGCGAGGTATCGCACGGCCTTAAGTGCGCTTCGCGACGCCGCGATGGTCGAGACCTCCCGCATCACGCCGTCGGTCTCGCAGGTGCCGAGAGAACCGGCTTTTACGTCCTCGAAGACGCAGCTGAAGCACTTGCCGTCGAACAGCATCGAGTAACCTTTCTCCGCTATCGCCGCGGTGTAGACCCACGGAACTTTTTCCCGGTGCGAGTACTCATCCAGAAGGAAACGGGTCTCGAGGTTGTCGGTCCCGTCCATGACTATATCCGCGGGCCCGAGAAGCTCGGTTTTATCACCGGACAGGCTCTCGACGTGTGCCTCTATAGTCGCGTCCGAGAACCCCTCAAGTCTTCGCCGTGCGGCCTCCGCCTTCGGGAGTCCCTGTTCGACCTGTTCCGTGCTGTAGAGGCTGCTGGAGTAGAGGTCGTTCTCCTCGAGGTAGTCCCGGTCCACAAGCATGAGGTTCATACCATGCCGCGCCAGGTGCTCCGTGATGACGCTCCCGGTCGCGCCGAGCCCCACGACTGCAGCGGTAGAGCTCTTTAACCTTTCAAGCTCTTCCTCGCCGAAACTGTCGAGGGCGGTGAAGCGTGAGCGCATGCTGTTCTTTAGAATGCGAAAAGATTTATGAAAATCCCTCGCGCGACTGATGCTATGAGTTTCCACTTCCGGTTTCTGGCCGCTGCCACGAAGGCGCTCGCGGAGTACAGCATAACCACTACCGACTTCATAACGGCCGTGGTGGTAGCAGTCGTGGGATACACGGTGAACGAGGCCTCCAACTACCTCGTCGACCGGGAGGTCGAGCGGAGAGGGGGCGACGAGCACGCGGCCAAGTCCGCGAAACGGGTTACCGCGTACGTCATCTACCCTCTCACATTTGTCATCATCCTCGGCGTCTTCGGCGTCCCGCTTTCCGGGCTCGGAACCGCGGTAGGACTCATCGGCCTCGGGATCTCGTTCGCGCTGAAAGATATGATAGCCAACTTCATCTCCGGCATCCTGATACTGATTAACCGTCCGTTCAAGATAGGCGACCAGATCAAGGTGGCCGGGGAGGAGGGAACCCTGCGGGACATCAAGCTCCGGGCGTCGGAGATAAAGACGTACGACGGCAGGAAGGTGATAGTCCCGAACTCCGACCTGTACAACAAGGTGGTCATCAACAACACGGCGTACGACGAGCGCCGGTTCGAGGTCATAGTCGGGATGGGCTACGACGATGATATCAAGAAGGCCCGCGAGCTCGGGTTCGAGGCACTTGACGAGGCGGAAGGCGTCGAGGATACGCCGGATTCTCAGGTGCTGGTCAACGAGCTCGGGGATTCAAGCGTCAACCTGAAGCTGCGCGGCTGGACGAAGCCTTCGAAGGCCAACATGGTGAAGAGCTCGAGCGAGGTCGCGGAACTCGTCAAGAACAAGTACGACGAGGCCGGTATCGACATCCCGTATCCCATCAGGACGGTCTTCATGCACGAAGAGGCCTGATTGTAATACGAAACAGCCGATTTACACTTTTACAGAGCCATTTGTAATACGTTTGCGGGATAGACCGTTTTCTTCTTAAGGCTTCGTACCACGGGTTTCGGTATGCCAACCGATATCGACGAGGACAGGATGGAAGAGATACAGAACTCTGACGAAGTATGGGTCATAGATTTCTGGGCGGAATGGTGCAAACCGTGCGAGAAGTACGGCCCGATCTTCGAAGAGGTCTCGGAAAAGGTCGACGGCGTTAACTTCGGCAAGGTCGACATGGAGGAGCATTCCCAGCTTGGGCAGAACCTCGGGGTGCGCGCTCTTCCGACAACGCTTATCCTGAAAGGTGGTGAAGAGGTCGACAGGAACGCAGGCGTTATGCAGGCCGACGAGCTCGAGGACTGGATAGAGGATAAAGTCTAGAGGTACTCGCTCCAGTCGATATCGCCGTAACCTGCTTCTTCTTTTTCTATCCTTCTCTCTATCTCGCCTGCGACATCCTTAGGTTCCCTGCCGGTCGTGTCGACCTCAATGATATCCTCCTGTTTCTGGACTGCCTCCTGGAGACCCACGTCAAGGGCCTCTGATTCGACGTTCTCGTCGATTTTCTCTTCGCTGTATTCCCGCTGTTCCAGCCGCTCGCGCAGGACGTCCGGCCGCGTTCTGAGAACGATGCAGTAGTCCGCCGGGAAGTGGTGCGCGAGATGGCCTTCGATGACAGTATCTCCGGTTCCGGGTTCCTGCTCCAGGGCATTGACCATCTCGGGGACATCGACCTCGAACTCCTCGCCGGGCGTGCCGAGGTCTTTTTCTTTCACGTACTCGGTCAGGTCTACGACCTCGAAACCTCTCTCCTTCAGCTCCCTGGCGACGGAGGTCTTGCCGGTTCCGGGCGTGCCTGTAAGGGCTATTTTCACACCGAGAAAGTTTTCTGAAAGCATAAAAGCTTGATTTCCGCCTTAAGCTATAGGTAGGGTAGATATGCCAGAAGACGAGATAGCGGTGTGGACGGAGAAGTACAGGCCGGATTCTCTTGAAGAGCTGATAAACCACGATGAGATATGTTCCCGGCTGGAGGCGTTCGTCGAGGAGAACGAGGTGCCGCACATGCTCTTCGCGGGGCCCGCGGGCACAGGCAAGACCACCAGCGCTATAGCGCTGGCGAAGGATCTCTACGGCGACGACTGGAAGCAGAACTTCATGGAGACCAACGCCTCGGATGAAAGAGGCATCGACGTCGTGAGAGACCAGATAAAGAACTTCGCCCGCACAAAATCTGTAAACGCTGACTACAAGATAATGTTCCTCGACGAAGCAGATGCGCTGACTGCCGACGCCCAGCAGGCCCTGAGGCGTACGATGGAGCAGTTCTCCGAAAATACGCGGTTCATCATGTCATGCAACTACTCGTCGAAGATAATCGACCCTATCCAGTCCCGCACCGCCGTTTTCAGGTTCAACCGGCTTGACGACGAGGATGTGAAGGAGTACATCAAGCGGGTCGCATCAGGCGAGGAGTTCAAGATAACTGAAGGTGCGGTTGACGCGGTTATAAGGGTCGCCGGCGGCGATTTAAGGCGGGTGACTAACATACTCCAGACCGCGGCCATCCAGCGCGACAAAATCGAAGAAGAGGATATCTACGACTCCGCCGCTTCTCTCCGCCCTGACGAGATAAACGAGGTGCTGGAGCTGGCGCTCGCGGGCGATTTCATGGACTCCCGGGACATGCTCTCTGAACTCATGATAGAGCGCGGGCTCGGCGGTCGCGACGTCATAAACTCAATCCACCGCGAGGTGTTCGACCTCGATATCTCCGAGGACCAGAAGCTGGAGGTCATCGAAAACCTGGGAGAGTTCGAGTTCCGTATCGCGGAGGGCGGCTCTGCCGACATCCAGATAGAGGCGCTGCTGGCGAAGATCGCCGACCTGAAGTGATGGAACCGACAGGTGCGTCTGCGAGATGATGTGGGCCCAGAAGTACCGGCCGGAGAATCTTGAAGAGTACCGTGGCGCGTCTAGCCAGAGGAAGGAGCTGAAGGAATGGGCCGAGAACTGGGAGCAGGGCGATTCGCCAGTACTTTTGCACGGCCAGGCGGGGACCGGCAAGACCTCGCTGGTGGAGGCGCTTGCGAACGACCTAGGCTACGAGCTGGTGGAGACGAATGCGAGCGATGTCCGCACCAAGTCGAAACTTAAAACAGAGCTGAAGGAGGCCAGCCGCCAGGCGTCGTTCTTAGGCAGCCAGAAACTGATACTGATAGACGAGGTCGACGGCATGGGCCGTTCGGACCGCGGCGGGACGCAGGAACTGAATGAGATAGTCGACGAATCCCGGTTCCCCGTGGTGATGACCGCGAACGATGCGTATGACTCGAAGATACGGGCGCTGCGGAACAAGTCGAAGATGATAGAGATCGGCTCGGTCCACACCAACTCCATCAACGCGCACCTGAAGCAGATACTGGAAGAGGAAGGTATCGAGTACGAGGAAAAGGCCGTGAAGCGTATCGCGCGTCAGGCCGGCGGCCAGATGAGGTCCGCCATCAACGACCTTGAGTCGGTCGCGCGCGGCAGGGACGAGCTTACAGTGGATGACCTCGGCTCTCTCGGCTACCGTGACTCGGAGAAGGATGTCTTCGAGGCGCTGAAGATGGTTTTCAAGACGGAGACCGCAGAGACCGCGAACCAGGCGACTGACAACCTTGACGAGGACGCGGAGACGTTCATGCAGTGGCTGCGGGAGAACGTTCCGAGGGAGTACAAGAAGAGCGGCGATGTCTCCGGGGCTTACGACTGGCTGTCGAAGGCGGATATCTTCAATGGCCGTATCCGGAGGACGCAGAACTGGAAGCTGCTGAAATACGTCTATCTTCTATCGACCGTTGGCGTGGCGCTGTCGAAGCAGGAGAAGTACTCGGGGTGGACCAAGTACCAGTACCCTTCGAAGATACAGAGGATGGGCTCGTCGCGGGCGGCCCGGAACAGGCTGGAGTCGATAGGGAAGAAGGTCGGCGAAAAGCTACATGTTTCAGTGCAGGAGTCGAAGCAGATGATGCCGTTCCTGGCGGTCATGCTGGATAAGCATCCCGCGCTGCAGAGACATCTACGGCTTTCTGATGACGAGGTCGAGTTCATAGAAGAGTTCTAGCTGACGCATTCCAGCTGGTACCGGTCGCCCGGCTGCACGAGCGTGACGTTGAAACAGTCGTAGTCGCCGTCGCTGTTCCGGTCCCAGGCCCGGGTTTCGGAACTGTAACCTGCCAAACGGCTGACCATCTGCCCGAATTTCTCCCTCTCCTTCTCTGAACTCATATCTATCTTATCAGCCTCTAACTTTATCCTGTTGACATCGTATATCGCGGAGTCGTGGTGGAACTGCTGGGACTGTACCTCGGCTATGGTCGAAGAGGTCGTTATCAGCATCAGGCCGATTACGATAGCGGATATCAGCAGGAACTGTCCTTTCCTCCTCACTGCTCCCACCTCATGTCTATCCTGTAGGGCATGTAGACCTGGTTCTTTATCCCTCCTACAGAGGTCGTGGATATCCTGCCGTTGACCTGCCCGAAGCTGTTCTGCTCGCCGTTAAGCCAGTAAAGAACAGAGGTCAGCAGTTTCCTGTCCTCCTCGCTGTAGCTTGTCTCGTAGCCTGCCCTAGCGAAACGCTCGATGTTGGTGTCTTCGAACTCTGTCCGGGAGTTGACTATCTCTATCCTGTCGCTGCCTGCGTAGACGAACTCCGCACATTCTCCGGGAGAACAGCTGCCGGAGGCCGGGTATATCTTCGCGGTGTACTTCCGGTCCTCGACCGTGAGCGTGTCGCCGTTCGCGTAGGTCTTCTCATCCTGCTCTATGCGGCCGTTGCCGCTCGTGTCAAGGCTCAGGGCCCATACTTCTTCCGCGTCGCTGCAGTCCCCGAGTTCGGAGCTCCATCCGTCGTAGGTGCTGCCCGGGAACGGGAAGCTACCCTGCCTGTAGTTCCCGCAGCCGCTCTCCGGTACGCCGGGCGGCGGGGCGCTGTCTGTCGTCATCGACATGTCTGTTGCGTTCCAGTTATCAGTTCTTAGTCTCGCGCTCCGGGCGTAGGCCAGTCCCTGTCCCGATGTTATGTTGCCGCCGGGAAGCATGTCGACGGCGTTTTTAGAGCCGGACTGCCCCAGGAACAGGTTCTCTGCTCTCCGGGATCTCGGTGTCTCGGAGAAACTTGCACCGAAGGGCCTGAGCGTCCAGCCGGGGTCCTTCCATCTCAATCCTGTTCTCGCCATGAAGCCGCTGGAGAGGTCGCTTTCTTCCAGGTCGACGAGGAACAGCGCGGAGCCGTCGTCGAGGTATTCCATGACCCTCTGCTCCCTGTCGCTGTCCGCGTTTATCAGGTCGAGTGAGGCCTCCCTCCGGAAGACGAGTGTGTCGTAGTCCGAGAGATCGGTCGTCGAGAAGTTGAAGGTGTCTACACCTGTGTCGGTCCTGATGCCGTTGATGTTCTTTCTGATGGTCGTCCTGAAACGTGCGGGTTGTTCGGCCTCGTATACAAGAAGTTTTTCGCCGTCCTTCGAGATATCTTTGAGGTCGTAGTGAAGGTCGGTTTCCGCGTCCGACCTGTTACCCCACCAGTAGAACCTGTCCTCCAGTATCGGTCCTTCTGCGGCGGAGAACTGGCATCTTGTCCCGTTGTCCACCCATACTGCGTCGTAGTCTTCCTCGCCGTTGAAGCCGCCGGGAACGCTGGGGTCGATATCGGCCACGTAGAGGTGTACCCCGTGTCTCTCGCTCACAGTCCTCATCACGTCGTTCTCGGAGTTTATCTCCTCGAGGTCGTTGCTTGTGGCGCAGCGGTCGCCGAGAGATGTGGCGGTCCTGGCCCTGATATCGTGTATGCCGGTCTGCAGTACGTGGAACCCTACCACTTTCTCACCTATCGGGAGGTTCTGTACGCTGCCGGAGGCTTCCAGCCGTCCCTGTGCAAGCGTCGAGGCCGCGGTCCTCAGCGACCCGGTCTCTCCTCTTTGCAGGAAGGCGTCCATGTTACCTGTTTTCTGCAGCACGTATGTGATGTCCTTGGCGGCTACCTCGCCCTGGAAACGGCTCCAGTCGTGTGAAGGCGGGGACTGCAGGCTTCCTATCGCGAAAACGAAGAGCGTGAGTATGGCGACGAAGGCCTCTACGCTGTAGCCTATCCCTTTACTGCGGTCTACCATGCCAGTACTTTCACCCTCAGGGGTTCGTCTTCCATCACCGCGTACCGTTGCATGCTTATGACCCGCGAGTCAGAGTCGACGCTTGCACCGAAGGTTTTGAGCTGCTGCGATACGATTACGAGAGCTCCTGGGTCGTTCTCCCTGTTCTGGAACCTCTGTATCTTGAACTCGTCGCCTTTCCTGCCGAAGACGTCTCCGGTCCCGAGAGGAGGGTAGCCGCGGAAGTTCCAGTTTCTCGAGACGTAGGTCGTGTTGTAGACGCCATCGTGGGAAGTCGTGAGGAAGTGATAATCGGTCCCGTTCAGCGTCTCGCTGCCATAGTGGACCGTGTTACCGGCGGAGCTGTAGTAACCCGTTACAGGTTCGGTTATAGACGGTGTCTGGCTGCTTCCCTGCCCTCGCGTGAAGCTTTCCGGTGTCTCTATCAGCGGCATCCACGTGAACGTGAACTGGTACTGGTTGTCGGCACCTGAGATTTCCTTGAACTGGGAGTAGTTGAGGTAGTTGAAGCCGCTGCCACGCGGATCCGCTGTACGGAGACGCATGAGCTTGTCTCTTTCCACCTGCTTGAAGCTGGATGCCAGCCCGACCGCGGACGCGTGTTCCACGGTCGTGTTATTCTTCTCCCAGTTCGTGCTTCCGCTGTAAGACTGCCATCCGGGGTTGGAGAGTATCTGTGTCGATATCTGTCTTGCCTCAAGGTTGAGAGAGGCCTCCTGTGCATCGGAAGTGAACTCCGGTAGTATGCCCTGTCCCGCAGTCACGAGTGCACCGAGAGCACCTATGTATATCAGTGCGGCTGCGAGGAACTCTATGTTTATCTGCGCTTTCCTGTTCATCCTATACACCCGCCAGCCCTACCGCGTACATGAAAGCGGTGAAAGCTATCGGTAGCAGTATCAGGGCGTGCTTGACCCCTGCGCTCGGTGAGCCCTCGGATATCTGGCCGGCAACTGCGCCGGTGGCGGCTCCCTGTACCATGAGCATTGCGAACAGCAGCGACTTGTAGTAGGCCATGTTGCCGTAGCTGAACCGGGTCGCGTACTCCGAGGTGAACGAGGTGACGTTCCCGGGCACGAAACCGAACAGCTTGGCTGTCTCGCAGAGAGGAGTCGCCACAGCGATATCGCCGCTGCAGTAGTTGATGCTGCGACCGCCGCTACCCATGAACTCGAGGCCCTGCAGTGCTCCCCCTTCCGGGCTCCCGAGGCCGAGAAGCTGGGCAAGCATCGTGTATATACCGATAGTTATGCCGATGAAGAGGAAGTATATCACATACATGATGAAGACCTGCTGCTTGATCTTGGAGTCCTTCTTCTGCAGTGTCTCCTTGAGCTGGGCCGCGTCCTCGGCGATGGCCTCTATGGTCTTGGTTATGTCTCCGCCGCTCCGGAAGCTCTGCAACAGGATGGACACGGATTCCTGGATGACGGAGGAATCCTTCATCCGGCGGGAGAACCTTTCCATGACCTTCGGGAACGGTATCCCCCAGGTGAGCTCGTTGTGGATCCTCTCGATCTCGTTGTTGAGCCTGCCGTACTCGGTGTCTTTCGCGGACTCGAACGCCTGCAGTATCGTCATGCCGCCCCGTTTCGACTCTGCGAGATCCTTCAGGAAAGACGGGAACTGGTCCTCCATCTCTCTTATAGCCCGGTTCTTAAGGAATGAGATTATACCGTACGGGAGCACACCGACTATCAGGCCGAGAAGCAGCAGGGCGCCCCCGAGCTGCCTCGATACGGATATGTAAGATAATATGCCTGTCAGTATCAGCAGGGCTCCTACCGCTACCGAGCCTATAACGGCCTTGTCTTCGGTGGAGTATCCCTGCTGGTACTCCTCCTCCCTGAAGAAGTCGATCACGGGATACCACCTTCCCGTTCATGGTGGGCAGCGGGCAGGTGTCTGGCACGGGAAATATTTCGAGGCATTACCGGACACCTCCAGGTGCGAGGCCCCGGACAAGCAGGATGAACATGCCGGAGATTAGCGGCAGGACTATGAATATCGCAAGTATCTGTACCGTGACGATCAGGCTGCCGGAGTAAGACGTGAACGAGCTCATCACCGCGCTCATGGAAGTGAATATTATGGAGCCGACGATGACCACTGTGATGTACATCTCAACGAGCAGCGAGAGCTGGTCCGCGAACTCCTCGACGCGCCGCTGATAGTCGTTCATAAGCGTTCTGGCGCGCTCCTGCAGAAAATCTCTCAGTGAACCGCCTGACGTTATGACGTGGTTCATCCCCCACATCAGTTCCTGGAAGTCTTTGCTGGGGGTCCTGTCAGCCGCGTTTTTCAGGGCCTCGCTCAGGTCCATGCCGAACGTCTCTATATCCCTTGAGATCTTTTCCGCCTCTTCCGATACCTCTCCGTATTCCTCCTGTTCTGCGAGTACGGCGAAAAGCTCGGGGATGGACGTTCCTGTTCCTGCAAGCGTCGACATGTACATGGTCGCGAACGGCAGCTTGTCACGTATCTTGGAGGCCCGGTCCCTTATCAGTAGAAAAGGGTACAGGTAGAAGCCGAGCATCGTCGAGGCGCCGGTGACCAGCGACGCTGTTATGCCGAGAAGTATGCCTGTAAGGCCCGAGCCCATAACGAAGATAGAGCCGAGAACAAACAGGCTGAACACCGATGCAAGCAGGGCGGAGAAAACGAGCATGGCGACGTATTCCGGTAGTGACACCTCTATATTGGCCTTGGAAAGCTGCGGCCGGAGATCCTCGAAGTACTCGATGTAGTCGAGGACGTAGCTGCCTATCTGGTTGTAGCAGAACTCGGAATACTTCTCAAGCATTCTCTTGTAGTTCAATCTGGTCCTGTTCCGAGTTAAAGCTTTGCCCCGCCTCTTCCAGGATCGCCTCGGGGTCCGAGTAGTACCGCGAGATTATGTCGCCGACCTTCCGGTAATGCTTGTGCTGCTCGTCCTGCATCCATTTCAGTACGTGCTGCCGGTTCACGAGTTCGCGCTGTATCTCCTCCTCGTCCATACCGGTCTCTTCCACTATCTGCTTCAGCAGCATGGAGTTGTTCTCCACGTAGTAGCTGTCGTCGCTCGCGTCCCATCCGAACACCTTGTTCGCATCGATCCCCTTCCGCTTGTCGTATCCCTCGACCTCGAAGATTCCCTTCACCCTCCTGACGTACGTGTCTCCCCGTCTTATCCTTGAGATAAGCATTATGGCGTCGAGGGTCTCTATTAGTGAGGGAGAGAGGTTGATAGGCTGGGTGGTAAGCCGGTCCATAAGCATGTCGAGCGAGTCGGCGTGGATGGTCGAGAGGCCTGTGTGGCCCGTGGCCATCTGCTGGAACAGGATGTAGGCCTCCTCGCCACGGACCTCGCCGACTATGATGTACTCCGGCCGCTGGCGCAGCGACTCCTTAAGCAGGTCGTCCATCGAAACTTCGCCTCCCTCCTCGGCAGATGAGCCGAAGCCTGAACGGGCGACCTCTGGCACCCAGTGGTCGTGCGGCAGCCGCAGCTCCGGCGTGTCCTCGATGGACACTATCTTCTTTTCCGGCCTGATGAACAGGGATAGCGCGTTCAGCTGCGATGTCTTTCCTGCTCCCGTCGTACCGGCGACAAGTATGGATTTTCCGTGCTCCACGAGCGTCCAGAGGTAGCTCATCATCTGGGCGTTCTCGGTCTCGAAGTCGAGCATGTGTATGGGTGTCAGCGGGTCCTCGGTGAACCGCCTGATGGTGAAATTGGAACCCTTCCGGGCGATGTCGGTGGCGAGCGTGGCCTGTACGCGTGAGCCATCGGGCAGGGCACCGTCAAGCAATGGCTTTGAAACGCTTATCGAGCGGCCGCACCGCTGCGCCAGCTTCATAACGAAGCTATCCAGCTCTTCCTCTTCTTCCCACATCACGTTCGTCTTCACAGAGCCGAACCGGGGGTTCCGGTGGTATACGTATACCGGGATGTCGATGCCGTCGCAGGAGATGTCCTCGACCTCCTTGTCGTTCATCAGCGGCTGCAGCTTGCCGAGACCCGCGAAGTCCCGGTAGGTGTAGTAACGTATGGTATCCCGCTGCTTCTCGTTGAGAGAGATGTTGTACTTGTCGACTATCATATCTATCTTCTCGGTGAGGTAATCATCGGCCTCGTCGGCCTCAAGTTCCTGGAAGTTGATGTCGAAGCTTCTCTCCAGTATCTGCTTTATCTTCTCGAGTATCCTCTCTGTTTCCGGCGTCAGCTCCGGCTCTATAACCCTGTAGACCAGCTCGCCCTCTTCCTCGCTGTAGGTTATGTGGCCCCAGGCGTAGACTATCTCGCCGGGTTCGGGGTCCTTGGGTACCAGCGGGTAGGTCACGTCTATCTCGGTGAGTTTCTCCTCTTCCTCTTCCTCTTCCGATACCATCCCCGGCTCGAAGCTTCCAGGCGCAGGAAGCTCGACGCCTTCAGACACTGTTTCCTGCTCTTCCTCTTCTTCCTCGTAGTACTCCGGGTGCTTCGCTTTCCTAAGTTTTTCTACCAGTCCTGTAAAGTTCGGGCTCATTCATCCACCTCTCAGGGTAAACGTTTTCTCGTCCTTGTATATTTTTGCTGTCCCTCCTTCCACGGACCCCTGGAATTCGTAGTTCGGGAAGTTTTTCAGGCTGCTGCGGTAGTCTTTTCCGGTCTCGGTGGCTATCCTGACCTCGCTTCCCAGCACCAGCTCGTAAGACGTGCTGCCCACCTTTTCCGGTAGCTGGACGGTCACGGAACCGGAATCTGTCTCTTCGAGCGTCTGTATGGCCTGCATCACGCGTGACTCCACCACGTTGGCCTGCCGGTTTTCCGCCCTGTCCACGACCTGGTCCCGGTAGGAGTGGAACGCGGAGATGGTCCCTATAGCTATAAGTAGGCCCAGCCCGAAGCTCGCGACACTCTCGATAGCGAGGTACTGGCCCGGTCTCCTGTTCACTGGATATCCACCGAAACCTGTCTTCTCGTCCTTTCCAGGTTTTCCCCGGTTCCGACTTCTACCCTGTCCGTTACCGCCCCCTCGTTCGAGATTAGCAGGGTGGTATCACCGGTCGCTGTCTTCCTGCCCACGGAGGTCAGGTCTATCTTCCGCAGTCTCGCGCCAGATGGTGTGTCAGCATAAAGGTTCCTGAACTCTATCCTGTAGGTTATGGAAGAAGATCCGGGCCCCGAGGCTGCCCTGACCGCCACTACGCCGGGAAGGTCGCTGCCGAGCACACCGTAGCTCCCTGTCCCTATGGTAAGATTCTGTCTGTTTTTGCCTTTGATAAGCGTCCAGGTACCCGCTGGGTAGGGAGGAGCTTGGGCCTGTGTGTTGACCTCGATATAGTCCTTGCCGGGGAAGACCTCCAGGCGGCCGTCCATCTGGAGCTGGATCTCAGAAGTTGTGCCCTGACCACCGCGTGAGACTGAAACTATCTCGTCCCTCAGGTTCAGGATGTCGTTCTCAAGACTGTCAAGCTGTGCCTTGCTCTGCCGTTTCTCGAGAAGAGGTGTACCCCAGACATATGCGGTCGCCACGGTCCCGATTGTGACGGCCGTGATAAGAACAGCGGTCAATGCCTGGGTCTGCCCTTTCATACGAGAAAAAGGATTGCGGCGGAATATAAAACGAACGGGAGTTAGCAGACAAGCGCCCCGCTCGTGCTTGGTGAGCACGAGTAGCTCCAGGACTTGTCCGCCGTCTTGAACGACACCTCTATCCCGACGGTGTCGGTCGGGCCAGGCCAAGAGACGCCTGTCTTGCACGTGTAGCTTTCACCTGGTTCGAGGAGTTCGTCACCGTTCTGAGGCTTGAAGCACCAGCTCTCGTCCTGGGCCTTGTCAGGGTAGTTGGTGAATCCAAGGCTGCCGTCTGCTCCGTCAGGTGAGAAAGCGATGTCGAACTGCTCTGTAACGTTGACAGTGACGTCGTCACCCGTGTTCCGCAGTGTTATGTTGATAGCATCGTTGTTAGAGTTCGAGTCAGTATCGTTGTTGTACACTGAGCTGAACGTAAGCTCCGTGTTCTGCACCTTCTGCTGCTGGCTTAGCTGCTTGCTCGGGTTGCCCACGATGTTCTGGAACTGTGTGTAGACTACACCTACTGCACCGATAGTTATCAGCAGCAGGAGTACGATGGCGATCACCGGTGTGATACCTTTCTTGACTTTCATTTCCTGCGGACCTATCCCTTGGTTTTCCTCGGCGGTTTAAATAACTTAACAGGATGCTGTTCCCGAGTTGAAGCAGACGTGCGAGTCGGACGTGCGGTATGGCCCGACCAGCTTGAAAGATTTCCTGCTGTCCGGGGCCGGGAACCTGACCGTGGTGTTTATGCTCAGTACCTCAGACTGGTCCAGTAAGACCTGCGAGGCCGGGGCCTGCGCCATGTCGGTGTACTTCCAGCCCTTGCCGTTAGACCCTGCGTCTGAACTTACTGGCCTGCCGTCAGCGTACAGGCTGAAAAGCTTCCTTCCGCTCCTGTTCACGGGTATGGTTATGCTGCCGGTGTTCCTGACGTTCATGAACACGAAGCCGCCGGTCGACTCGTAGACGTATTCTATGTTTATGTTCGATTTCTGCCTCCTCTCCTGCTGCCGCAGGTTGTCCTCGATGTTGTTCGCGACATCTTTCTGGGCACTGGTAACGAACGTGTACGCAGAGGCCGTGGCTGCTATGCTGATAGTTATCAGTAGAACCGTGGCGACTACGGGCGTGATGCCCTTCTTACTCCCGTTCACTATCCTGGTCCATCTTGTCGAAACGGTTGCGGAGTTTTCTCATCCTGTCATCGCGGCCGCCTCCACTCCCGGAGCCGTTATCATCTCCCTGGGCCTGGTTCTGCCCCTGCTGTTGCCTTTCCCTGCTCCTGTCCGTGAGCCCTCTTCGGCCCCCGGAACGACCCTGGCGCCTGCCGCCGCTGTCAGAATCGTTCAGGATCTCGTCCTTGTTCTGGGCCGCGTAGGACCTCTTGAGGCTCTGGTTTATCTCCTCAAGCGACTCCACGACCTGCTGGTTGGTCTGCTGCATATCCCCTACGACCTGCTCCATCCGGTCGCCCACTGCATCCGCGATACGGGACCGCATATCGTTCACCATCTCGCCCTCCATATCCATCTCGGAGGCCTCCTTGAGAAGGTCCATGAACTCGTTCATGTTGTCCACGACCTCGTCCATCTTGTACGTCAGGTCCTCTACCTCGTTCTTAAGCTCGTGGGTGGACTCGGTCATGTCGTTGACTATCTTCTGGTTCGACTTCATGATGTCCAGGACATCACGGACGACCTCGTCACTCGGGCCTGCGCCGCCCTGGGCGTTGGTCTCTATATTATCGATCCTTTTCTCCAGCCGCCTGATAGGGCCGACCGGCACGACCTCGTAATCCTCCGTTTCCTCACCTAAATCGACTTCTTCCTCGGGCATAGTTAATACACCTTATACAACTCAAAATTTGCTTGGCCCGTATTTATAAGGCGTGGTCGCCTACCACTCTGTCTGTTGTTCTGGAGATTCTTCCCGGGCGGAGAGCAGTTCCCTGACGAGTTGCAAGGGGTTCGATACCGCTTTCTCCCAGGTGTCAGGGTTGACGGCTTTCAGTCTCCCTTTCTCGTAATCGAGACCTGTTTCCTCCAGAGTGCTTTCAAGCCTGCTGGCCGTTTCTCTACGGTTCCTGCTGGAATACGGATGGCCTGAGAAACGGAACGTTTCATCGCTGTAGTTTACCTGTACAGCATCTGCCGCAACGGGTAAGGAGTCGTCGCGTGAGACGTGGAATATCAATACAGGTTTGTTTCTCTCAAGCTCTTCGATGGCTTCATGAGCGCTCTGCGGGAATTCTGTTTCACTGGTGAACGGAAGACTATTGCTTTCGCTTTCTGCTACAAGTCTATACCCGTAGACATCCATCTCACCTTCCCAGTTCTCCATAAGAGAGGAGAGATTTTCCCTGTCCCCCGCAGTATTTTCGAACTCTACATCCTCCTGATTTATGTTGTAAGCAAGACCTCTCTGGCGCGTTTTTACATCTGCTGAGAACCTATCCGGGTTTTCGAACAGGTCGAAGGGGGTCCTGTAATTTGCTTCCAGCCGTACGAAGATATCAGTTTTGTCTCCGTACAGCTCCTCGTTCAGTTCGCGGATCGCGTCCCGGTCAGTTTTTAACGTCCATACAGAGAATAATCCGACGGAATAAAGTAAAGAAGATAATGGGAGGATTAGTAGAGCTTAAGACTCTACATCATTCCTCCCATGCCGCCCGCTCCAAAATCGGAGATTTTATGCGTGCGCAGAAACCGCGGAGCGGTTTCGAGTGGCGGGATTACATCATCCCGCCTGGCATTCCGCCGCCGGGCATACCTCCGCCGCCGGCAGGTGGGCCTCCAGCGCCTTCGTCGTCGCTGTCGAAGCCGGACGCGGAGATGACGTCGTCGATGCGGAGGATCATCTCCGCGGCTTCAGACGCTGACTGTACGGCCTGTGTCTTGGTCTGCTTCGGCTCGACGACCCCCTGTTCGTACAGGGTCTCGCTCTTCCCGGAGGTTACATCGATACCGGCCCACTTGTCGCCTTCCTCGTGCCTGTTCCTCAGGCCGACGAGGGTGTCGATGGGGTCGAAGCCAGCGTTCTCGGCGAGTGTCCGCGGGATGACTTCCAGAGCGTCCGCGAAGGAGTTGATGGCGAGCTGTTCGCGCCCGCCTACGGAGTCAGCGTAGTCACGGAGGTTCTGGGCCAGCTCGACTTCCGTGGCACCTCCGCCTCCTACTACGCGGCCGCTTCTCAGCGCCGAGGAAACGGAGCCGAGCGCGTCTTCCATCGCTCTTTCGATTTCATCTACTACGTGCTCCGTTCCGCCGCGGATGAGGATGCTTACGGACTTGGCCTCGGGGCAGTCCTGGACGAAGGTCATGGCGTCTCCGCCTACGTGTCTCTGTTCTACGCTGCCTGCGCTTCCAAGGTTGCTGCTGGAGATGTCGTCGATGCTCGTGACGATGTTCGCTCCCGTGGCCTTCGCCAGCTTCTCGATGTCGCTGCTGGAAACTCTTCTTGCGGCGAAGATGCCTTCCTTGGCGAGGTAGTGCTGTGCGATGTCGTCCATGCCTTTCTGGCAGAATACGACGTTCGCGCCGCTCTGCTTGATGGATTCTACCATCTCCTTCAGCTGCTCTTCCTCCTGCTCGACGAAGTTCTTCATCTGGGAGGGGTCGGAGATGTTGATCTCCGCGTCTGTTTCTGTCTCCCTGACCTCGATAGGTGAGTCGATGACCGCGACCTTGGCATCATCGATGCTGCCGGGCATGCCGGAGTGGACCTTCTCCTTGTCGAGGATCACTCCCTTCACGAGCTCTGTATCCTCGGCGCTTGCGCCCTGCTTCTTCTCGACCTTGATGAGGTCCCTGTTGACGTGGCCGTCTTCCGCGACAGAACTTACGGCCTCGACCGCTATCTCCGCGAGGTTGTCCCGCGCAGCTTCCGCGCTTTTACCAGTCATCGCGGTCATCGCGACCTTCTGGAGCGCCTCCTCGTCATCGAGGGCGACCTCCTCGGAGAGGTCGTCGAGAACTTCGGTGGCCCGCTCCTTCGCGAGCCGGAATCCCTTCGTTATTATAGTAGGGTGGATCTCCTGGTCGAGCAGGTCCTCCGCTTGCTTGAGCAGTTCGCCCGCCAGGACTACCGCCGTGGTAGTCCCGTCGCCGACCTCTTCTTCCTGGGTCTGTGCGACCTCGACCATCATCTTGGCCGCGGGGTGCTCGAGGTCCATCTCTTCGAGTATGGTTACGCCGTCGTTCGTGACGACGATATCGCCGACTGAGTCGACCATCATCTTGTCCATCCCCTTCGGACCGAGCGTCGTCCTCACGGCCTTGGAGACAGTCTTGCACGCGTCGATATTGTTCTCCTGTGCGTCTTCTCCGGTTTGCCGCTGTGCGTCCTCCGACATGATAAATACTGGTTGTCCTCCTAGTCCTGGCATGATTGATTCACCTTAGAAACATGTACGGCATATAAGCCAAACTATAAAAACAGTTAGCACCTGTCTGGCCTATCCGGTCCTTTTCTCCAGCTCTTCCTGCAGTATCTTTGAGACCTTGTCGCCGGGCGCGTCGACTCGCTGCATTACCACGCCCATCAGGGCGCCCTGGGCCCGCATGCCTTCTTCCTCGACCATGTCTTGCTTCTCGTTGAGCACGTCCTTCACGGCTTCACGTATCTCCTCCTCGCCCGCCTTGCCTGCAAGGGCCTCTTCTACGGCCTCCTCTTTTTCACCGGGGTTCTCGGTCATGCGGGAGAGCACGTCTTCTATGTGGCCTTTCTCCAGTTCTCCTGATCTCAGCGCGTCGAACAGTGCCTCGAAGTGGCCTTTCGCGAGATTCTCGACCTTCCTGCCCTCAGATTCGAGCCGGGCGTAGATGTTGGTGAATACGTTGGCGGCCAGCCTCGCATCGACCCGGTCCTTGAACTCTTCGAACAGCGGGAGCATGGGGGAGCTGACTATCTGCGACGCCAGTTCCTCGCCGATCTCTTCCGCGTATTTTTTCTCCCGCTGTTTCAGGGTCTCGGGCAGGTTGTCGTCTATCTCCTTGATTTTCTCTTCCGGTACCCTGATGGGTGGTATGTCGGTCTCCGGGTACATCCTCGCCGAGCCAGGTAGAGGGCGAGAGTAGCTGGTGGTGAAGTCCTGCTTGGCGTTCCGCGTCTCTTCAGGGACCTCGCCCGCGTAGATCTGCCTTGCGCGCTGCTTCACGGCTTTCGCGGCTTCTTCTGCCTTCCCGGAGGATCCTGCGAGTATCGCCAGCACGTCACCGGGTTCCGAGTCCATCTCCCCGGCCAGCTCGTCGAACTCGTCGTCCAGGTTGTAGTTCTTGAGGTCCTCGTCAGTATGTATCATGCCTCTCAGGCCGCGACTCCTGGCGTAGTCGACCAGCTCCAGCGCGAGGTACCTGTCTCCCGCGATCTCCTCTTTCATCTTTCCTGCCAGCCCGGGCAGTTTCAGTGCGTGTACGGAGCCGTCGTTCTCGACAACTGTCGAGACTATCTGGTTGTTCGAGCCCTCGAACAGGCCGGTCACATCCCGTGTCTCTACTTCAGGGTTGCCGAGTTCTTCTCCGAGCTCGACAAGGTTCTTCTGCCGTTCGACCTCCAGCTCGATAAGTTTATCGATGTTCTCCACGTCCTGGAAGCCCTTGATCTCTACTCTCGCGCCGTCCTCTATCGATACGTTGACGTCCTGTCTGATGGTTCCCAGGCCTCTCCGGGCTTTACCTGTTGACCGGAGCAGCATACCGATCTCCATCGCGACCTCCCGTGCGTGCTCCGGGTTCTGGATCGACGCGTCGGTCCCGACCTCTACGAGAGGGATGCCGAGCCGGTTCAGGTCGTATACCGCTTTATCTTCCTCTCTACTATGTATGCCGGCTGACTCTTCCTCGAGCTCGATATCCTCTATGGCAACGGTTCCTGTATCTGTCTCCAGTTCTCCCGAGAGGCCTACCATAGCGGTCCTCTGGAAGCCCGAAGTGTTCGACCCGTCGACTACCAGCTTCCGCATCACCTGTATCTCCTCCGGCACCTCGGCGTCGACCATCCTCGCGAACGTCAGCGCCGTCTCCAGTGCCTCGCTGTCGAGCTCGTGCGGCGGCTCCTCGTCCAGCTCGACCAGGCAGTTGCAGTCCTCGTAGTAATTGTATACGAACTTCCGGGACTTCATCTCCTCGACCCTCGCCGCGACATCTTTTTCACCTGTCTCGCCGGCGACAGCCTTCAGGAACCGCTCGACTTGCGCATCGGGCGCTGTATCCTCCAGCTCTACCGGGCAGCTGCAGAAAAGTTTTTGCGAGGTCGCGAGCTGCTGGTGTATCTCTATCCCGCACCTGAATCCGAGCTCGTCGTAGTCAGTCATGTTAGCTCCTCCTCTATGACTTCGGCAGGCTCCCCGGCTGTGAGCATATCTGCCATCTCCTCAGCGGTATCGGCGTAGCCGGGCTCCACGTAAAGCTTTCTGAGCCCGTCTATGTCCGCGACCTCCCGGCCCGCGATGCTGTTGATGCCCTCGTAGATGTCTTCGGCCGCAAGCGCGTTTTCGAAGGTAAACGTGATCCTCTGGGCCAGTACACTCATACCCCGGCTGTATTCATAGCTTTCTGCTTCACCGGTTATCCTGTGTTCAAGAGACAACTTGCTTCACCTCTTCCCGCAGTTCTTCTTTCGAGATACCATCGTTTTTAATCATGTGGTCAGAAAGCGCGAGCAGCTTTCCGACACCGTTGTCGATCTCGCGGAGGTCCCGCTCGTGGAAATCCTGGCCTTTGACGTCCTCCTCCCGGTTCCTGTCCTCCCTGCGCTGCTTCCGGGTTTCACGGGAGGCCCAGACGGCGACGACTTCTATCTCCTCGTCCAGCTCTTTCTCGAACCGCTCTTTCTCGCTCCAGCCGCGCATACCGGTGATAACTATCTTTTCCTTTTCGTCCGCCACCTCCTGCAGGTAAGGCGTGGAAAGCTGCGCGATGGCGTCCATCCCGTGCTCGTCACGAAGCGAGTTCACGAAATCGCCCTCGTTTCCCGGTTCGATACCCCTTCTTTCCATCTCTATCCTGACCACGTCCCCCATATCGAGCAAGGTGTAGCCCTGGTTCTCCATGAACTCTGCGACTAATGTCTTGCCGGAGAGCGGCATCCCTGTGACCCCGTATATCTCAGTCATCCATCAACGCCCCCATCGCTATGTAGTCGAGAGCTTCCCTGAAACGCTGTAATCCTTTCTCGCCCTGCAGATAGAATCTTTCCTCCTGTTCCTCCAGATTCTCCGGGAAGTCGGTACCTATATCTTCCGAGTACCTGTGAAGGAGCTCTACCGGGTCCTTGGTATCTTCTGTCGGGTCGAGATAGTAGGACCTGGCCTCATCCATCAACTCCTCCTTCTTCAGGACCGCTTCCACGTATTCAAGGGAGCCCATGACACTCAGTTCCCGTAGAGAGACCTCTCGCTGATCTCCACGTTCACGTTTTTCCGGAACAGTTCCTCCGCATCCTCACCCGAGGCCTGGCCGAGCGCCCACATCATCTTGACGTACGCCAGCTCCGGGTGCATATCCCGGGCGCCGATTACTCCCTCGTTTTTTACCCGGAGCTGGTTGGCGTATACGTTCATGTCCACGCGGCCGTTGACACACTGGGAGGTCATGACTGTCAGAGCGTCGTCGGCTATCTCTGATACTCTTTCCAGCATATCCTGGTGGTGTTCTGTATGCTCGTCCTGCGGTCGCGATGGCATGTGGCCGAGCCCTGTCCCCTCTATAATCAGGCCGCTGGGTTCGTGGTCGAGCACGGTTTCGAACTCCTCGACCTTCATCCCTGGCCGAGTCTTCAAGTAGGCGACATCGGTATCCAGCTCCGGCCTGAACTCGTACTCGTCGTTTCTTTCCTCGAAGTCCGTTTCGATTTCACCAGTCTGGTAGTTGACCTTTCCCAGAGGTTTCGAGTTAATCGGCTGGAACGCGTCTCTCCGCGAAGTGTGCATCTTCCGTGCCTTTGCCGAATTCAGTATGTGGCATTCGTCGTCGCTGGAGGACCCGTGCATGCAGATGCCGACTCCCTTAAAATCGGTCTCTGCCAGGAACTTGCCAGCGCAGTACAGGTTCATGGTCGCATCCGTTGAAGGCCTATCGCTCGACCGCTGTGCCCCTACCAGCAGCACACCTGTATCGATTCCTTTCAGCATGAGCCTCAACGCAGCCCCTGTATACGCCATCGTGTCGGTTCCATGGCCGATGATGATGCCATCGTAATCATCTTTTACCTCGTCTATCTTCCTGGCGATATCCTGCCAGTGTCCTGGCTCCATGTCCTCAGACATTATCTGGGCTGCGACCTCTGAATGCAGGTTGACTTCCTCGTCGAGTTCAGGATACATCTGGACAAGGTCTTCCGGCTCGTAGGACGCTTTCACACCGCCTTCCTCGTAGGATACCCGGGAGGCGATCGTTCCGCCGGTGTGCAGCACCAGGATATCCGGCCTGTCTTCTTCATGCTCTATATCCGGCTTCTCCCTCTCGCTGCTTTCCTGTTTCTCCACCAGCTCAGGCTCGCCCCTGACGCCGATGTTGTAGCCGCTTTCAAGCTTTATCACGAAGGTCTCCGGGTCGCCGCTCTCGGGCTTCGGCATCAGCCTTCCCTCGTGGCCGTCGACACTGACACGGTCGCCGACCTCTATACCTTCCTCCTCGAGCTGCTGCTGTATTTCTCCAGAATACATACAGTTTCCCGCGGTTTCAAACCTTAATAAACTATAGAGAACCGGTAGTATGTAATACATGAAAGGTCTGAAAGGTGTTATAGCGCACTCTTGTATTACATTGCTGGGACTGTCCCGGGAGCCGAGTTTAAAAGAATGACAGGGAATCTTGGATTTATCACTTAACGGCGGGGTGGTGTAGCTCGGACTATCATCGTGCCTTTGGGAGGCATGGACCCCGGTTCAAATCCGGGCCCTGCCAATTGCAAATCTCCACAATTCTAAGGGATGACGAAACTGCCAGAAACTTTTGAAGTGGTTGAAAAGTTTCCAGTCAAAATTCGAATTGATTGTCTCTTTTTGCTCTCCAGTACTCCATCCTTGCATCTAAATTTGAATAATTTTCATCAGTTATCTCAGCTTCCTCAAAACTATCCAAAGCGTGAGCACTTATTCCGCCCTCAGTATTTGAATCTTCAACAAAAATTAGCTTGCCTCTGTATCCTGGTAATCTCCGTAGATATTTCTGATTAGAGTTCCTATCTGCTTCTGATGGATTGGGATTGCCAGCCGGATGGTTATGACCGAGATACCAGTCCCCCTCAATTTCGGTGGCCATGTCAGCTAAAGCATCTATTTTATGCCCAGGATGGTCTACAGACATTGAATCTCCAACATTTATTCTAAATATATCGGAGATACAGACCTCTCTTTCTTCCTGCCCCTCTAATCCATGACTCATATCTGAAAATCTATAATCTGAGAACTGATACTCTGAATCCGCCTTGACGAGAGCAAATAGATGCTCCACGCCCTCTTCAATAGCTTCATAAACCGGGCCAAGTTCTTCTTCAGGTAATTTGATTACCGTATGTGTCTCTTCGGCTCTATGGTCTGCCTTCTTAGGAGAATTTTTACTACTAGAACCCTCATCAGTATCTGATAAAATGTCCTCTCTCTTAAATCGGCCTAAGTTATCGGAATTGATTTCAAGAAGTTTCTGGACTTCCTTTCTCATATGTTGTTATTGTTTAGTGGTATTTTAATGGCTTTTGGCCGAGTTTGGGTTCCGGAAACTTCCAATTGCATATGCCCGAATATCGGTTCAAATCCGGGCCCTGCCATCACTTCGTGATGCCGAAGCCCGAGAAAACTTGTTTTCGATGTTCAGATCCGGGCCTGCCAATCGCCTGATATGGCGCAGTGCGGCGCGCCTGACCAGCTCCGCTGGTCGACGGGTGGAACCGGTCATAGTGATGAAACTTCTAGAAGTTTCGTTCAAATTCGGGCCCTGCCACCGTTTTTCAGTCCTTTCCGATGTTAAGGTCGTGTCTCCTTGTATCGTATGCTATCTTCGATGCTGTCATGCCTCTCCCTTTCTGGTTCATGAAATACGGCTTCCCGGGTCCGCCGTAGACAACTTTCAACCGGTTCTTCGATATGTTTCCTGCCCGCAGCATGAGCTTCACTGTGTTTTCGAAGGTGCCGGGATCAGGGTCGTCTCCTACCGCTATGACTGCGTTCAGTCTTGAAGGCCTGTAATCGGCGTCGAGTTCCTTTATCATGGTGGAGACAAGCCCTGATTCTGTGGGCATGACGTGCGCCAGTCCTGCCACAGCTTTCTGGCCGGATTCCTCGAACAGGAGTACTCCGAGACAGGACGAGAGACTCTCTGTATAGACGGCGTACCGTTCTTGATGTGAGTCCGTTATGACGTATCTTGGTTTGTCACTAACGTCGGTAGAGCAGACCTTCGTGTCTCCTTCACTGAATCTAGTAGACCAGTTGTTGACGGTCCTGCAATCTGACAGAGTTACTGGGAGTTTTCCCCCGCTTCCGAGTATATCCTTGATCAGAGAGAACACTGCTATCCGCTTCCTGTCGCCTTTTTGGCGACCTGGAATAAAAAATCTCTTGGATGTATCGGGCTCTGTTGACCTCCTCCACAATCCTGTTTATATGTTGTAACTGACAGATAGTAAAATATGGTTCGATATGACGGATGACCTGAGGAAGCTCCCGTCCGCGGAAGAAGAAGAGCAGGTAGAGGTCACCGTGAGTTCGCATTTCGGCTACGGCCCGTTCGATGATGAAGAAGGCAGGTGCGAAATCCGGGCCCGGGGCGACAAAGAGCTGTATCTCTCGATGCCGACCGCAGGTGAGGACGAGTTCGTGACCGGTGGTGTCGAGTGCTACGAGTCCCTGGTAAAGATGACGGCCCCGGACTTCGAGGAAAGACACTGGGAGCCCGGCAGGGAGGGCTGCGAGAATCTCTCACAGGTCCCTTCGCCGGGTTACAGCGAGATGGAAGAGCTCAAGCAGGATTACATGGAACGCCTTGAAGCCGCCTCGACCGACCGGGCGGAGAGGAGTGTGCTTGCGGAGATGTGGTACGAGGCCGGAGAGATGGAGCTTGACGGTCCTGCACCACGGACCGCCGGTGATCAGAGGTCGAAGACGTCGAGTCCGGTTCTCTCGTCAAGCTCGTGCTCCAGCGGTGTCTCGCCGAGGAAGATTATGATTTCGAAGGTTCCCGAGACCTTTGCCGAGGAGCAGTGGCCGCCGATGCTGCTGAAGTCCCGTTTGCCGAGCTGGATGTGCGCGTGGACCTTGTCCGGGCTGATGTTGCCTGAGAACGAGGTGACCTCGAACTGCTGCTCGAACTCTTTCTCTCTGTAGTCCTGCTCTTCGACGTCGTAGTGGCCGAGCGTGACCTCGTCGACCGCGCCTATACCGTAGAAGAACCCGTTCTCGATATCTTCCTTTTCTCGCAGCTCCCTGATTTTCTTGATGACCTTGTCGCCCGGGTCGAGCCGGGCTATTATCCTGCCGTCCTTGTGTACGTAGTCCATGTACGGCAATCTATCTTGAACGTTTTTATCTGAGCAGGATGTCGGGGAATATCCGTTCAACGTCCTCTCTTATCAGGTTGTAAACCGCTCCTAGGGCGAAGGCCGCTGGTCCCAGGTACACGAGGGGAGGCTCGGCGTACAGGAGGTGGAGTAGGACAAGAGAGGCAAGCATCCCGAGGTCTCTGGCGCCGCCATCTATTTTGACGAGATATCTGCCGTCGATCCACTTCTGGGTCAGGTGGTTGAAGACGGCACCTTTCTCACTGTCTTCTCTGCCTTCTCCCGTATATACGTCAACGTCGTTTCCGAGTATATCCATCAGGCAGTGAGCGGATGCGGCTAGGAAGAAAGCCTTGGCGACCGCGTTTCCTGCCAGGAATGAGAAGGCTGTCAGCACCGGGTAAATAACTGGGTAGTGTAGGTCTCTCCGGTGTCTTCTCTTCATGTCCAGGTCGGGAAACAGGCTTCCGGTTATCAGCGCGGTCAGAACAGGTATCCCTGCCCCGGCGACAGGAAACCATTCGTAAAGCAGGAGAGAAACCATCAGGTGGGTGAAGACCATCATCGGCTGGGTCAAGATTCCGGGCCAGATTTAATATTTCCTGCTGCGAAGCTTTCCTACTGTGTCCCGGAAAAGCGTCAACGGCCTTTTAATATACGAGTTTCTGAAAAATTCCGCTATATCGCTCATCGGGGTTTTCATACCGGTCTACATCCTGTCGCAGGGCCATGGGCTCGGCCTGGCGGCTCTTTTCATAGGTGTATCCGGTCTTACAGGCGTCCTTCTCTCGCTACCCGTATCCCGGGTCATCCACTCGAAGGGGCTCAGGAGCAGCCTTTTCGCGTCGTATATCTTTCTGGTTCCCGGGCTTCTTCTGGTCAGGAGTTTCGAGCTTTCTCTCCTCGTGGTTGTGACCTCCGGATTACTTTACGGCATCGGAAACCTCTTCCACTGGATAGGGCTTGACGCGGCTTTCGCCGCGGATTCTGATGGCGACCGGAGGTCGATGGCCTCGGGGAAGATTCTGAGCCTTCCGAAAGTATCGAGAATCCTGGGCCCTCTGGCTGGAGGCGTGGTGTTCGCGAGCCTTGGATTTGCCGTGCTAGTTTCGGTGTCGGTGGTGCTGCTCCTTCTCTCTGGAGTGCCGCTACTCTGGGTGAATAGAGGTACAGGTAAGAGCTACCGTTTTGGAGAAATACTCTCGCGGGAGAAACGCCGCATGGTGCCTGTTTTCGTAATAAGAGGTGTCCAGGCTGCCTCGAGTGTGGGGGTCTTCGGCATGTTCGTTTTCCTGCTTGTGGGCGGAGCCCTCGACGTGGGAGCGGCGAACGCGCTGGGAAGCCTTGGATTCGTGCTCACCGGACTCCTGGCTGGAAAGGCTGATTCGAACGGGGAGCGAAACCTGCTGGTGTCTGCTGGAGGTCTTGGCGCAGCCGCCATGTACGTCGCGAGAGGCCTGGTAGTCACTCCATTCCAGGCTTTTGCGGTATCCTTTATCTCCGGTATATTTTTTCAGGTGTACCATGTACCGGTCTACGCCCGGTTCGCGGACGAGGCGGAGATGTACGGGTCGCTGGCTTTCAACACTCTCAAGAGGATTTGCTTTTCGCTGGGCACATTGGTGACTATCTTGCTGCTTCTATGCTCCCGGTACTTTTTCAGCCTGAGAAGTTCTTTCATCGCTGTCTTCTTAGCTGCTTCCGTTGGGAGTCTGTTGATGGTCAGGATTCTGAGCTGAAGGCGCCCCACATCGCGGATACGAGAAAACCCATTGTCAGGGCTTCGAACCAGACCTGCAGCGGCGGAATGTATACGCCGAGCAGCCGTTAGGCCTGTCTGGTGGTGGCAGGTATAAGCAGGGCGAAAAGTGAAAGCGTGTAGAAACTTAGACAGCCCATCAGCTTGGCTCTCGTTCTACCAGGTTCCTGGGGTGTCGAGGGAGTCGGCGAAGTAATACAGGAAGCCGAGGCCGCAGAATGCTATGGCCAGCTGGAACACCGCGGGCTGCACCATGATAACTGCGAGCTGTTTGATTTCCTGATGTTAAGTCAGTTTCGCCTCCTGGAAGGGTCACCGGAAGTTCTGGACGTCGACCTTGAGGAAGTCGGAGCCTGTCGGCAGCGAGAAGATGATGTCGTAGGTGTATCCGTAGTCGGACACTATCGTGGCCCTGACCCGGCCCGTTCCTATGAAGCTCCCATAGGTTTCGGGGGTGGTGTAGCCATCACCCCACCCGGTGGACTTGACGCCGTTCAGCTTCACGAACATGTCGGCGTTCAGGGATTTATCGGGTGAGGGTTCGGTGAAGTTGTACTCCACCAGCAGCTCCGAGGTGTTGATGGACTTGTAGCTGTCCGGGCTGCCGATCTTCTTTATGCAGGCCTCGATGTGCTCGTTCTCCATCATGTAGCAGTCGGTGCCGCCGATAGTCGCGTTTTTCACGGTCACGTCGGCGTTGGAGCTGAGTATCACGTTTCCCGTTCTCCTCGTCGCCTGAGGTGATATGACCCGTGCATCGGTCTGGAGCTCGTAGACCAGCGAGTCGGTCTCGTTGTCGAAGTAGAGCCGGCCGCGGTCGAAGTTGACCCGTATAGTTCTCGTCGAGCCCTCTCCCTCGGATACGACCTCCTGTACGTTGGAGTCGAGCTCCTGCATGAAAGACTGCGCCTTGCGTATGGAAGCCGCCTCCTGCATGTTCTCCAGCGCCGGGAGCCCCGTGGTCAGCGCCACTGATATCGCAGTGACCGTCACGCCCACATACAGCGCGGCGGTCGCGACCTCGGAAACTCCTTTTCCCATGTCATAAGATTTTCCCTCGCGGGCTTAAATGGTTATCCTACCAGCGTGTTCTCCCAGGTCACGCCCGAAGACTCCATCATCGAGTGCTTCACTATCCTCGGTGTCGCGGCGTCGAGGGAGTAAGTCTCGTTCCTCCCCTTGATCTCGAGGTGGAAGTGCTGGAGGCCGGGGCTGAAAGAGGTGTAAAAGGACTGTCCCGGGGCCACGGTCTCGTTTTTCCAGCCGCCGCCTGTCTTCAGCCGGGCCTCTAGCGACCTGGTGTACTGGTTGACGAAACCCGCCTCGCCCTCACCCGGCAGCAGCACGAGCGTGTAGCTCGTGTAGGTTATGCCCTTTTCTTTCGCGGTCCTTTCGATGAACCTGTCGTAACTCTGCATCCGTCTCGCGGTGTACCTGGCGGACCGGTTGTCCTCGAGGGCGTCGTTGAACGCGCTGCTTGACTCTTTCAGTGACTGGCTGAAGAACCCCTTGGTACTGGATCCGGGGTTTATTAGTTCCGGGCCGGTGTTCAGGTAGACCAGCACGACGAGCAGCGAGAAAATGATCGCCCCGATCACGAAGCTCTGTCCCTTCCTACTCATCTCGACCACAGGAAAACCTTGATCTCTGTAAGATTTTCTCCCGCCACTATGTAGCTCACGGTCTTGATATTCTCGCCGGACGGGACTCCGCCCTTCCGGGTGTAAGAGTCGAACTCGAACTCTCCGCTGCCTGTCCCGGTGAAGTTGAGGAAGCCCTCCCCACCGGAAAGCGCTACGCCGGTGTACCCTGCGGTGTCGCGGTCCTCTATCACTTTCTCGCCGGCAAAGGTGACATTGAGGTTCTGGGCGTTCTCCAGCCACAGCTGCATCTCCACGTAACCTCCGCTTTTATCGAAATAGAACTGCTGCGGCGAGCTGAACCTCCGTCTCTCTGTATCCACCTCGGTAATCCTGACCGAGTGGTTGTATCCCGGCGGCACGAAAGGCTCCAGCTCGGCCCTCAGGACAGGTGGAGACATGTCGTCCCTCAAAGCCCCGGTCTTGTCGAGAGAGCTCAGAGCGGAGCGCGTCGTCTCCTGCACCGCCCGTGTGTTCGCAGGCTCGCTGCCCGGCACCACGGTAGTCACCACCGCCAGGAAGAACGTGGACGCGATTATGGCCTCGAGCGTGTAGACAAAACCCTTTCTCCTCCTTAACGCCATAGTGCCACCCTGTTCTCTATCCTTGAATAGTTACCGTACCGGCCCAGCAGCACCGAAGGCCGGTCGGAGACGACTACGGTCTGGTACGGTATCGGGGAGCCGCGGTCCAGCAGCGATTTGCTTTCCTCGTGGAAGACCCTGTAACTCATTATCTCCCACGTCCTCGTAACGTTAGTGCTGGTGCCGCTGAAAGACACCCGTGCGTCCTCGGTGTCCTCGACGCTCAAAGAGTAGTTGTTCAGCCCGTTCTGGATACTGACGACCTGTGTATCTCTCGTACCGCCAGCACCGGAAATCGCTTGGAAGGTCGCAGTCACGCCGGTATCAGGAGGAACTGACGCATTTACCTGTAGCTTTCTCCACTCTGTCAGCGCCGAGTTGTCGATTCTGCGGCTGGTATAGCCGCCGTTGAAAGTTCCGTCACGGCCATCGAAGTAAAGTTGCTGGATTTCGGAGGTCGAGAGAGAGCGGTTGTAGATTCTTATTTCATCCAGCTTGGCATTATTTAGCACTCCACTGGAATCCCCATTTCCAATTTGGATTTCGGAATAATCCACACTCACATCGCCAGGACTGTCGGAGCATTTAAGCTCACCATCTAGAAACATCGATCTATTATTCTGTAGTGGGTTGAATCTGACGACTGCTAAATGCCATCGACCGTCTTCTAGTCCGATTCCGTAGCAGTTAAGGTCATTACTGTAGAAGTAATGTTGCCATCCTCCGTTTCGTATTTCTTGCCCGCTCGCAGAGTTACCACTATTTGAACCCCAATGGATAATTCCATCGCCCTCATTGCTTCCCAGATCCTTTATCCAGAACGAGGTGGTGAATGCAGAGTTTCCAGTGGGGAGCGATGAAGGGCTATTCACGTCGATATGTGATCCATCAAACATGTAGGATGTGCTATATACCCCCTTATCTTTAGATTCTATACCGTTCTTGGTTATGCCGTTATTGCTCTCTCCGGAATAATCGGTGACAGTTCCGCCATCTCCCGCGACATTAGCGTCCATCCTCCAGTATCCTATCAGGTTGTCTCCGTCGGTCCCGTTCCTGTAGCCGATGCCGAGGTCGCCGGAGTTGTCTTTCCTGTCGGCGGAGCTGAGGTTGAAGCTGCCGGCGTTCCAGTCGCTCTGGGAGGCCACTGTATACGCGAGTTCCCTGAGGTTGATGTCTTCCCCGTATACGATGTTGTAGTCGAAGTCTTCGAGTCCTATAAGGTTCTCGAACTTCCTCTTCGCGATGTTTTCAAGCCGCTCTATCCCTCCGCGGGAGGCGCCTCGGAGCTTTTTCTCGGCCCCGAATGCTATATTTCCCTCTTCAAACAGCTGGATTCTGTTGTGCGCGTCATCATTGTAAGCATCTTGGGGGAAGGCGGCGCCAATACAGTTTCCGCCTACACCTCCGAGGTCAACAGGGCTGGAGAAATTCCCTCTTTCAACATTCTCTATGTAGAAGCCGTGGTTGCTGCTTACCGCGGAGCCGCCGTTGTTGTGGACGCAGCCAACAAGGTCTTGATCGCCATCATGGTCGACATCGCCAGCATCAAGCCCGATATGGCCATTGGTCGTGTACACCACGTTATCTCTCTGAAAGGCCCCGTCCCCCTCTCCTAAGTAAAGGTTGATGGAGCCGTTGCCCTCGGGATTCACTGCGAAGTCCTTATGGCCGTCGCTGTTGAAGTCTGCCTCCGCAAGATAGTTGTTGTCGCCTAGGTTGGAGACCACGGTGGGTGACCCGAACGTGCCGTCGCACCGCCCAGGCCAGAAGCTCGCGTCGCCGTTGCTCCCACCTATAAGGTCTTCGCAGCCATCCTCGTTGAAGTCGGCGGATACAACATCACGAGCCACCATGCTGGAACCAAGTTCTGTCTCAGTCCATCCTGATGCAGTGTTCTCCACAAGCCAGGTAGGCGACTTGCCACAGCATCCGCTGACAACTACTATGTCCTGGTCTCCGTCGCTGTCGAAGTCTCCAGGTGTCATGCCTTGGAAGTTCCCCGATCCTGATGGCGTTGTGGCTGCAAGCTCCGGTCTGGAGGGGGGTGTGTCGGCGACGTTTCGCCAGATATATACGTTCTGTCCCCCGTCGGGATTGCCGGAGTTTGCGTGAGCTATATCGTAGTATCCGTCGCCTGTGAAGTCAGCGATAACTATACCGCCGTCCGTGTTGGAATCGGAGTAGGAGTCGCCGAAGGACTCTATCGTCCCGAAGCTCCCGTCCTGGTTCGAGTACTGGTAGTCAAGGTCGCTGTCATCCGCCTGGTAGGCGATGAATTCGTGAATGGGTTCTATGGGGTCTGTCTGCAGCCTGATTCTCAGCCGCGGCGCGTCGATTGAGGCACGGACCGTCGAGGAATCGGGTTTAGATACGGTCGCGTCGAGTTCGTCTCCGAGGAACGTGACACCGTAGCCGGATGCGACCGTGAATGCCGACGTGGTGCCTGACTTGAAGGTGCCTGTTCCGGTGAGTTCCGTGGTGGAGCCGTCGCGGTGCCAGTAGAGAGTGGTGAAGTTCTTCATGTCGAAGGTCACGGTTCCCGGGTTCTCGAGTATCAGTTCGCGGGAGCCGTTGTACAGTTTCAGGTCGCCGGAGAGCGTCGATGTGTGCAGCTCGTCCTCGCTGACCGTGAAAGTGTCGCCGTTGAGGTCCGCGCTCGGCTCCAGTATCTCGTTCCCGTTGACCCCGAGGGACTGGAGGCCGGGCGAGCCGGGTTTCACGGATACCATGGAGTTGTTCATCCAGGTACCGGTTTCTATGTTGTTAGAGTAGCTGATGTTCGAGTTCGAGGTGTAGAAGTAGTTGAGCTGGTGCGTCGAGTTTCTCCCGTCTACCACGGTCACGACACGGTCCTGACCTATGTCGATGTCGGCAGGTATGTCCATCGAACCTGTCCCGGCATAGGCTTCTTCCGGGAAGACGTAGCTGCGGTCGACCGGTATCCTTCCTGTCTCCGAAGGGGTCCTGACTATCAGGGGTGCCTGTTCCCCGCGGTAGTAGGTCTGCTCTTCGAGCTTCTGCTGCACAAGTGAGGCTTTCTGCCTGGCCTCTGTGACGCCGCTCTCTCCCATGTTCGAGTTGGCGACGAACAGGAGGCCTCCGAGAATCGATACGAGGAAAAGGCCAAGACCGACGGTGAAGTCGATGTTTATGGCCTGGCCCTTGCTCATCTCTCCTCTATGCTGATGGCGTTCTCTCCGGTTTTCGTTATCTCCAGCGTGTGTGAGCCCTGCCCCAGCTCCAGCCCGGATTTTACGTCGAGTCCGGGTGTTTCAAGCGCAGTCCTTACAGTCGCCTCTTCGGGCGTGAAGAAGGCGAAGCTTGCCTCCAGCCGGGCCTCGAAGCTGTTCCCGAGCACGTCGGCCTGGTCGTCCTCGATGTTCTCGTGGCCTCCACGGGTGAATGGAAGGTAGAAGCTCCCGTCCTCTCTTTCCATCACCAGCCTGTTCTCGCCCTGGAGTTTTCTCTCCGCGCGTATCATGTTAGGGGCGACGATGCCCGCCACTGACCCGCCGCCTTCAGAGACTATATACGGGTATTCTGCCAGTCTTATCTCCTCCTGCCCGACACGGGTGTCATCTATATAGACGGTGTCGGATGAGGTCAGGTTGAACTCCATCTCCATCGTGATGTTCTCCGGTGCGGCGAAGAAGCCGCAGATCTGCTGGTCGTAGAAACCTGGTTCCGCGACGTGGGCGTTCGTCTGGCTGGAAACGGACATCAGTGTGGTCTTGTTCGACGGGCAGGAGTCTCTTACGCTTGTGACCATCCTGCCGGTGCATACGGGCACCTTGTAGCTGGAGAACTGGGAGAGATGTGCAGCGCTGTTGTTCTCGGAGAGGTAGAAGCCGGCGTTCTTTGTGCAGGAGGAAGCTACTTTCGCCTCTATTATACCTTTAACGCAGAGGTTCTGGCTGTACATCCCGGGTGGGCCCGGGTTGCCGTACTCCACGGCTTTTCCCGGCATCGATATAACCGGCTCGTAGTCCTGCGGGCAGCTGGGCTGGATAGTAGAATTCAGGCTGCTGGCCCCGGCTGAACCCGCGAAAATTCCGAGCAACAGGAGCAGGAAGGCCTTCCTCATACGGTTTTAATCCGCTTCTCTTGTTATTAAATCGCGGTGCACGAAGACGTTAAAAACGTCGGCCGTGGAATACTCGACTATGGTGGACTTGGAGCTCTCGAACCTTTCCCGCAGGCAGGCACTCGTCTCTTTTCTGGTAGCTGGCCTTCTGGTAGGTGCAGGCCTGACTTTTCTGGGTATGAACCTCGACAAGGTCTCGAAGCAGCAGGCCGGGCAGGAGGTTGTCTCGACCCTTGAAGCCCAGACCGGCCAGGACCTTGAGCTTCTCAACGTCGAGAAGCGGAGCGGACTGTACGTGGTCAACGTCCGGGGCCAGAACAACCAAGTCTCGACTTTCTACGTCACCCAGGACGGTTCGACCGTCGCGACCTCTGTCTCGAGTCTTGACCAGACACGGCGGCTGGCGAACGCCAGGAGCACGCTCTCCAGCTGCATGCAGCAGAGGAATGTCGTGATGTTCGGAAATATCTCGCAGCGGGAGACCCAGGCGCAGATACAGCTGCTCGGCGGCCAGAGGTATGTTTCCGGTATCTACGCTGATATCAACAACCAGCAAGTGCTCCAGCAGGCAGCCCAGATAGGCATCCAGAGGGTGCCGGCCTTCTACTACAACGGGTCGGTCAGGCAGGGCGTCCAGACACCGCAGCAGCTTGTACAGTTCACCGGCTGCAGCTACAGTTTCAACAGCAGCTCAAGCTAGCGCTCAGAGGGCTTCAATGGCGCCACCTGAAGCTTTTTATTCAAGTCAGGGAAACCTCTGTTCAAGGCGCCTACCAGATGAGAAAACCTTTACTGCTGATTTCGGTTCTGATTTTCTCTGTAGCTACAGCAGCTGCGGCGACCAACGAGCCACGACACCCTCTCAGCCAGATATATCCTGTCGACGAGGCTCTTAATATGTCGGACAGGGCTATCTTCAACGTCTCTGAACTGCGGCTGAGGAACGGGCTGCAGATCGATGGCACATCGATCCAGGACCCTGGAAACGTCAACATCCTGGAGTGGGATGCAGCGAACAACGAGTGGGATGTCAGGAACTCGGACCTGAACCTGAACGGCAACTCGATAAACGGTTTCTTCTCCTCGGCTTGTCCTGACGGCCAGATGATCGACCAGATAAACGCTGACGGCAGCTACGGCTGCGCCTCGGTAGTGGGCGAGACCGCGAACCTCTACGTCAACGAGACCGGCGACAACCTGACCGGTGACCTCGACATGAACGGCAACCGTATAACCAACATAACCTCGCAGGGTCCAGGGGACGCTGTCAACAAATCCTACGTGGACAACAACGATGATACACTTGCTGATGACCAGGACTTCGCTGATGTGCTCGGCCAGGATAACTCTGCCGGCAGCTTCAACGTCGACATGAACGGCCAGGATATACTTAACGTGAACGAGATAAGCAACGGCTCGAACAGTGTCGGCTTCGGCAGCAGCATCGACCTCAAGGGTAACAACATAGTCAACCCCGGCAACACGGACGGCGTGGACCTCGACAATCCTGGCAACGGCATCTCGATTTCCGGCAGCCAGTACGTCATACCCACGGGTGCGATAGCCGACGACGAGCTGAGCGACACCTCGAGACTTACTATCAACGGCATCGACCTGACCGACTCCATGAACGCCTCGGGCAACACCATCCACATGGTAGGCCCGGCGACCCACCAGTACGACGCGGTCAACAAGTCTTACGTCGATGACAACGACGACACGATAAGTGATGACCAGAACCTGCAGGATGTTCTTGGCCAGGGCAACTCCGCCGGCGACTTCAACATCGATATGAGCCAGGAAGACCTGAAACGGCTGCGCCGCGTGCAGTTTGCGGACAACAACGGCGACGCGGCCCGGTTCAACATCACCGAGAGCGGCGGCGACCTACAGCTACTGTACAACGGCAACCAGCGCCTCAACGTGCTGAAGAGCGGAGGAATCGAAGTAAGGAATGGAAATATTGAGATGCAGAACAGCAATTTCCTTCAGGGCAGGGACGCAGATGGGAATCTGGTTAACCTGATAGGTCAAACGAGTAATGCTGCTACTCTTATAGGCACCAGTGGGGGTACGGATTCTGGTTCAGGTTCTGGAGATGTCAGGATAAATATCAATCGAGAATTCCAAGTTAGAGATACTGCGGGCGGAACTCCGCATCCTACACGTTTCCAGGTCAGTCATGGAGCGCGGGAAGTCGATATAGGTCTGGATGGGGGAACAAATTTGGATTTAAACAGCAACAATATCACGAACATCGATAGAATAAAGCTCGAGAACGGAGGGCGGATTTACGAACCATCAAGTGGAGAAATCGGTTTTAGGGCAGGAGGGACGCGTTACATGAACATTGGTAACCAGGGCCAGGTAGAGATATACTCGGGACTGGATATGGCAGTGAACCCCATAAGCCGGGTAACAAGCATTTCTGGCACCTCCAACGACTTCGTCATCAGCGGTCGTGGAGGGGTCGACGACCAGATAAGCCTGAGAAGCAGCCACACTGGCACCGACATGCTGGAGTTCGCGAACACCGGGCCTCTCGACATACGGAACCCTGTAACCGGCAACGACATCATCAGGATGAACGCTTCCGGCGGATCAAGCGTCGCAGTGCCAAATGGTGATTTAGATATGTCCGGGAATAGGATAGTGAGTATCGGGAGTGGAGGTACGGAGTTCGACTCCAGCGGCAACCTAATAATGCAGAACGACGGCAATTACCTGATGGTCAACGGCGTACAGTTCGGAACCTGGGGAGGCGGCTCCGCACAGATTCGGGGCGCCACCACCAGTCGAGGCGTCAGGCTTCAGGCAGGAGGAGGATCAAACATTCTTGTGGCTGACGGCAGCAACATGAACGTCAGGATACCGAATGGCAACCTCAGCTTGGAGAACAACACCATAACAGATATCGCCTCTCCTGATGACCCGTTCGACGCCGCCAATAAGCAGTATGTGGATAGTAGTGATAATACTGTCAGCGATGACCAGAACCTGCAGGATGTTCTTGGCCAGGGCAACTCCGCCGGCGACTTCAACATCGATATGAGCCAGGAAGACCTGAAACGGCTGCGCCGCGTGCAGTTTGCGGACAACAACGGCGACGCGGCCCGGTTCAACATCACCGAGAGCGGCGGCGACCTACAGCTACTGTACAACGGCAACCAGCGCCTCAACGTGCTGAAGAGCGGAGGAATCGAGGTAAGGAACGGCGGGCTCTCGCTCAACCAGAACCCCGTTCTGGACCCGGGAGAGGTGGACGGCGTCAACATCAGCGACCCCGGCAACGCGATAGTCATCAGCGGGAACCAGTACGCAGTTGCTTCTGGGGGTATAGGGAGCGACGAACTTGCTTCAGGCGCTGTAACTGCGAGCGGCACCGAACTTGGCTCTTCCGTAGCCGGCAACCAGCTCTCGCTCAGCTCGGGAGCTCTCGCCGTCGATGAAGGCTCCGGTTCGGGGCTGGACGCGGATACTCTCGACGGGGTACAGCTCGCCAACATCAACTGGGGTGACGTCGCGATGGCACAGGGAGACGTGGATGTAGCAGACCTCGACCCTGCAACCACCTCACTTGATATGAATGGCAATCAGGTACAGAACGTCGTATCGAACTCGGCCGGTGACGCCGTCAACAAGTCCTACGTGGATGACAGCGACAATACGATAAGCGATGACCAGAACCTGGAGGATGTTCTCGGCCAGGGCAACTCCACCGGCAGCTTCGACATCAACATGAACGGGAACGACTTATTGACCGGAGGGGGAACCGTCAGCGTGGTCGACTCCACAAATAATCAGGATGTGGCCCGGTTCGACGAAGGCGGGAACGTCGAGATACCGAACGGCAACTTTAGGGTGACGGGAGGTACTAGTAGTACGAGAGTCTCAATCACAGGCGCCCAAGGTAAGTCACTAACTATAGAGGGAAACGTTGAATCTTATTCTCAGTTGAGCGCAGATGCAGGGGTTATTAGCGGTCCAAGCGCCCGCAGTATCGCTATTCAAATCAATAGTAATAGTGTGGAGGATAAATTTGCTGTCACTGATGACGACGGAGACGAACACTTCAATGTCGAAAGTGGGGGGGAGGTTAACATCCCCAGCGGCAACCTCAACATGAATAACAACAACATAAACGAAGTGGCATCCATCGACGGCGGCGGGAACGATATCTCTGTGGATGACAGTGTGGAGATGAACGGGAATCAGGTGCAGGGAGCTGGCAAGGTCGGTGTCGGCACGAGCAGTCCGCAGGAGGATCTTGATGTCGATGGAACCGCGTCGGTTTCGAACTCGGGTACTACGATGGAGGTCAACTCCAACGGCGATATGGTGGTGACTCTTGGCAGTGGATAGAGAAAAGCTCGTGATACTAGAGGCCGCAGTACTACTCCTGGCCGGTCATGCGGTTGCAAAGGACTTCGTGATCCAGGATTCGTCCGGGAACGATCTCTTCGTGGTCAATGAGACCGGGGAGAAGAATGTCCTGAACGGGGACCTGTACCTCAACGGCAACGCGCTCCGCAACCCGGCCAGCATCGACAGCTTTTTCGCCTCCGCATGCAGCGGCGACCAGGTAATACAGGGAATCAACGCGGACGGGTCATACAGCTGCGTTGATCCGGCCTCAGGCCTGTCGACCGAGTCTCTTAACGCCACTTTACAGGCCGGGAACCTCGCGAACCAGACGATAAATATGGCTGGCAACAATCTCCTCTCGGTCGGCGGTCTTTCGACCTCCGGTACCTTTACTTCCAGCGACAACTATATCCAGGGCGGCACCGCCTCGTTCTCGAACTTGCGTGACGGCAGCGGAGCGGAGATAGATGTGCAGAGCAACTTCGAGATGAACGGCAACAGCATACAGAGCAATGACGGCTCGGAGTTCTCCATAAGCAACCTGGACGCGGTTAATGACGGCTTCTCGGTAGG
>JBDGRE010000010.1:74623-78324 GCA_042218325.1 Candidatus Nanohaloarchaea archaeon
GCTCGGAGTTCTCCATAAGCAACCTGGACGCGGTTAATGACGGCTTCTCGGTAGGAGGGAACGTGAACATGCAGGGCAACTCGCTCACGAACATCGGCTCCGCTACCCTCGGCTGGACAAACCTGACCAACTATCCTGCGGGCTGCGCCAGTGACGAGGCGGTGCAGGTCGTCGGCGACACTATCGGCTGCACCTCACTCAACCCGGGAGGAACGGTTGAGACTACTGGCGCCTCGAAGGGCCAGGTCGCCTTCTTCATCGACAGCGAAAACGTCACAGGCTCCAGCAACCTGTACTGGAACAACTCGGAGACACGCCTCGGCATAGGGACAAATACCCCAAGCTCTGCGCTCGACGTCAACGGCGGCGCATCACTGTCTGGCAACCTCGACATCGGCTCGAACAACATCAACAGCATCAACGCGCTGCAGGGCGGAAGCGGACAGGACATCCAGTTCAACAGCGGTAACATCAACCTCCGCGACACCTCCAACAACAACGTCCTCCGCGCCATGGACGGCGGCAACGTCCAGATACCGAACGGCGATCTTAGTGTTAGTGGAGCATTAGTTGATTCTGGATCAAGTTCCAAAATCACGATGAGCGGTGGAGGAGGAGACAATATTGACCTTGTCAATGCTAATGGCGTTACTTCACTTGAAGTGATGGCTAATCCTGCAGTGGTTAATATTGAGGCCGGTGAGTTGGCAGGTGGCCGGAATCAGGACTTCATAATTCATGCGAATAGGGGCTCAACAGAATCCACGGAAGGAAATATCAAACTTCAAACTCTAGACTCAGCTGGAGATTCTTTCGTCACAGGACTGCAGGTGACATCAAATGGAGCAAGTCCAAATGTTGAAATCCCGAACGGCAACCTCCAGATGGACAACAACACCATCACGGATGTCGGCTCGCCGAGCGATCCGTATGACGCAGTCCCGAAGCAGTACGTCGACACGTCGGATAACACTATCAGTGATAACCAGAACCTGCAGGACGTGCTTTCTCGCGGTAGCGCTGGAGGCGGCCAGGCGATAAGGGATATCAGCGCGCTGAATATCACGGATGTCGCCAACTTCACCTCGTCGGGGGTCAGTATCTACCAGCCGTTATCCGTGGAGTCTTCCGGCCCGCTATCGGTCTCTAGCGGTATAGAGATGACGGATACCTCGACCAACACCATCGAATCTTACTCGACGATGTACCTGCAGACATCCTCTGCGTCACCTACCGATATAGTGCTGCAGCCGACGGGCCAAGTGGGAATAGACTCCGACCTTGAAACCACAGGAAACGTGACGGTCGGTGGCAACCTGGATGTCTCCGGGGGGACTATAACAGGCCTTGAAACGCTGAATTTGGCGAGGATAGAGGACGGTACGGGTGACGACCTCATCGAGGTAGGCAACAGGATAGACATGAACTCCAACACCATCACAGGGCTCCCGACTCCGAGTGCGGGTAGCGACGCCGCGACCAAAAACTACGTGGACAGCAGCGATGCGAACAGCGACGAGCAGGTGGCGGTCGATTCATCGGCCTCACCGGGTTACATCGGTGCCGGCTCGGGTTCAGGTGTTTTGAGAACTGCAGCACCGCTCACCTATACTGATAATGGAGGTAATGTCCAGATCGGAGTCCAGGTGGCGAAGGATATAGTGGCCGGAAGCGGACTCACAGGAGGCGCTAACAACGTATTAACCGGTGCCGATTCTGATGTGTCTCTCAGTCTTGATTCGGCGGTCGCCGGCAACCAGCTGACGTACAGCTCCGGCACCCTCGCGGTTAGCGAGGGTTCGGGCAGCGGCCTGGACGCGGATACTCTCGACGGGGTGCAGCTCGCCAACATCAACTGGGGTGACGTCGCGATGGCGCAGAGCGATATCTCGCTCGCTGACGTCGGCGCGGCGGACACCAACCTGCAGATGAACGGATACTGGGTCTCGAACGACGGGGACAACGAGGGCCTGTATGTCGACACCTCCGGCAACGTCGGGGTCGGCACAAACAACCCGCAGGAGCTGATGGACGTCAACGGCGACCTCAGGGTAAGGGGAGACCTCGATGTCTGGGGCAACATCACGAATACGAACGTCAATAACCTGAACGTCAACGGCTCGATTCTGCCTCCGCAGGGATACGATGCGACGTTCGACATCGGCTCTTCGTCTCGAAGATGGCGCGATGCCTACTTCTCGGGAAGCCTCACACTTGCCGGAACAGAGTTCACAGAATCGAACCTCGATGCGCTCGCGGACGGAACCATCCAGGACAGCGAGGCAGCTGACAGCCTGACAGTCGGCACCTCCGGAACAGTCCAGGCAGAGGCCATCTCACAGGAAGGCGCCTCCTCAGGCCAGGCGCTTGAATGGGATGGAAGCAACTGGCAGCCCGCCACCGACAACGTCGGCGACTCCTCCCAGAACAACGAAATACAGACGCTCTCCGAGGTCAACGGCTCCTCATCAGCGTCCAGCTTCACCGAGCACCGGATAGACATCTCCGATACCAGCAACGACGCGGTGATAAAGGATTACTACGAGACCGACACCACGAACAGCGTGAACAAGGACCTTGTCGCGGGCTCAGGTCTCGGCGGCGGCGCGGATAACGTGCTGCCTGGCAGCGACAGCGATGTCGCGGTCAGCATAAACGCTGGCCCTGGGCTCGGGACATCCAGCGACAACACTGTGGTGAACACTGGTACAGGGCTGACGGTCAGCTCGGACCAGGTCCAGCACTCGGACACATCAACGCAGTCAGACATATCACAGAGCGGGGGCAGCGTGGTACAGGGCATCGACGTTGATGGTATGGGCCACACGACAACTATCAGGACCACAGATCTAGATAACAGGTACTACACCGAGAGCACCGCGAACAACACCTTCGTAGAGCAGACCGGCGACTCGATGAGCGGCAACCTCGACGTGAACGCGAACATCTATGCGGATAACCACGGCTTCGGGGGAACGCCGCAGATAGCCGTTGCGGTCGGCGATACCGACACAGGGCTCCACTCGGATACCGATGGAAGGCTGGAGTTCTGGACCAACAATAATGAGAGGTTCTCGCTCTCAGGTGAGCTGAAGAGCCAGGGAGCCAACCTTGACATGAGCGGGAACAGCATACAGAACTTCTTTGCTAGCAAGTGCGGAGCCGGGAAGGTGGTGGAGAAGGTCAACGCCGACGGAAGCTACAGCTGCGTGGACATCGTGGGAGAGCAGCACGACCTCTACGTCAACGAGTCCGGCGACACGTTGACTGGTGACCTAACCATGAACGGCAACGACATTAGGAAGGCAGGTGTCGTGAACGCGACCGACCTCCAGATAATGGGCGAGTCCACCGATGCTCTGTACGTGGACGACTCGGGAGACGCGATGTCCGGCAACCTCAACATGCAGAACAACGATTTGACCAACGTCGACCAGGTAAGGGTGCAGGACGCCGGCTCTTCCCCCGGGCAGGCCATGGTGGAAGTCGGTGATGACGCCTACCTGACGGACGTCGACTCGGCCAACACGGTCGCGGTGCAGGGACAGACCGACAGCACGCAGGCAACAATCGAGCTCGGAAGCGGCGGTGCGAAAGTCTCCGGATCTTCTTCCGGTGAGACATGTATAGGTGACCAGTGCACCTGAGGGGTGGTAACTGATTGAAGCAGAGATAGACATACTGGAGAGGAAAACCGAACT
>JBDGRE010000011.1:0-13689 GCA_042218325.1 Candidatus Nanohaloarchaea archaeon
GACTTCGGGGATGCTGACCAGGTCATCAACGTTATCGGAGCACCGCAGAAATATCCGATGAAAGTAATCAAATACTCTCTGAAAGCTCTTGGATACGAGAAAGAGGCGGAGAACTTTAGCCACTGCCACTTCAAGTTCGTCTACCTGCCAGGAAAAGTATCCTACTCAGGCCGGAAAGGAAACTGGGTAGGAAAACACGGAGACGCAGTCCTGGAAAAATGCAAGGAACTCGCTTTGGAAGAGGTTGAGAAACGACATGAAGAGCTTTCCGATGAGAAGAAGCAGAAGATAGCTGATAAAGTAGGAGTAGCGGCTGTACGATACTTCCTGCTGAAGTTCACTCGTGAGAAGGACATCGATTTCAGCTTTGAGAAGGCGTTAAGCTGGGAAGGTGACTCCGGGCCGTACCTGCTTTACTCTACAGCACGTGCACATGGAATACTTGACAAGACAGAGATAGAGCCAGAGTTCACAGGGTATGAGGAAGATGTGGAGTTCGAACTGATTCGGGAACTTGACAAGTTTGAATCTGTAATGGAAAGCGGTTTCGTCTCTCAAGAGCCTGCCAAGTTGATCCATTATCTGAAAGGTTTGGCGGAGAAGTTCAACAGCTTCTACCATAAATGTCCTGTGAAGGACGCAGAGACTGAAGAGCTTGCAAAATCACGAACGGCTATCACAGAAGCGTATGTGGAGGTTATGGAGGAAGGTTTGAACTTGCTTGGGATTGAGCCATTGGAGGAGATGTAATTTCTCTATTTTTGGGTCTGTAGCTCAGTTGGGACAGAGCACCTCCCTTCGGAGGAGGGTGTCGCAGGTTCAAATCCTGCCAGACTCGTCTTGGGCTCGTAGCTCAGCTTGGACAGAGCGATCGGCTTCTAACCGATCGGTCGAGGGTTCAAATCCCTCCGAGTCCGTTAATCCTGTAGTTTCCAGTGTTTTTCTTTGAGGTGGCTGCCTGAATCTTTTTCCTTTACTTCTACTTGGTTTTGTTGTTTCATCCAGTTGAGGATTTCTGAGAGCAGTGTTCTGATGGTGTCTTCGGAGAGGTGTTCTACTTGTTCTTGCTTGCCTATGTGTTGCCGGATTTTTCGGTTGGAGACAAAGTCTTCGTCTTCCAGTTTATCTTTAATCAGTTTTCGCAACAGTGTAGGGGTTTCTGGTAAGTCTTTGTTTTCTTCGTAGTTGTTGAAGTTGTAGCCTGTCATTTGTAGCTGGAAAGGCCGGTATATCGGGTTATAAAGGTTTTCAAATTTGAAACGGTTCAGAAAACAGGTTTCAATATTGAAACCATCCAGATTTGTTTTCCGCCCATCTGTTGCTTACGGGTTAGCTTCTTAATGCGATATAGTACGGAGTGGTTTATGTCTGAAGAACTTCCACGGTTCAAGATTTTCATCCGGCTCTTGCATCCTTTTCCTGAAGATTAGGCTGAGGAGTATCCGAACTTGGCTAAGAGCAGGGTTAGGTTGACTATCAAGCAGGTAGGTACTGAGAGGGATGTCCGTGACTGGAGTGAAAGCCAGTATCGCCGTTTAGTGGAGAATACTTTGGATAAGGATATTAAGAGGAATCCTGACTATTTCCCTCTTGATCCTGAGTTAACAGGTGAAATGGGTTTTGATATTACTGTCTGGGATCGGAAGCAGGGAGAGATGACAGGCGTCCTGTTCAAAGATGAAGAAATGGATATACCTGACAAATACCTGGATAACTAAAGACTGTCAAACACCTACGCATAGGAGGTTTGCAGATATTGGTTACAAACACTGGTTTTGTGGATATGATCTGGTTATTTAGGGCTTAGTTTGCTTCGTGCACGCTCGTAGGCATATCACAGGGTGCTGTAACCACAAACCACCGGCATCTGTTTGAGATGGTGTTGGTCAGGTTACTCGAGATATGCTGTATAGTTCATCTGAATTGGTTTTCGCTGGGGCAAAAATACTTAACTGTTACTCTTAAGTAACAATATATGGATGTCTACTGGATCGGGGAGCCTGAGACCGGTGTTTCTGTAGAAGATGTCGGCGGAAAGTCGATGAACGCTATCAGAGCGGCAAGGCTACTCAACGGTAGAGAAATCAACGGTCAGGAGATAACTGTTCCTGACGGCTTTGCGGTCAACGGAGAACTCCAAGAAGAGTTCTTAGAAGAACAGAGATGGAAGCACGGATTTCTCGACAGACGTGATGCTATGAATGTTCTTAGACCTGAGGATGTTGATGACTGGAATTTGCCTCAGACTCATAAAGAAGAACTCCGTGAACACTATGAAAGACTAGAAGACCCTGTAGGAGTCAGAAGCTCAGGTGTAGCGGAGGACTCAGATGAGAACAACTTTGCAGGAAGATATGAAAGCGTAATTGGAATCACAGGTTCAGATGAACTGATGGAAGGAGTCTCCGAAGTGCTCGCTAGCCAGTTCAGTTCAAGAGTACAGCAGTACCAGATGGAAATCGGCGAAGAACAAGCTTCTGATCTCAGGCTTCTAATACAGGAGGCAAAGAACCCTGATGTTTCAGCAGTAGTAGACTCCCGTGCGGATAGCGAAGGCAGAGTAGGTTTTGACTTGAATGAAGGACTTCCTACGACTATCGTTGATGGTGAGTCCATAGATCAAGCTTTTGCAGATCTTGGAGGTTCGTTATTGGGAGGGTTCTTGGTTTATGATGAAGACGATGATTACTTCTCTAACCCTAACCGTGACACTAAACATGTTCTAGAAGACGGTGAATTGGTTGAGAGATCCACTGATGTAGAAGGATCTCTTGTTGAGAGCGAAGAGCTCGGAGCAGTCGTTGAGGTTGCCAGACTTCTTGAGGAGGTATCAGGAGAACCAGGAGACCGTTCAGCCAGAGATATGGAAGTAGGTTGGAATAAAGAAGATAATATAGTTTATATTTTCCAAGATAGGCCTGTACCTGGTGAAGACGTGACTGAAGCCGAGGAATTGCCTGATATTGCTGAAGAGTATGTTGTCGCTGAGTCTCAGCAGGTTTCCGGAGGCCCTGAACTTGTCCACTACGAGGATATACCTGCGGTAGTTGTTGACGATTCGACTCCAAATCCTGGGCCGGATGAAGAGGCATACAACATCAAAGACTACGATCTAACAGAACTCGATGAGGAACTGGGAGAATACGTGCTGATAACGGAGAACTATAACGAGAGACTTCATGCTGACGCCGATCCTGAAGTTGTAGTTGGAACAGACTCTGGCTTTGGAGGACACCTGATAAACATACTTGGAAATGAGGGGGTCGATACAGAGTACATCAGCTTTCTGGGAGAAGATCTCAGCGAGATAGATACCTATGACGAAATCGGTGTAGCACTTAACGGCCTTGAAGGCCTTGTATACATGGAGGAAGATAACTGATGGTAGAGTTTGATTCCGTAACTATAAATGAAGATGAAAGAGATAGAGATCCTATAGCACACCCAGTAAGGGAGGAAGAAGAACTTGAGAGAGCTGTAGAGCAGATGAGTTCTGTCGAAGATGAGAATTTCGAGTCCGAGGTTCTGGCTCTTAGAAACAACTTAGACGAGTTCGTCAGAAGGCGTGTAGGCAACCACAACACGCATATTGGGCTGATGAATAATCCTACGGTCAACGAGGTAGAGATTGACGGAGAAAACTATCAAGTGGTCGGAGAGCGTTTCTTTGAGATGAACCAGTTCCCAGAGTTCGGTGATGTAGGTGAGATTAGATGGACTGCTCTCGCACCGCAGGACTCATGGGGCATGGAAACACCGATAAACAGAGGAGAACACGCAGTAGGAAGAGGAAGACAGATCGAGGCCTACCAGGTCACACTTGATGGAGAACCTCTCAACCCCGGTGAAGTCGGAGCCCTCTCTCAGGATGTCAGGATTTCCCAGGAAACAGAACAGGATTTTACACTGGACGCTCCTAGGATAATCGCTGAGTATGATTCGCTGACCGAGGCGGTCGAGAGCGAAAATATAACTCGGGAAGAGTTCGAGGAAGAGTTAAGATCTGCTCAGCATCGTGGCATGGTGACTGAAGACCTTGACATCACTTTGAAGGGCTGGATGTCCTTTATCGATACTAACGCAAGAGGTATTGCTGCTCTTGAACAGCTTGACGGGAGTCGGGAGACTGTCGACCTTGGAGGGTTCAGACCTTCTTATGTACCTCCTTTCGGTAGTTTGGAAGGTGCTGTGACTTCTTCAGGACGCCTGAGTTCCGCTATATTCAGTGATGGAGATGCTTTATTTGCTACAGGTTCAGATGCAGAGGTTGATTATGTTGAAGGAGTTCTGGATGTTGAAAATGATGCTTACCGTGAAGAACTGGAAGCCATTATGGGCGATCTTGAGTCCGTAAATCTACATGACCAGCCTGGCGGCAGGATAGGACTGAGGGATGCTCTCGGTGTATTTATCGAGGGTTATGATGGCGGAGAGGCTGTCAGTATAGGAGAGAATGTTGAAAGAGGTAGCGACGAGGAGGACTATCTCCATGATCTCATAGATGAAGGACTTGCCGGTATAGAAGAGTCGAACCTGGAAGACATAACGATTTCTCTGGATGAGGAGTTGGAGCAGGAACTTCAGGAAATGGGTTACTCTGTAGAGGAGATTGAGCAACGTTTAGAAGAGGCATCCCAAGGCCTAACTGCTGCTGAAGATGATGGATTCATGTTCGGTGGTGGAGATTACAGTCTGAACTATGAAGGTCTTGATGATCCTCTATACGAGCTCTTTGCTACTGAGCTTGAGGAGTTGAACAGAAGACAAGTCAATCCCGATGAAGACCGAGATATGGATGGCTCCGCTATAATGGTTCCTAATCTGATGCTCGTTGAATGCATGGATGAACTGGAGACTCACGGCTTTGACTGGGAAATGGTCTCCACATACAGACCAGATGGAGATGATGAGTTCTTCGGTGCCGACATAGAAGCCCAGTTTGAGGAAGAAAGAGAGGATCTCTGGGGAGATGTCGATTATTACGGTCATGAGGATATTTACCAAGAGGGGAATATACGCAGTCCAAAGGAGATGAGCCGAGAGGTTCGGGGTCTCCTGAGAGCTATGGATGATGAAGATATTATACAGATAAATCAGAAACAGATACCTGACGCTGTAAAGCTTCAGGTCGATACTTCAAGCGATCACTATGAACCGCTTCAGGAGGCACTGCCGGACTCAGGAGAAAGCTTTGAGAATGGCGAAGCCACCTACGAAGTAGGGCCTGAAGAGAGCCAAGCAGACTCCCTACTACTGACAGTTATGCAGGACAACGAAGCCGTTGAAGACTATGAAATCGATGAAACAGAGGAATGGGAGTTAGAATACAACAGAGAAGCTATGGCTATGTTCGACTATGAAATAGATGCCAGCATCGACTCAGTTAGAATAGCAGACGAACCAGTTGTCCTTGCATCACTTTACGTCACAGAAGAAATGGAATATGAATCCAACGAGGAATTGGAAAGAGCATCAGAAGCAATAAGTCCTTTCAACGGAGAAAATATTCCCTATGAATCAGACAGAGCGACATTTGAAACCGAATTTCAATTAGACTAAAATCTATCTATAAATATAATCTCTGAGACCATGCGAAGAAACACTGAGAAACCCGCAAATGTTCGAGACCAAAGTGAGAGAGCAGAAGAAATCGCAGGATTTATCGAAGAAGTCGAACATCCGCATATAGATGAATTTGTCGATAGAGTTGCTGAAGGCGGGAAAGTTCTTGACCTTGGCTGTGGACATGGCAAACACGTGGACTACTTCATCCAGCACGGACTCGAAGCAGAAGGCGTAGACTTAGCGGAAGGTATGCTGGATGAAAGAGAAAGGAGAGGGAAGAAAGGTACTTACTACGAGCAGGACTTCAGAAACCTTCCAGAGGACAAATTCGGCGATAATGAGTACGATGCTCTCTGGGCTAACGCCGCACTGAAATTCTACCCAAAGCAGGAGATGAAGAAAACTTTACAGGAGTGGGATCGAGTTCTCAAACCGGGTGGAGAGTTCTACACCTCATTCAAAGTAAAAGGAAGCCAAGAAGACTATGACTGGCTACAGGGAGATGAAGATAGTAACGAGTTCGTCCAGAGAGATGGTGAAGATTATCCGAGATACCTTCTTGACTCAGTAGAAGAAGCTGAACAGATGCTTGAAGACCAGGGCTATGAAGTCCAGGAAACCTATGTCAGCGACGACCACACCGACTACGATATTCAGGTCGTTAACCTGTTCGCAAGGAAGGAGGAGTAAATAATGAGTTCTGAAGCTTACCCCGAAGATCTTGTAGAAAAGGCAGGAGAGCACGAGTTTGAAGATATTAGAGATGAAGCTGTCGAGGATCTAACGGAAATGCTCGAAGTAGACAGCGAAGCAGTACCTGAAATACCTGTTGAAACTGAAGAAAGAGGAACTACAGGTGGTGCAAGTTACGAAAACGGCACTATGACCGTAGACCTCGCACCAGACCTCTCAGACGAACCAAGCTGGGTAGAAACAGAACATCTACAAGCAGAAGGCGTCTATGAAGAAGTAAACCATATTCTCGCAGAAGACATAATTGAACACGAGACAGGACAGCAGAGAACAAGTAGAGAAGACCGGACTTACTGGGATAACGCAGCCAACGAACTGCTCGGAACAATCTACAAATGGGGAGATAACTGGGGATTCAATCGACCTTTAGAGAAAGCAGATACAAGACTTTCGAAAGCATCAGAAAGACTCGACCAATCCCTGGCAGCTATAAACAGAGACTTTGAAGACCGAGACCTATCCGAAGACGAGAACCTTGACGAATACTGTAACAGACACGGAAAAGTAGAACAGGAACTCCTAGGAGACATAATACACTTCATAGGTTACAAGGTCTCAGAAGAGGCAAAGGATCAGGATTATGATCCTGCTGAAGTAGTCAGGATGAGCTACGACCAGCTGAGAGAAGAATTTTCGGAAGAAGTAGAACAAGCAGAAGAACAACTCAGAGAAGAATACGGAGTCCTTGTAGACCTTGATAGAAAAATACAGAGTGAAGAAGGATTCGGATTCTTCGTACAGACCGGTGAAAACGAATACAAGTCCAGAGGAGTTCTCGAAGGCTACGAACAACACGGCAGACAATTCTACACCTGGGGAGAAGACGAACTGCCTGAAAGGGGGAGGAACTAATGGCTCTTGATGAGCATGCTCGACAGGAATGGCCTGAAACTATAGAAATAGATGGTGAAACCTACGAAGAAGAATCTCTGGGAGCATACAAAAGAGTCTACAGAAGCCTTGATGAGGAAAATGTTGGAGTAGTTTCAAGTCGAGGAGCTACTTTTGAAGAACAGGCACTACACACAGCAGGGATAATCCAAAACGAGCAAGTTCAGAGAAACAACGGAATAACCACCGCAACCACTTATACGCCAGCTAAAGCCGAGGTTGACGGGCAGGCTTATCCTGCTCTTGTCGGAAGTTTCAGAGATGATCTTGTAACTCACGACGAACTGGACGAAATGCTTGAAGACAAAGGTTTTCAGGAAAGAGTTTACAGGGAAATCTTCCAACCTGTCAAAGAACTTGCGGAAGAAGGCAAGACTACTGCTTCGCCGCTTGACTTCATAAACATCGATAACAGAAATAGCTCCAATCTGATATTTGACACTCGAAATTTTGGATATAACCCTGCTACAGACGGTTTAGAAGTATTGGATAATGGCGAACTTGAACCAAACGGCTACAACGCCTCAGCTACTGTTCCTGAAGCAGACCTCTCCGATCTCCCTTACGCCGAGCCAGAAGACTTCGCATACCAACGACCACACGATTCACTGGAAGAATTTATCGAAGACAACAAGGTCGACCAGAAAGCCCAGCAAATGATGTCAGACTTGTTTTAGTATGTAATGTGGTTTTCCAGAAATTCTTTCTGAAGATTACAGGTTATCTTATTAAAGTGAAGAGGTAATTTTCAGGTGTTATGACTTCAGCAGTTGAGGCAGGAATGCCGGAGGAAAATCCTTTTGGATCGGTTAGAAGCGAGTACGAGAAGCTGAAGAAGATGTATCCAGAAGGAGAGGAGCTAATAGAGGAAGCTGTAAATGTAGTAGCAGAGGAAAATAGGGAGGAGCTGTTTCAGAACTCCGAAGAATACGTCATAGAACTTCTAAACAGTAATGAAGAGTTCATTAAAAAGATGGACGAGGTCTATGGAGTTTCCGAAGCCAGTCAATCAGAACTTGTAAGCATACTAAACCAGCTATACTTCGTAGTCAGAAACTCCGTAAGAGGGATGAAAGAGAACCTAGATGACTACATTCTCGAACAAGAAGCAAGTTCCGATGCAGTACTTGTAGAGAAAATATTGGATATTTTCGGCAGAGTATTCCACTATGCCTTTGATGAGAGAAACCAGGAGCCGGTAGAAAGCGTCTCCAAAGCATTTCTGCTATTTGTAAGGCTTATCGCTGCAAGTGAAGGAAAGCTTGATAGAAAAGAACTTTGGAAGGATGCGGTTCATGTCTCGAAAATGGTGTTAGATGATTTACAGGATGTCAACTTTTTGGTCAGACTCTATAGTTCGGTAGACCAAGTGGCTGCTGAGGAGGCTGAGAGAGTTGTACGTATCGAGAGGTCTGCCGATCTTTACTTGGAGAGGAAGATGACTGTCTCGAAGGCCGCTGAAGTAGCACAACTTCCTTCTTCAGAACTTCGGAGTATTTACCAGGATATTGGAGTACCTCTGGAGAGTATTTCTATGAACAAGCAAATGTTGAAGGATGGAATAGATGTCTTACCGTAGCCATATAGTAGCTGATGCCTCGTTCCTCATAGCATTCGACAAGTGTGATGCTTTCAAGCACTTGAAGAAATATGCGGAGCAGAAGAACTTGCAGATACATACAACGGAGAGAATCAAATCTGAGCTTCAGACCGTTGATGAAGATAATATAGATTTTCTGGAAGTAGAGAAGGTACATCTAACCAACTACAAGTACGATAAATCCAAGCTCAGTAAATCAGATGCATCAGTTCTGAAGATTGCGGAAGAGAACGACTGGATTATAGCAGAAGATGAACGCTACCTCTACATGGCTGCGAAAGAAAAAGACCTGGAAATAACTCGATCTGCGTCCATGCTAATGAAACTACTATCTGAGGGAATCATAAACAAGAAAGAATACGGCCAGATCGCCGAATGCTTCATTAAAGACCTCAACCTCGAAAAGGAAATAGAAGAGGAGATTAAGAACTACCCTGAGAAAATAGAAAAACAAGAGGTCTGAGAAATAAATTATCAAGCTGAAGCACCGAACTGTTTACAGTAAACCGTGGTTCTATTAGGTCTGGAGCTTTGGCAGGTATTAGGTTCGCCGTTTTTCACCTTACTTCTTCGTGTCTGCCCTGGTAAGCTGCGGTGATTTCGACCGTTCTATTACGGTTTTTCTTGGTGTCTGGAGTAAACGAGTTTCTTGAACTCAGAATTTATCGGAGAACCCATTAGGTTTATAGTGTGATATAGTGCCCGAATTTCTATGGGCTTTGACACTGGCACAACGAGTATTCATATTACGAAGCAGGATAAGAAGCTGCTGGAACGGAACAACCTGGGTAACAAGCAGGTGGGAGAGGCTTACCACACTGCTGTCGAGGAGATGGACAGGCACAGACAGCTTCGACAAGAAAAGAAGAAAGAACTCCGTAAACAGGTGACGGAACTGAAGAAAGAATGCGAGAAGTGGGGAATAGACATCTACGACCTGGTTTAGATAAACTGTCCTGCAACTGCGTAGCTGATTATGAATATCACAAGTAGTAGGGCTGCTTGAAGTGAAAGTTTCAGAATCTTTCCGATTATTTTGAGTTTCCAGGAGATCAGCTTCTTGATTTTCCGGTAGGCTGATTTTACTGGTTTCTTGATGCTTATGCTAGGCAAGGATACAGAAGGGCTAGAGTTTTCTGCTTTATCTGTTTCTTCTTTTTCTGGTATCTGAAACTGTTCTTCATCAAACTCGAAATGTATGGACTTGTCGCCTTCTATTTCTACCATTCTCTGCTTGACCTGTTCACCTGTAGATACTTTGACTTGGTAGCTTCCTTCGGGTACAAGCTGGTTGAATTCTCCTGAGCTACTGGCGACAGTTTCATCGTTTTCCTCGTCAACTACCGCTATTTTAGGGTTGAATCCTAATTCGGTTAGGTTCGTGGTTATTTCAAGGTTTACGAGACTTTCTCGGTATTCTCTGACTTGTTTACCTACAGTAAGAGATTCAAATGAGTCATCGAGTTTGTCCAAGTCTCCCTGTATGTCTTCAGCTTTTCCCTTATAGTCTTCTTCGAGCAGGTATTTTGTGGTCTGTTTGAAGGCGTCTGCGAGCACTTGATTTACGTCTTCCGACTCAAGGTTTTCTTGGTCTTTGAGTTGTTGTACTGCTGCTTTTAGCCATCTGTTAGCGGGGTGGCTGGAAATCTGGACTTTTCTCATCTGCTTGGTCTTGCCGTACATAGAGACCTTGAAGGTTGTTCTCTGCTTCGATCCTAGATCCTTGAGCCTGTTTTCTATATGGTTCAGGTGCTTCGTGCGGAGTTCGTGTAGATTAATGTCTTCTCCCAAGTGTCTTCACCTGTCAAATTCGATTCTATCTCCTGTGGCTGTTGGCGGTTTTGTGCATTTGAGGTAAGTTCCGTAGTAGAGGTCGAACTGGTCTGACTTCGGTTTCTTTTCTACTTCTCCTGTTACAGTGTATTCGTTGGCGTGTTGGAAACTCATCGCATCAGAGTACTGATCGCATTCCAGTTTGATCTTGTAGCCTCCTCTGGTCTGTAGAAGCGGTTCAAGTGAAAGTGTATTGTAGTAGCCTGTTACAGTTACTTCTTCTCCCTCGTAGTCGTTTGGATTAAGTGCTACCTGTTTGAGTGTGGTCTTTGTCGGCCCTATGCTTTCGCCTTCTTTGGCCCAGTCTTCACACTGGATACTTGCTACTTCTTCAGCTGTATCGGGTACGCAGCTTCCTCCAGCGTCTTGTAGGCATTTTCCTACAGGCACTTTCTGGTCGAATCCGTAGTAGTATTCGTTTCCATCTACCTGACATTCACATCGCTTGTACGTTCCTACTTCTCCCTTGACCTTGATTTCTTCGTTGTGGGGTACTCGGCAGCTCTTGATGTAAACTCTGGAATCGTTTTCGCCTTTAAGGTAGCTTTCTCCTACGCCTCTGGCGAGATTTATTGTTCCTGTTGTTCCTTTAACCGTCATCTTCTGTCCGTCGTATTGTTCTATATTTGATGTGATCTGTTCTGGAGTCTTGACAGGGTTAAGTGCGTCTGTCAGCTGTGACAGGTCGTACTGGTATTCGGAAGGCTGGAATATATCGGAGAAGTTATCTGTTGGTGTTGCTGCTTGTAGCCCGATTCCGAGTAGTATTACGGCTAATATCCATTTGTATGGTATCCCGAAGAATTGATTTTTCCGCCTCCCCATATGCGTTCATTACAGAGTTTTTCAGGCATCTTTTTGATGGTTTTTGAGCAAGACTTCAGATTAACTATTTTAGAATGGCTAAGAAAACTCTGTTTATGCCTGGCACAGTTTTTCTTGAAGGAGAAAACATCAACCTCAGAACGGTTGAAGAAGAGGACATAGAGTTCCTGAGAGATGGAGTTAACCATCCAGATGTACGTGTTCACATGGGTAATAGGACTCCTCAAAATCTGGAGAACGAAGAAGAGTTCTTCGAAGATCAAGTTTGCGGAGATGATACTCTTGATCTCCTTATCTGTAAAGATAACGAAGCCAAAGGGATTATAACCTTGATGCTTAATGACACGGAGAGAGTAGCTGAGATCGGTATCTGGCTACATCCTGACTATCACGGAAATGGTTATGGTACAGAAGCATCTGAAATACTGATTGATCACGCTTTTTACCAGTTAAACTACCACAAAATTTGGGCTTATGTACATGCCGATAACGAACCCTCACAAAACATTTGGAAAAAGCTTGGTTTCCAGAAAGAAGGAAAACTCCGCAAACACACCTATACAGAAGGGGAATACAAGGACGTAATCCCCTTCGGTCTTCTAAAAGGTGAGTGGGAATGACCGAAACCAAATTTATGGAATGGGATGGCGTACTACTCAGACCGGTAGAAAAAGAAGACAAACAGTTTCTTCGTGATCTCGTACAGCATCCTGAAGTACGGAATACTATCGGAAGAGCACCTAAACCAGCGAATCTTAAGGAACAAGAGAACTATGTAGAAGAGATAAGCGAAGATGAGGACGCAGCCTACTTCCTAATAGAATATGAAGGTGAGAAAGCTGGGACAATTTCAATCCACGGGCTGGAAAACGACTATAGGAGAGGCGAATTCGGAATCTCGATCCATCCCGACTTTCATAACAAAGGAATAGGTACAAAATCAGTTCAGATGATAGTCCAGTATGCCTTCGACACCTTGAATGTGCACAAGGTAAGAGGCGGATACCTCGAACACAATCCGCCTTCGAAGAGGATAATGGAGAAAGCAGGTATGCAGGAAGAAGGACAGGAACGTCACTACAAGTATGTAGACGGCGAATGGAAAAACGTCACCTGGATGAGCATACTGGAGGACGAATACTATGACTAAAGAATTTACACTTCCGCCAACTTTAGAAAAAGGCGACAAAGTGGCTGTTATGGCGACATCAGCAGGAATTAAGGATAGATTTCCAGCAGCGTTCGAAAAAGGAATAGAAAGATTAGAAGAAAGATTCGAACTTGAACCAGTAGTTTATGATACTGCCGAGAAAGATACTGAACACCTGAATGCTAATCCTGAAGAGAAAGCGGAAGAGTTCATGGAGGCATTTGAAGACTCTGAAATCAAAGGAGTAATACCTGTATCAGGGGGAGATGAAGAACTAAGAGTCCTAAAACATCTTGATCCAGAGAGGTTGAAAGATAGTCCAACTCGTTTCTACGGAATAAGCGACAACACTAACCTGCACATGTATCTCTGGAACTTGGGAATACAGAGCTTCTACGCAGGGCAAATACTGCCAGACCTCATGAGCGAAGGGGAAATCGGAGAATACACCTACAAACACCTAGAAAGAGCCTTCTTTGAAGATAGCTTAGGTAAAGTCGAAGCGTCCAATCAATTCACAGATGAGTTCGTTGATATTGAAGCAGATGAAATAACAGATGATAGGAAGAGATACGAAAGTTCTGGCTGGGAGTTCTGGAACTTCAACGATGAAATAGTTGAAGGTAGACTGTTCGGAGGTTGTTTCGAGATAATGGACTGGCAGATGGCAACTCAGAAATACCTTCCAGACCAAGAAGAACTTGAAGGAACAATTCTTGCCTTAGAAACCTCTGAAGAAGCACCAAGCGAAACTACAGTAAAGCGGTGGCTCATGTGTCTTGGAGAAAATGGAATACTTGACAAATTCTCAGCTATACTGGTAGGAAGACCGATAAGAAAGCCATTACACGGAGAAGAAAGAACTGAGGAAGAAAAACAGGAGTACCACGAAGACCAGAAAGAACGCATTAAGGAAGAAATCAAGCGATACAGTCCTGAAACTCCTGTTGTCTTCGATGTAGACTTCGGACATACCGATCCAAAGCTTCCGCTACAGCTTGGAGGCAAGGTAGAACTGAAACCGGCGGAAGAACAGATAGAGTTTGAGTGAAATAATGGAAATAAGACGCTA
>JBDGRE010000012.1:0-20279 GCA_042218325.1 Candidatus Nanohaloarchaea archaeon
ACGAATATCGCGCCGAATGACAGCACAGCGATTGCGAACTCGTCCATCCAGTTCTCGGCCTGGTAAAGGAACTCGTGAAATTTTTTCTCGTTCATCCGAATAAACCTCCGCCACTATTCATACCCACTCCCTGGTTTCGGCTACCCATGAACTTGGCAAGCAGAAATCCTGCTGCGATCCCTGCCACCAAGACATCCGGGTTCCTCATGATAGCAGACATCAGTTTCGCCATCGTATAAGACATTTTTTATCTCCTTACTCTACGATTTCCTGCGGTGGTTTAAATATTTGGTTCAGGCTGCGCCGCTGAGTTCCTGTTCCGCCTGGGAAGCTGCCTGATTTTCGGACTCTGCAAGCTGCTGGCGCTCCTGCTCTATCTGCTGCATCGTCTCTCCGATAGACTGCATCTCGCCCCGGACCTGCTCTATGTGAGACTCCAGGGTCTGGACATCGCCCTTCGGGAACTCACCATGCTGCTGTGAGAACTGTGCTATCATCTCCTCCAGCTCTCCAAGTTCTTCCACTATACGGGAATCCTCGCTCTCTTCCTCTTCCAGCATCTGTATCTCCTGCTTGACCTCTTCGAGCTCCTGATGTAAATCCTGGTCCGCCTTCTGCTCCAGTTGTTGAAGCTTCTCCTCGTGCTCCTGGAGCTTCTCCAGTAACTGCTGGGTCTGCTGGATCTCCCCTTCCTCGTCCTGGAGTATGTTAAGGAGTTCCTGATCCTGGTTCCTCGCGTACTCTACAAGACCCTCGTAGATCTCGTCGGCTTTTTCCAGCTGCTCTCTTAACTCACGGATGGCCTCTGTACTGTACTCTATCTCTTCTACCTCGTTCAGGAACGTGGTTTCCTCTGCCTCTACGTCGGATTCCTCTTTCTGTATTAACTGCTTTATCTCCTGGAGCCTGTTCTCGATATCAGAAACTTCCTGTACAACATTCTGTTCGAACTGGGACTCGAACTGCTCTATCTTCTGTATCTCCTCCTGTGAGAGCGCGCCCTGTTCCTTGTTGCTAAGTTTTCTCAGAGTTTCAGCATCACTCGTGATGAGAGAGTGGATATCGTCCAGATCGCTTTTGATCTGCTTCAGGTCCTGAATCTCGGTTTCTTCCTCGCTTATCGTCTCCTCTTCGGCATTGACCAGTTCCTCAAGCGCCTGGATATCCCTGTCGATGGCGTCGAGCAACTCCTGCTCGCCCTCAATCTCGTTAGCTAGAGCCTGTCTCAAATCCTCTGTCAGTTCTCGTATGTCCTTTTTGCTCATAGTATCACCTATTTAGCAGCTCCACATTTCCAGCAGTTCGCACCTGAACCCTGTGCATTCGGTCCGGGGAATCCGCAGTTCGGGCACTTGTAGGTTGCGTATGCGCTGTAGACCGCTCCGATACCAGCGACTCCTGCCGCACCTGCGGCCGCTCCCAGACCCTTTACCTTCTGGAACGCTTTCTGGGCCGGAGAGCCTGTATAGGCACTGTAACCTCTTTTAGCTCCTCCACTACCCCACCCAAGGGCGCCGTACACGGAACCTATACCTCCGAATATAACCAGTATAGCAAGTGCCACTAGCAGGAATCCGAATCCTATCCACAGTAGCATACCTATGTTGTTCGCGAAGAAGAAGAACTTGCCGCTCCCGAGGAACATCAGGGTAAGTATCAGAGATAGCCCGAAGATATGCCACTTGTTGAACGTTGATCCTCTGGAGTTTATCAGGCCGAGTTCGTCGGCTCCGAAGTATACTATCAGGTAGACGGAGAACAGGACAAGCAGTGCACCGGATCCGTAGAACATCTGCTGTGTTTCGCTGAAACTGTTCCAGTCGCCCGGCACGATGATGTCGAATATAAAACTAACGAAGCCCGTGACCGCGTTCACGATCATGTCTACAGGGTTTCCCAGGCTGGGTCCCTCGACTATCGGATCGTCGGATGGGCCCTGCGCGGCAGCAACAGTTGCGAAAGACATGACCGCAACGAAGAATATCGCCGCCTTTTTGTTCATAGATGGTAGTCAAATATTGGACACTTAAATAGTTTGTTCAGAGTCGCCGGATGAGGAACAGAAGGGCCGCCAGGGCGAATATCCCCATCATGAGATAAATCGAACCGCCGAACACCCACGCCACGACATCGTTTATCTTCCTGAAGAACGGTGTCGGGACTATCATCCCTGTTATCACCAGGGACAGCATCATGGACTGTTTCCTGACCCTTTTCCTCTTCTTGCTGTACGGGTCACCGGTCAGCAGAGCCCCTGTTGTGGGCTCATCGTCTGCAAGAGTGAACAACAGGCCGCGGTAGAGACCTATCTGCAGCACCAGCGCTATCAGCAGGAACGGCGCGACCAGCTGGGTAAGAATCTCTCTATGCGAATCATAATGAGGTAGACTGAAACCTGTTTCGGCGGAAATCGTACCGGAGCCTCCCCCATCCGCGTAGTAGTGGGAAGCTGTCACAGGAGCGACAAGAAGTATCGATGCGAGGACAGCCAGAGAGACTTTACTCGCCGAAATCCAGATCACCTTCGTCGAGTCCGCCTGCATCACCGCCGATACCGACCCCGCCACCCGAGCGGACTTTCTCGAGGTATGCCGGAATAAGCTCGTCGACCACGAAACCGGCTATAAGGCCGGCTCCGGCTATAACTATAAGACGTGTAAGGAACTCCGAGAGGCCGAGGTATGCCTGGAAGCGAGTGGTCAGCCCCAGAGAGAAAAGGTAACCTCCGACCGAGGCTGCCGGGAAAGCGATGTACTTCCAGGGGTCTCTCATAGCAACTAATAACAGACCGTGGTTTTTATCTTACTGCCCCGGACCTACGTTTTTACTGGAGATGCTCGGCCTTCTCTACAGCATCTTCGAGCATAGGAATCTGCTCTTCCTCTATCTGAGAGATCTTGTTCTCGATATCGGATTCTTCCTGGCCAATCTTCTCGTAGAGCTCGTCCTTTTCGCGCAGGTCAGAGATAATCTCCTTCAGATCTCTCTCGATCTGGGCTGCTTCCTGCTCTACTTCCGGAAGATCTCTTTCGAGCTGCTTGAACTTCTCCACGTTCTCGAACTCCGCCGATAGAGCGGCCGGAGATACGGTTCCGTTATCGTCCATGTACTGATTCAGGTCGACTCTCTCCAGATCCTGAAGTACTTGGATATCAGGCTCGATATTTTCGAAACGCTCCAGTGCGTCGCTCAGATCCTGCAGGATTTCCTCGCTAAGTTCGACCTCGTGCTCCTCCTTTTGCAGCTCGTCCTTGATTTCTTCAGCTAGGTTATGTAGATCTGATCCGGATCCAAATAGCGGCATGTTGTTGTCACCTTTGTTGAATATAAAACAAGTGCTGCTTTTAAAGCTTCCCTAGCCGTTCTAGCGTCTCGAAAATCCCCCATGCATATATTATAGATTCGTACGCGCGCACGTAGTCTTCCTCTTCGAGGAAATGCGTGGTATCGTCCCTGTACGCGAGGACGTTTTCCATCTGCTCCACCTCTTTGTCGGCGTCCTCCAGGCGTTCGTTCAGCTTCTCCAGCCACTTCCGGGTTTCCTCCTCCAGTTTTTCCTGTGTCTCGTTCATGTTTTCACCTGTGGGCTTCGAGGAACTCTTGCTCCTTGTGGTCTTTCTCGCCCACCAGAATTATGGAGTGCGGCGGTCTTCCCAGGTCCTCCGAGGTCATGTCCTCGAGATTCCCGACGTTTATCCACTGGGAGCTGTGGTTGGCGCGCTCTATCACGACAGCTTCCCGGCCCGGGTCGACGCCCATATCGATAAGTTTCTGCGAGGCCCTGTCCGCCTCGTAGTCGATGTCGAGCAGTACCAGCGTATGCAGCCCTATGGAGTCATTCTCCTCTATGTGGTCGAGGACCGATACAGGTTTCGCGTTCTCGGGCAGCGTCACGACCCGGCCGAACTTGTACGCGTTAAGACCTGTCTCCGCGACCGAGGTCAGGATGGACGGGGCGTGGACGACCTCGACTTTCTCGCCCTTTTCCTCGGCCCGGTGCTTCACGTCGTAATGGGTCGTCGCGGTGAGAGGGTCGCCGGAGACCAGGAACGCCACGTCGCCGTGCTCCAGCGCCTCCAGCATCTTCTCCTGCTGCTCCACCTCTTCACGGGAGAGCTGCTGTATCTCCGTCCCGGTATCGTCCTCAAGTTCTTCGATATCGATATTGGCGGTATTGGTGTAGAACTCGGCGAACGCCTCCTCGACACTGAAAAGCGCTTCGCGTCCCTTAACCGTTATCTCGCCGTCGTCAAGCCCCAGGCCGATGATATACAGCATAACCGTTACTGATATACAAGTTCTTATTAGCTGTACGGTCATGGAGCAGCAGAAGCTGGAGAGCCGGGTACAGGACATCTTCCAGAGCCAGGGCTTCGAGCTGGAGAAAACGGGCACCCGGTTCGTAGCGGAGAAGGACGAAGTCAGCAAGCAGATGCAGGTGTTCTCCTCGGAAGAGTACAGCCGGGAAGAGGTACCGGAGCAGGCGGAACCAGGGCACATTGTGTTCATCGACGAAGGGCTGGAAGAAGTCCACAGCGAGATCGAGAACGAGGTCTCCATCGTCGGCGAAATCGAGGACAGGGAGGAGTACGACCTTCCCTCCTACGAGCTCATAGGCGATATAGCCGTCATCAATGAGCTGACAGTGCCGGAGGACGAAACCGTCCAGGGCATCCGGGAACACCATCCGCACGTCGAAACCATACTACTGAAGGAGGAGCCGCTGGAGGGCGAGTTCCGTGTCGGCGGCTATAGCAAGCTTTACGGCGAGAAAACAGAAACCACGCATACAGAGTTCGGCTGCTGCTACCGCGTGGACCCGACGAAGGCGTACTTCTCGGAGCGGCTCGCCACCGAGAGGAAAAGGGTTGCTGACAGGGTAGAGCCAGGCGAAAAAGTGCTGGTGATAGGCGCCGGCGTCGGCCCGTATCCCATACTGATAGCAAGAGTATCGGAACCGGGGAATGTTGTCGCGGTCGAGAAGAACCCTGAGGCGGTGAAGTTCCTCCGGGAGAACATCGAGCTGAACAGCGTTTCCAACGTCGTGGAGGTGGTGGAGGGAGACGCCCGCGAGGTCGAGTTCGGAGATAAATTCGACCGTGTTGTGATAGCCGCGCCGGAGTTCGCGGACAGGTTCCTCGAAACCGCGGCACAGAACCTGGAGAACGGGGGATTAATCAACTATTACAGCTTTCGGGAAGGCGAGAACTGGAGCGCCGTAATCGACGAAATCAGGGCCGCTCTTCCCGGGGATGCCGGTTTCGAGGTGCTGGAGAAGGTCGTCTGCGGACAGCGAGGCCCGGACGTCGACCGAGTGTGTATTGACCTGCAAGTCACGAAACAACCAGATGATTTATAAAGTTGTTGTCACAAACCAGTGACATATGGCAATACTACACAAGATCCGGGACCCCGGCGGAGGCAGCCGCCGAGATTCGGCATTTTCATACGCATCAAACGGATTCAGAGCAGTAGGGCTCGACGCAGTCCCCGACAAGCTCGACGATGCAAGAGCATGGGGGATCGCAAACCCGAGGGGAGAACTCGCGGCAGTCACCATCGGACCTCCGGCAGCAGACCTCGTGTTCAACGGAGGGCAGGGCATAGATGCCTGGGGAGACTTCCTGCTCGATGGAGAGGCCGGCAGGCTGGTCGAGGAGTTCCCTCTTAACGAATACCCAGGGAACGTCATCGAGATGGCCGGCGAGACGGTCAAAGCCGGGGTGGAAACGGTTGACGAGACCCCGAACAACAGCCCCGTATACTGGCTAGGAGAGGGTATCGAAGGCCTGGGAGAACTCGTGGGAGACCCCGTGCAGTTCTTCGAGTCAGGTCTTGAAGAGGGCGGAACAGTCCATATCGGGCCTGTCGATATCGGAGTCCCGGGCTACGATGTCTCGGGAATCGGTGGGAACGACACGGAGTACTTCGACGGCTCCATACTCGACGGCTGGTTCGGCTACGAACCCTCCGACGCAGGTGGCGCAGGAACCCCGACAGCCACACCGGCTGGTACAGAGACACCCGCAGGAACCGCCACAGAGACACCAGCAGGGACGCCGGCAGAGACCTCCACTCCGGCACCAACAGAGACGTCAGGAGGTGGCGCGTGTGAACTCGACCAGGCGACACATGAGCAGCTGAACAGGAACGCCGACGCGTACAACACCCACAACATCCACAACATCGAGAGAAATGGCGAAACCCTCCAGGTAGACTACCAGGTCACGACCGAGAGCGGCGAGGAAGTCATGCAGACCGCCGAGATTTCCTACGACGAGCTCGACATGAGCAGTTCAGAGGTCGAGCTGTTCAGAAGCCTCTCCGAGTCGGAGGTCGAGAACCTGCTGGAACAGTACGCGGCGGACGAGGGCGAGGTCTGCGGCTACGACTCAGCATCTCTCGGAGCCGCTATAAGCTCCGCTGGAGGGATGGGCCGCGAAGATTACGGGAAACTGCTGGAAGGCAAAGACCGGGCGCTCGAGAACATGGACGCGCTGGGAAAGAGGTAGCCCGGGCGCGACCAGAGTTAAAATAGTTGTGTTTTAATCACTGTGATGTCACAAATGAGTCCGCCACGCAACCCGGCGCTCGAAGCAGCGATGAAGGCAGAGGAGGCCATAGAGGAAGCAGTATTCTACGGCAGCCTGGCCGGGCTCGGACTCGGTCTTAATGTTGATTCGTACGGTAGTTCAAAACCCCGAAAACCACGACACCAAGAAGGAGGTGAACCAGACATGACATTCGAAGACGAGACAGAGAGAGCAGAACTCGCGCTCGACGACCACGCACAGGCGAGAGAGTACATCCAGGATGCAGTCGACCGGGTGGTCGACGCAGGAGAGGATGCAGGAGAAGTAGCAGAAGGCCTATACGACGTAGTGGACGAGCTAGAGGGCAGCGCGGCAAGAGCAGTAGGCATCATGGCCGACTACCTGATGCAGGACCGCAGCGAGATGGACGACAGGGCAGTCGAGCTCCAGGACACAGCCGCAGACCTTGAGGACACAGTCACGCACGTCCTCAACGAAGCAGGAGTCACGGACCCTGACGCAGTTTACGACGCTCTCTCCCCCTCAGACGAGCACGAGGACCGCCTCGACAGGATGAGAGACAAAGTCGACAACGTCTACTTCGACTGATCTCCACCTGTTCTTTTTTCTTCCTTCTTAACCAAAACACTTAAAAGAACAGAGTGTTACTATCTATACATAACAACGGTGTAATCATGCCTTCGACCGACGACTACGAGGAAGCGGTAGAGCACGTGGAGCTGGCGATGGACGACCACGCCAGAGCCAGGAATCTGCTGCAGGACGCCGAGGAAAGAGTCACTACCAAAGGTATGTTTGCAGCGGCTGTGGCAGAAGGCATCTACAGGGCGAGAGACGATCTTGAGGGCGACTACGAGGAGTTCGCAAACCTTGTCCAGGACTACCTGATGCATGACAGGAGAGAGATGGACGACAGGGCAGTCGAGCTGGCAAAACAGGAAGAAGTTATAGACAAGCTTATCGATGAACTTGCAGAGGAAGACAGCTCGGGAGAATTCCCGGTCACTAGAAGGGAGGCCGGCCTCGGGTTGGGCGCCGTCCTAGCCACGGTCATCGGCGCGAACGCGCTGACCGCAGGTGGTGGAGGAGGCCAGCAGCCACGGAGAGAGACATACAGCTTCAGCAACCCGGATTCCTTCCTTGCCGCAGTAGATAAAACACAGTACAGCGTTACGGATTACATCCCTCCCAACGAGTGGGCGGAGCAGAGAAAAACAGAGGGACCGGAAGACCTGCCGGATCTCCAGAGAATCGCGAGCGAGGAGCCGATATCCTTCGATTACAGCAGCAACGGTGGCTCAACGGTCTCTGTTACCTGGGAGGTTTACGACACAGGTGAAGAGCAGTACGACGAGAACTCTGTGGAATATGATGTCCGCCAGGAACCGGCTGACGCGCTGGCCTCGGCGGCCCAAAACCTTGAAGGAGACCAGAACGCCGACCTTGAGGACGCAGGCGAGGCGCTCGAAGCTTAAACTGATACTATGAGAAGACTCACAACCGCAATCATCACCATCACACTCCTGGTTTCGACAGCAGGAGCTATCGACATCTCATCTATGAACCTTGAGAACCCGGATGTAAAGGCCGGGAGTTCAACAGACGTGCGCGTCACAGCCACCGACTCGGGCAGCGATCCTGCAATCAACTGGATCCGGCTGTACGTAAACGGAGACCTCGTGGGCCAGAAATCATGCGGCGGCTCCGGGGACACCCACTGCTTCAGGCAGTTCGACTTCAGCCCCAGCTCATCGGGTACATACACTCTTACAGCCGTCACGTCCGACCAGCACAGTGACGACGACCTTTCCAAGACCATACAGGTAGAGTCGAGCGCCAACTCCGCGCCCGTGGTACAGGCGTTCAGCCCGACAGGCTCAGGCGTATCGACCACGCCGACGTTCGAGTTCAAGGCGACAGACGAGAGCAGCGACCTGGATTTCACGCTGTACCTCAGCAAGGGCGACAGAGACTTCACAGATTTCTCGGATAAGAGGAAAACGTTCAAGGGCGAACCTTCCGGCATCCGCATCCGGAGGACGCCGTGGAGCCTCGACAGCGGAAGCACGTACTACTGGAAGGTAAAAGCGTCGGACGGCGAGTACGACCCCACCACCAGCGTCAAGAGCTTCACGACCTCCGGCCAACAGCAGGAGACCAGAATAACTGACTACGGCTTCGAGGGGAGCGAGCCTCTCGACCAGCGGGTGCACCTGTTCGTCGAGATAAACAGGAACCCCGACGGTGTCGAGGCATGCAAGTTCAGGAGAGGCAGCTCTATCTCGGGGACCACAGGCAACCTGATGCAGAGGGATAGCTCCACCGCTCTGAGGTGGGACAAGTTCGAATCGTTCTCGAGCGGGACGCACACTGTCGCGTTCCAGTGCTACGACTTCAACAACAACCCGATAACAGAGAAGAAAACAGTCACGTTCCGCGTCGGCGAGACAACGACCGGCAACAGCAGACCGACGGTAACGCTGCTGGAACCGAACGACGGCGCGAGGGTATCGACCAGCCCGAGATTCGAGTTCCGCGGCCGGGACAGCGACGGCGACAGGCTTGACTACACACTTTACGTCGACAGCGACTCGACGCCGTTCCAGGGCTGGGAGCACCGGCAGACATACAGCAACAGGCGCGAAGGCGACCGTGTAAGCGTGAGACCGTTCACACTGAGAGACAACAGGGACTACAGCTGGGGTGTCAGGGTCGACGACGATGTCAACTCCCGTGAATCTTCGGTAAGGGACTTCACCACTCGCGACAGCTTCGACCGCGACAGGGATGGAAGCCTCCGTGTCACCGCGAGAGACGGAAGCGGCGACAGGTTGAGAAACGCCCGGGTAACAGTGAGGAACGGCGACAGCCGGTCCAGGTTCACCGGGAGCGACGGAGAGGCGTTCTTCTCCAGCCTCGAGCCCGACAGGTACGACGTAGAAGTAAGATGTCAGGGCCGCGAGGTCAACCGCGATGTAAGGGTCAGCAGCGGAGAATCGGAATCCATCACGGTCCGGTTCGCGCAGAGCTTCAGCAGCAACGACTGTGAAAGCGACCGGGGCGGCGGCCGTCCAGATGCGAGGCTCAGCGTGAGGCCTGACCCCGCGAACACCGGCGAACAGGTTACTTTCGACGCCCGGGACTCGCGGGCGAACGGCGGCTCCGTAGAGGAGTACTGGTTCGACATAAACGGGGACGGGGTCTACGAGATCAAGAACGACTTCGACGGCGTCGTCAGGAAGACGTTCAGCTCGACGCGTTCAAGGACCGCGAGAGTCAAGGTATTTGACAGCGAGGACCTGAGCGATAAAGCGTCCCGTTTCTACACCATCAGGAGCGGCAGGGAGAGCTGCGACGTGGACATAGGTACGCTCGGTGTCTACCCGACACGTATCGACAGGGGTGAATCGACGACCGCAGACCTGACCGTATTCAACAACATGCAGCAGGTCCAGAAGGTGAAGGTGCGGTTCGAGGCCAGCGGCAAAAGCCAGTCCTACACGCGCGACATCTCGGGCACCGGCCAGAGAAGTTTCAGCCACAGCTTCACCCTCCAAGAGGATTCCAGCGTGAAGGCGACAGTGATGACCGAGGGCGACACATGTGGTTCGAGAACCCTCTCCACGCAGTCACGGAACGTCGACGTGAGAGGAACCCGTGACAGGGACGAAGACGGCGACGCAGAGCTCACGGTAAGAGTCAGGGATGAAGACGGCGACGACCTCGAGGATGCTCGCGTAGAGGTAAGCAACGGCGGCGACGAGGTCGAGCATACTGACGACGATGGCGAGGCCAGGTTCACACTTGAACCTGACGACTACGAGGTCGAGGTCTCGAAGAGCAGTTACCGCACCGAGACCAGGGACGTAGACCTGGACTCCGGTGACGACAGGACCCTGACCTTCAATCTCGAGAAGGGGCAACGCGGGACGACGATGGAGGCTATAAACCATCCATCCACAGTGTGCCGGGGCAGCGACCTGTCCGTCCGTGTGCTCGTCTCCAACGGCCACGACAGGGACAGGTCGTTCGAACTCCGGGGAGACGGTCTCGGCTCGCAGACCAGGAACAGCTTCAGGGTGCCCGAGGGCGAGAGCCGCGTGCGCACCCTGGTGTTCCCGGACGTCCAGCGGGAATCGTCCGGATCCACCGAACGGTTCAGGGTGACCCTGCAGAACGGCGACTTCACGTCGAGGACGAGGACCATCCAGGTCGTGGAGTGTGATGGTACCGGCGCACCGGGCACAGCTACAGGTATCAGCCTCGATGTCAGCCCGTCGAAGGTCAAGTCAGGTGAACCTGTGAAGGTCTCCGGCTACGTAGACGGCACGAGAGGCCGGAAAGAGGTAGATATCAGCGTGAACGGCAGGACTGTGGCACGCGTCAGCTCGGCGCCGGACGGCTACTACCAGGCGTTCATCACTCCCTCGGGGTCGGGCAGCAAGACTGTTACCGCCTCCGTAGACTCGGAGAGGGCCTCAAGAACCGTAGAGGTCGCACCGACCGCAGGCATAGACTTCGTGGAGGCTCCCGACAGGGTCTTCCAGGGCGAGAGCTTCCAGGTCTGCGGCAACGGTGTCCGTTCACAGGTCACGCCGAAGGTGTTCCTCATAGAAGACGGCGAAGTCGTAGACTCGAGGAACGCACAGGGCAGGGTCTGCTTCGATGTCTCGACCATGAAGACCGGCGAGCACGAGTACCGTGTCGCTGCGGTCGCCGGCAACCAGCGTGCGGTGGCCAGCAAGAAGGTCACGGTGCTCGAGACACGGGAAGAGGCGACCAATTTCCCGGACCAGATAGCATCCGTCGAGTCCGGTTCCGGGCTGGTGAAGGTCACGCTGTACAACGATCAGGACAGTATCACGCGTTACGACCTTTCGCTGTCCGGAATCCCGGCGGACTGGGTATCGCAGAGCGAGAAGCAGGCAGTGCTCGAGCCCGGAGAGAGGCGGGAGGTCTTCTTCTACGTAACGCCCGAGGAAGAGGGAGACTACACCGCGGACCTCCGAGTCAGCAAGCAGGGAACGGTCATCCACCGCCAGGATGTCCGGATAAGCTCGGGCGGAACCACAAAACCAGAAAAGAGCCTTCTCGGGCGGGTTCTCGCCCGCCTCGGGCTCTAAAAATTCGTCTTTGACAGGTAATTAACATCTGTCACTATCGACGAATATATAAAAGTTAATTCGAGTGTCATTTTCAGGTGACAATTAAATAATGCGATTCGACAAGATACTTGCGATAACAGCGCTCATCGTAGCTTCAACAACAGTGGCAGCGGCCAGCCCGGCCGACATGACCATCTTCCCGAAGGAGTCGAGCACAGAGGTGAACTCCTTCACATCCTACGAGGTAACGGTGGAGAACACCGGGACCGTCAAGGACTTCTACACTCTGAGCTCCAGGGCGAAAGAGGTACGCATCGCGCCCCGGGAAGTAGAGCTCGAGCCGGGACAGAGCAAGAAGGTTAATGTATGGTACAACCCGTCCCAGGACAAGGAAGCCGGAACTTACTCCTTCTCCGTGAAGGCGACCTCGAGGGGTACAGGAAACAGCTTCTCCGTCGAGGGCACCGTAAACGTGATCAAGGACCACGAAGTCGAGGTAAGCGCCGAGCCTACCTCAAGACGTGCGTGCCTCGGGGAACAGGTAAGCTACGATATCAGGATAACCAACGAGGGGATCCAGAAGGAAGAGTTCTCGCTGTCCACCGACTACGGCCAGCTTTCCAGGAACTCGGTCTCCCTCGAAGACGATGAGACACAGACCGTCACACTTACAGCGTCGGCCGGCCAGCCGGTCGAGAGAAACTTCAACGTCGTGGCAGCATCCAAGACCAGCTACGCACAGGATATACAGAACATGGACTTCCAGTCGGTCGTCTGCTACGACTCGGAAGTGTCCATCACTCCACAGAATCAGGAGGTAGCAGCGAAGACGCAGGCAGAGTACCAGGTCACAGTAAGGAACACGGGCACGAAGGCAGACACATTCACGCTCTCGACCTCGAGAGGCGAACTTGAAGAGACCGAGCTGACTGTCAATGGCAAGTCGACCGAGTCGACGACACTCAGCTACACGCCGACAAGCCTGGGCAACCAGCGCATCACGGTAGAGGCCGCAGGCGAATCAACGAGCTCCAGCCGTGTTACTGCGCAGGTCTACAACGGCATGGACATGGACGTCAGCTTCGAGAGAAGCTCCCGTTCCGCCTGCGAGAAAGGTTCCGCGACCTACACCGCGACGGTAGAGAACAACGGTGAGGCCGAGGAGACGTTCAGCCTTGAGGCGAACCGCGGGAACCTGTCAAGAGAAGAAGTCGAGCTCGAACCAGGAGAGTCGAGAGAGGTAGAGATAACTGTCAGCTCCAGCGAGGTAAGAGAGGGCGGGACCGTCAACGTCAACCTCGCAGCGACCGCCACAACTTTCGGCGAGCCCAGGAAGACCGCGACCTCGATGTTCACTTCCTCGAACTGCTACGACCTCGAGATGAACGTCGTTCCGCGTATCGCCAGCGCAGGCGAGAACAGGAGCGTGGTCTACGAGGTACAGCTCGAGAACCCGGGAACACGAGAGAACACCTACCACATCACGCAGGACGGTCCCTCGTGGATCTCCATCAAGCCAGAGGAAGTGACGATTCCAGCAGGCGGTAGCGACACCGTCTACATGTACGCAGGCATCCCGTTCGAGAAGGAAGGCCGCGTGCAGCTACAGGTCACCGGAGAAGGCAACCAGGTCAGGAAGTCCCAGACCGTCAAGCTGGTGATCGGCGAAGACATCAAGGACGCCATCAAGAGCGACAGGAACGCCCTGACCGGAAGCTTCAGCCGTTTCGTCTCCGGCATCAGTGACGCGGTTACCGGGTCGAGCAACATCCAGAAGGTACTGGCCTCGATAGTCATCGGCCTCGCCATCTCGCTCGTAGTCCTCTACAGCGAGTGGTGATTCAGGAAAGGGAGATGCCTGTGATTTCCAGCCTCGCAGTGTGGTAGCTGGAGTCACAGAAATCCCCTACATCTTTTATCCCTATCTTCACGTCGTTCTTCCCGGGAGACAGTTCGATATCCCACTGGCCACTTTCCCTGCCGGAGCTGTCCTCCGGATCTACTGTCTTTCTCGCTTCACCGTTGACCCATACGCCCATCTCTCCAGCTGCTCGCCCATGTTCCAGCTCGTAGCTAACTGTCAGCGTACGCGAGGAGGACAGGTCATAAGTTTCTTCGAGATACGCAAAGCCGCAGTACCCGGTCGGCCCCGTATCCATGACCAGCGGGTAAGTGCCCGAGGATGAAGGTGTCTGGACAAGGCTATCGCTCCCTCCCTTCAGGTTCCTCTCCTTGAAAGTCCATCCTGTTCCGGTGCCCCCACTGTAGGAGGCGAAAGGCTCCAGCGTTTCGACCACAGTAACCTCACCCCATGTCTTCGAGCCGGCTGCGGACTGGCCGCCCTCATCTACCCTGTATATCTCTGCGGATAGCTGCCTGTCACCTGTGAGGCCGAGGTAGTCGAGATAGTGCCACTGGACTGTGCGCGCCAGCGTCTCGGTGTTACCTGTCTCCACGGTTTGCTCCCGCTTCCCTACTTTTTCTCCCCCGAGCTTCCATACAGCGCGTACGAGCTGGTCTCACTCGGCACCGTTCTTCACCCTGGCCTGGAACTGTACCTTTTCACCGGCCTCGATGAACCTGTCCGTAGTACCGACGCTTTCCAGTGTAAGGGAAGAAGCTGGTTCCGTAGAACCTGTCTCTCCTGTATCCGTTGTCTCCTGGCTGTTGGAAAGCTCGACTCGTTCCGTGTCCGATGTCCCGTAGGCCTGGTAGTGGAGGACGACCGTGCCCCTGTCGTTGCTGGAGTCGGTCTGTACTATATCATCTATCCTTGCGTAGCTGATACCGGAGATATCCATCAGGTAGTCTCCCACCCTGACCTCCCGCCTATCGCCGTTTACCTTGATGATCGCCGTTCTGGCCGAGTTAACCGAAACGAGTTCGAAGGTCGGCTCGGATGTAGGCTGATGGTTGTCGGGTGTCGAAGGAGGGGCGGAACCCAGGGTCTCCGGGTTGAAACGGCATGAAGACTCCATCTCCACCCAGTAACCCTTGCCCGCCCTCACGGACTGTGCGGGGACATATTCACCGGTGGAGGGATCCCAGTGCCATATATCTCCTGTGACAGAACCCTCGCCGCATACTGATTCTATGTCAGCTATACCGTATGACTCGCTCGAGGCAGATACCATGTTCCACCCTGGGGATAGCTGCATCGTGTCCGAGAGCTCCTGCCCGCTGTAGCTGAACTCACAGCCCCCCGTCATCCTCACCCAGTAACCCCGGAAAGGGTTCAGGGCCTCGCTGGCGACGTACTGTCCGGAGGATGGATTGTACCACCAGGGCCCGCTCTGCAGCTCGCCCCCACAGTGCTCCTGGAAGTCGCTCTTCTGCAGGCCCGTGACCTGTGGCGAGACCATGTTCCAGCCACTCACAAGCGAAACAGTGTGTGAGGAGACAGCCGAGACAGCCCCGATGTTCAAAACAAGTAGGAATGCGAAAAGCTCTCTTTTTCTCATCCTGTTACCTCAGGAGGGTGGTGCAGGAGGAGAACCTCCATCATCCGGGTTATCGCTTCCTCCACTTGTGGTGCTGCTGGACGAGCCGCCACGGCCCTTGACCGTTACAGAGGTCTGGGTCTCCTTCTTGTAGCCGTAGACGGCCTCGAAGGTGACTGGTATCGTTCTCTGTATATCTGTGGAACTGAAGTCCTCGAAGCCAGTGACCCTGTAGCACTTGATACCTCTCTTGCCGACCAGTTCAACCCGGTTAGGCTGGCCTTCTATCGTCTCGAAGCTCATGCTGCCGGAGCTCCTTATCTTGATCTGGACGACATCCTCCTGCGTCCGGTCCTGCGGCCACGTCGGTGTTCCACGTCCCTCGTTCCTGACTATCAGGCACAGGTTGCTGGACGTCGTACCGTCCTCGTAGAACACGATGGGTGTCCTCGTCCGGACCTCCATCTGGATGGGTCCGTCAGTGTTCTCTATAGCTGGCCTTGCACGGGCCTGACCGGTCTCCCGGAACCTCTGCTGGCCCATAAGCTGTATCTCTGTGGTCGCCCGTGTCCTGTACTTGAAGAATATACGGGCCATGAAGTCGTAAGGTATGACCTCCCCGTCCGACAGGTCGGGAGGTGTAACGGTCTTTGTACGCTCCTTCGGCGTCGCCGGCAATCCCGCTTCCTCGTTCGCGGGCCGCAGCGTTCCGAAATTGAAGGTTCTCGACTCTACTCCCCATTCTCTCTGGGCAGGCTGGCCGAACGGCACGTTGAACAGTGTCGCCCGCGCCTCGGTGGCCTTGAAGTCGCCCGTGTTCTTCAGGGTCAGCCTGAGAGTCGGCTCCTGGGATTCGAAAACAGTTTCAGGTATCGCAGAGAAGTTCGAGACCTGCACCGCCTGTGTCTTCGCGGCTGTATCATCGGTTGTTCCTGTATGCGCACATCCTGAAGCTATAACGACGAGAGCGAGAAAAACGAGCCCGGCGTTTCTATTTTCGGGTATCAAGGTCTAACTACCTCTACATCAAGGCTTGGTGATTTGACGTATTTATAAGATGTGGAGAACACCAGGTTCCTCGCCGACGTGGAGCCTGACGATATCTCGCAGGAGAACGTGGTCTTACCTTCCGATACTGACTCCACCTCGCGAGGGCAGTCGCTGAAGACGGAAGAAGGCCTGTACTCCATCGTGTAGCTGGAGTCGACTCTTCCCGGCCCGGTGGGGCTGAGGCTGAACGATACCACGCCGCCGTCCTGCGGCACCGGGTTCTCGTATGTGACCTCTACTGTCACCTCGCCGTTGGAGAACTTTCTTCTCACCTCTTTCCTGTTCTCTATCTCGCTTACGGTCCTGAAGTCGGCCTTCATAGGAGACTGTTCGTTGGTGATCGCTGAAGAGTAGTCGAGGTTGAGCTGCATCGTTACCGACTGCGAGCTGAAACCGCCGAGGTCGTCCGGTGCAGTAACCGTCCATGTGCACTCCATCTCCGGCGCGAAACCTTCACGGTACTTGCCTATCTGGGCGGGCGAGCAGCTCTTGCTTCCGGCCTGCATGAACCCGGTGTTGTACAGCGAGAGTTGGTTTATGCTCACAGGTTCCGTGTGGTAGTTCTTCAGCCTGACCCGGACGTTGGACTGCTGCCCTGTGGTCAGCTGCCGGTCAGCTATGGTGAACTCCTGCACTACCAGCCCCTGTCCGCTTTCACCGTTGCTACCGGGCGTGTCGATACCGGTATGGACGCAGCCAGATACCGCCACGACGATTGCTATCAGTGCTATCTTAGTTCGCACGGGGTTTCACCCTTACAGTCCGGGAGCCTACGCTCTGGAGGTATGTGTATTCGACTTCCGCGGAGATCCGGGATATCTGGCTGGGTGCGTCCAGCTCGGATCTCTGCGGCAGGTCGAGGTTGCAGCTGATGACGCGGGACTGGCCCTCGAACATCCTTATGTCCTCGGAACTCTGGAGGTCGCATTTCTCCATGTTACCGAAGCTCTCGTCGAGCTGCAGCGGGCTGGTCGCGCTCACATGCAGGCTCTGCTCGTTTACGTCGACTACGCCCTTGTTGTAGTCCTCTCTCCTCTGGTTGCGGAGCTGCAGCAAAACCTGTAGTTGCCTTGACTCGCCGGGTTCCGTGGCGATGAACGTGGACGCCTTGCCCACGGTACTGCCGACGGTCTCTATCGCGAACAGCATAGGTCCTGAAGACGACTCCCAGGAAAGCTCCGGTGAGCCCTGGACCTCCCTCTTCTTCTTTATCTGTACCTGGCGATACGTCTGCACCGTGTAGTTGAACGGTAGCTGGACCTCCACGTCGCAGGTGTACCCTATAAGAGGTACGTCGCCCTGCTGCCGCAGCTGCCACATCAGGTTGAGCCTGTCGCCGGGCTGCAGGGTTACGCTCCCGGCCTCCTTAGTCCCCGAGGTGGTGACGGAGAAATCCTCCTGGCTGACACTGAAGATGTCCGGGCAGTAATCCTTGAGCACGCGCTGCCCCTTGTTACCGAGACGTATCTCCGCGGGGAGCTGGCCGGTGTTCTCGAGGTCGAGCGAGACACGGGCCGATGTACCCTCGCGGATCTCCTGCGGTACCACGGAGAAAGAGTTTATGGTTATGGCCTTCGCTGACTCCTGCCTATCACCACCACCGGTGTGGATGCAGCCGGAGGCCAAGACAGCGAGCGCCAACAGACTTAAAGCAAGAGCCCGGTTCTCCATGTTATATGGGTCTGTTTTCCGCGGTTAAAAGCTTTGTAACCCAGAAGTTCTGGGCGCCTGCTGCTGGCAGGGCAGCGGACTACAACGTCTTCAACACCTCCTTTTACGCCGTGGGTTTCGCCGCGGCGGCCGCGTACATAGGTTTTCCGCTGCTGAAGCGGCTCGGTATCGAGCTCGACAGGCGTTTCTTCCTCTCCGTGACGCCCTACATCCTCCTCGGGGGCGCGGCAAGAGTTCTCGAGGACCGCGCCCTCGTCGACTCCGTGCTTCTCGTGACACCTTTCATCTACCTCGTGATGTTTGTCGCGACGATAGGAACACTTGTGGCGGCGCGTTACCTGTTCGGCGATGAATACTACCGGCCGTTCGGCCTTGTGGGCGCGGCAGGCTTCCTGATAACGGTCGCGCTCTACCAGTTCTCGAACTGGCAGGCGGTACCTCTTACCGCCGCGGTCTTCATCGCGACCGCCGGTACCGGCTATCTCCTGCTGGAGACGTACAGGCCGGAACTCGCGGGCTACAGCTTCACCATTCCAGTCGCCGCACACTACTATGACGCTTCCACGAGCGTGGTCGCGCTGTTCTTCGGCGGCAGCGAGAAGCACCTCTTGGCGCAGTTCTTCGTCGACTTTTTCGGGCTTCCCGGCATGTTCGTCATGAAAACCGTGGTGATAGTCCCGGCGGTTTACTTCATACACCGGGATTTCGAGGGTGACAGGAAGAAGTACTACCTTTTCATAGTGGCCTTGCTCGGCCTCGCGCTCGGCACCAGGAACATTCTCTCCGTCGCCACGGCCTAGTTATCCCCAGCCCGAGCTCCCGTCTCCCCACGTGCTGTCAGAACCCGAACCCCAGAGGCTGTCTGAGCTTCCGCTGCTACCCGACGAACCCGAGCATTTTTTCGCGTTGCGCTCGAAAACGATGACCTTCTTGATGTCGGTCCTCTTCTGCTCCAGCCCCGATGCTGTACACGGCGCGTCACGTCCAAGCCTCTCGAACTCCACTTCCAAGCCTCTCGACGTCCTTACGCTTGCGAGCGCGAAGTTCTTGTTGTCGCCGCTCGTCATCCTTTCGATTGTGTTCCGGTCGAGGCCTATCGCGTACTCCGCGCTTGCGCGGGAGTTAGGCAGCTGGCCTGCGTTGAAGGCTATCTCTCCCTGCTCCAGCTTCTTGTCCAGCTTGCTGCCGCCCGTCATCAGCTGCTTGCTCCACTCGTTGCTGCGGCCGTCTCCGTCCTCCTTAGGCCCCTTCACGACGGAGCACCCGTTGCCCGCGTCCACGCCGGTGCATCTCGTCAGGTAATGGTAATCCCGGTGAGTATCGTTGTACTGCTGTGTGACGAGCAGCGGGCAGTCGTACCTCGCGCTGCACCGCGAGTTCGAGACCTTGAAGCTGTCGATCTTCTCCTCGAGTGCAACAGTGTACTCGGCCTCCACGCCCATCGTGAGGGTCTCTCCTGACGGGCTGATGTCCGATGGGTCTTCCAGCCTCATGACGCACCCGAATATAGGCGGCTTCTGGGCCCTTGTGAACCAGAGCGGGCGGTCGCTGGCCGAGGAGATGATGTTTCTCTTCGCCCGCTGCTTCAGCTGCAGCATGTTATCGCCTGACGGGATGAACTGGCATTCACGGGAGCTATCCTGGTATATAGTTGTTTCCTGCGAGTTCCTCACCTTGAGATCCTTCACCTTGTACCTGAGGTCGAACTCCTGCGTGTCGAGCGAGGCCCTGACCGCGAACGGCTGCGCCGCATCCTCCGCGGACTGTCCCTCCTTGAGAGCCTGGGAATCGTAGAGGACCGGCGAGTTGACGTTGATGGACGCCTTCACGGGTGTGTCCGCGGTCTTCGACTCCTTCATGCTTTTCTCGATGTTCGGGTTGGACTGGAGATTCTGCAGGCTCATGGCCTGGAAGTAAAGCGTGGACTGTGAGAAGTAATCGTACCGGACCTCGAGCATCACGGTCCTGTACTCACCGAGCGCCGGCTGGAGCATATTACAGTCCTCAAGAGTGAAGTCGTCACCGTTCTCGTTCCCTTTTATACGCTGGAAACCCGTCGACGCCGACGTACCAGGGTAGATGTCGTTGCCTTTCCACGGTTCCCGGGCGTCTTCACGTATATCGTACGCCTTCACAGGTATCCAGCCGGTGTCGCAGTACTCTTTCCTGCTGTCTATGACCCTGAGCCGGTAGCTGACGTTCTCGGCGTTCAGGCCTTTCAGGCCGTGCCGGGGGTTGGATATGGTGAACGAGACGGGTATAGCGTAGTCGGTGTTCTTGTAGGCCACGTCCAAGCCGGAGCCCTGGCCGATATCGAACCTCTCGATCTTCAGGCCGTACTGCTCCCCCACGTCCTCGGATCCAGGCCTCTCCGTGTTGTTCTGCTGCCACTGCCTGAAACACGCCGGGCCTTTCGCGAAGCAGCCTATCTTGGCCGCGGTCTGGCTCAGCATCGCCGA
>JBDGRE010000013.1:0-77629 GCA_042218325.1 Candidatus Nanohaloarchaea archaeon
GTGGCCGACCATGTAATAGAAGGAGTTCGGGAAGCCAAGAGAAGTTAAAAGCCCCGAGAGGCCCGGATGTCTCAACTGGGGATCGAAGAGATAACTATCCAAAGATTAGCTTCAAGACACCAAACACTATGAAAACAATCGCCAAAATCTGGTATATGATGTTCAGGTAATAGTTGCCCTTTTCTTCATCTTTACCTATCATATTCTGAATAGTGTTATAGATACCGAGAATTAACTTGAGGGTTCCTCCAAATATACCTATTGAAAGGTACAAGAGTGTATAGTAGAGATTGTATTCTCTGTTGAAAATTATTATATCGTATGATTTTAGCCTATTAACAGTGATTTCAAAGGTAATTTGATCTCTTGCTTGACGGAGGTTTTCTCTACAGGAAGTAAGATTTTCGTATAATTGGGAGGCGTTTCTTTGACTTTCGGCTAATCTCTCCGAGAGATTTCCTTTAATGTCTCTACAGGATTCTAAATCATTACTCAATCTTTCATTCTCATTTTGACAAGCAGTCAAATCGGAATTACATTCAGATAGATCGGATCTACAAATCTCAAGTTGATCTTGAGTTTCGTTCAAGGTTGCTTGACAATTTTGATATCTCTCTTTCCAAATGCTATCCTTAACCTGATAACCTCCGATTATTCCTGATCCGAGCATCAAACCTGCCAAACCGAGAATTAGTTTGTACTCCAGAAGAAAATCAATTATTTGGATATCCCCCAAATCCATACGGTAAGGTCTTTTTCTAACTCTTTTGAGTTTGATCCTCTTATCTAACTTGAAGTTCGGATCCGTGACATCCTATATAAGACTGGGGAGCCGGTCTCTGGGACGATGGCTAATACACCTGACCCGAAAGAGTATTTAGAAAAGAAGTCCAGCGAACTGGACGAAGAAAATCTTCAAGCTCTCGAAGATTTCAGAAATACTTACAAACATAGTGAAGGAACACTTTACACCCACTTGTCTCGACTGTATCGTTTCTTGGATTTCGCCCCTGACAGTTTTGAGTTATCGAATCCAAAAGAGGAAGAGATATCAGATGCTATTGATAACATAGAGGATGATCCTGAATATGATGCTCGAAACAGTCTCCTGAAAGCCTTGAACAAGTTTCTGAATATATACGATGGGGGCAAATACAAAGCTCTTACTGACACATACCAAACGAAGAAAGATGGAGGAGGTACCAAAGTTGAGAAATATATGATACTGACGGAGGATGAAGTTCAGGAAATAGTTTCACACTGTACCTCAATAAGGGATAAACTCTACATTCGGCTTATGTACGAAACAGGGAGCACGCCCGGAGAGCTACTTGTGGAGGACAAGGAGTTGGACAAGGAGTACGCACAGGTGAAGGATGTTGACCTTAACGAGGAGACCATCTATATCCGAGGCAATAAAGATCACAAGTCACAGACTATGGAACTTCACAACAAGGGACTCCAGTATATGAGAGAGTACCTCCAGATGCATCCCGCTGTAGATAATATCTATAATACACATTCTGATGCCCCTCTTTTCCTAAAAGAGAGAGCTTTCAGTTGTAAGAACTGTGGTAAGCCGAAACAACCACACGAGGACGAAGATCACCCTGACCGCAGTCTTGCTTGTGATAACTATGATCCAAACAGACTTGAAAAAGTAGGCGATGGAGGTATGAGACAGATTTTCAAAAATGCTCTTGAGAGAAGCTCGATAAATCGTGATATCAAGCAGAAATATATGAGAAAGTCGATCTTGTCAAAACTGGCTACAGAGCTTAAATACGAACAATTATGTACTTTTGCGAGATGGGTGCCCGGAAGCTCACAGGCTGAACACTACATTAGACTGGACAATAAGGAGTTGAGAGATGAGATAGCAGGAATTTTCAAGAATAAACAAACTGGAGAAAATAAGCAGACAATCACTTGTGGAAACTGTAACTCTCAAAATGACCCTGACAATCTTTCCTGTAAATTCTGTAACCGCCCTCTAAATGTGGCAAAGTCAGAGAAAATGAAACAGGCAGAAGAGGTAGCAAACCAACTGGCAGATATGAGTGAGGGAGATATGGAAAGATTCGTACAAATAGCACAGATGAAAAATGGAGATAGCTCAATTGAAAGTATGGTTGAGGAGATGGTAGAGAAGAAAATATCTGGAGAGGATTAAGTTTCCTCAACAGAAACTATGGTTTGGGAGTAGTTAAGCTCCTGCTTTAGGGCAGTAGCATAGTCAAGTATTTCCTCGGTTGCGGCTATAGCCTGATTTAGTTCTTCATCCTTTGTCCGAGGAGCATCCTTCAATACATACAGGAAATCTTTGTAAAGCATACTTTGAAGATTTGAATCCTCTTTTGATTTCACATAATTCTGGATATGCCATTTAAATACATCTTTAACTCTTGGATTTCTCTCAAACTCTGATAGATACTTCGAGGGCGCCTCTCTGGATATATCGGCTTTCCTTCCTTTTACTAATTCTTCCTCTTTTGCTTCTGTTTCTGCTACTTTCTTCTTGACCGATAGTTGCCAGTCTGAAAAGAAATTATCCCAATCTACATAGTAAAGCCTTTTTCGACCGTCTTTTTCGCTTTTGACAATTTCTTGTTTTTTTAGTGCTGATAGGGCTGAACTGACATTTCCTTTGTCAATTCCAGTGGCCTCTGAAATACTTGAAGGGTTCCTATTCTCCCCCTTTGTAATTTCTCTAAACACTCTATAAGGAGTTTTTGGCTCCAGAATTTCGGTTTTTTTATTTAATTCCATACATCAGTATGAGTCATACTTATATTTAAAAGCCTTTGGTTCTAAATAAGAAATCAGTATGAGCCAAACTGATAAAACAGATTCAAAAGAAGACCCGGTCAAAATCGTAGAAAAAGCCCTTGAAATACCAGAAACGATTGTAGAGGAACTTCCTCCAGTTTACAAGCGACAATACAAACGCCTCTGGGACAAGATCAGTGGTGATGAAAAATGAGTGAAGCTACAAGCAAAGAACTGGAAGATGGGAAAATATGGATAGAAAACATAAGGAAAGAAAATAATGGTACGAGAGGCGATATAGGGTACAAAGGCTACGATAGAGAAGTAACTGAAAGAAAAAAGCTCTCTGAAAATGGATTCAAAAGATTCGCAAACCTCGTAGAAGAAGTCGTAGAAGATGTAGATGAAAAAGAGAAAACAGACATTTTCAAGAACCTATTTCTACTCCGAAACGAAGCAGTAGAACAATCCAATCAGGACAATTCTCTCTTCCAAGAAATCGAGCTTGATCCAGAAATACTTGAGATAGACGGACAGGAAATAGCAGTAGAAACTCCTGTCAACATCTTTGTTCAGGAATTAGTGAAAGAGCACAAGAATCTACAACTAACCAAGAGCCAAAGAATGGACACAGAGAAGCTATTCAAAATATATAGAGCCACAGACGGAGAAGGCTCCAAACAAAACGATATCTACATCATTACCGATCCAGAGGAAACCATCAGGCTCGGAAACCAAAGACTACACTTGAAGCCCGTGGATATCAGCAAAGATCCATATAGAGATTACCTCAAAGAGAGATGGAAGGACCTTGACACAGACGGAACTGGCCTCGGCTTTGACGATTTCATCGATCAGAACCAAGGAAGATATTTGAGAAAAACTTCTGGGCTTCCTCAAGAATCAGAGGAAAAGCTCAAAGAATTAGACAACGATGAACTGTGTGATATACTGCTCAAATACTTCCGTGAAAAGGTAGAGCTTGACGAAAAACTGGAACAAGTACTATTCCCTCTCTTCGTGACCCACGATAGTACAAAAGTTGACACAGAAGATGTGATGCCATTTGAACCTCACGGCTTCCTTTTCACGAACTCATCTGTCGGAAAATCTACAACAGCCAAAAAGATAGGATATGTAACCGATGAAGCAACTCCAGCAGGATTAATAGGCTACATATCTGCCGATGAAGGTGTTAAAAGAGGTATAATCCACGGAAGAACCAAGCCAATATTTGCTGATGAAATAAACTTCCACGGAGAAACTAAACTCAACGACAATTTACTGGAGCTTCTCGAACAAGGAGAGAATAGACAAGTGAAGGCCGCAAAAGAAATGAGAACACGATTTTACAGTTCTCTGGTATATATGGGCAATCCCGTAGATGACAGGAGCTTTGCCAATAAACAAGAGCTTGAACCTGTAGAGAGGTTCCAGATGATGCTTGATTCAGTCGGGAGTAATCTTCAAGCTCTTGGATCAAGACTGGGCTGGATCATCTTCGATCAGGAACTTGACACAGCAGGAGGAAAAGGCAAGGTCAGACTCAATAGAGAGGAAAGAGAAAAACTCGAAATTGTCACTAATTGGATTAGAAAAGAAGTGTCAGAAGAATACACGAGGATCCACGAAGAGTTGAGAGAATGGCTCGGACAAAAGTACCCGGAGAGCTACCACGAGAAGATTGACAAGATCGACTTCAACGAAAAGATGGAAAACTTCTGGCAGAACCACAAAGAAGCATATAGACACACTCGTGGGCTTGCCTTGAAAGGTGCTGTTCTCAAGAATCTGTCAGATATAATAAACGAGAGCTACAACATCGAAGATATCAAGAAAGACGCGGAGGATTGTTTTGAAGATATTCTCGATGTCAACAAAGAGACTATGGCGAAGTTAAACGCAGAAGTGAGCTTTGAACTTGAAAAAGAACAGGCAAGAGCCATACTTGAAGATCAAAGGCCTGAATACATCAAACTATTTGTGAAGACAGTGGTAGCTTACGCCAGAGAAAAAGAAATTGAAGAGTACACTTCTGCCAGCGAACTAAAGGCCGTCTGGAGTGATATACGAGAAGACCTTGATGAGGTAAAAGAAGGTTCAAAATATTGGAAATGGAGCAGGATAGAAAATAGCGTCAAGGATAATATAGGCAAATCAAATCAGGTCTTGACCGAGAGATACGGCCTGATCTTGAGCAATTCCGAAGATGTACTAATGGTTAAGAGTAAGGATTTAGGCTTCATCAAGTACAGAAGGTCTGCCAATATCGGAAGTTCTTCTATTTCGGAGGAGAATGGCAGGTACCAAAGGTCACTTGAGTCACAGCAGGAAGGTGACCGAAGTGACCAACGGAACCAAGCAATCTCTGGTGAAATAGAAGGAGGAAGCGAAGGAACTGATTTGAAGCCAGAAGAAGCGTTGAGAAAGAGGCTCGAACAGGAAGGTGATGGAGATGGCAATTGAGAATCCAGAGAGTTTAGAAGACATAGTTGGCCATCAGGACAAGAAACCGACATTTCAGAAGTATATTGAAATCGGTGAAATAGTGACAGACCTGATGTTTTCTGGGCCACCCGGAGTAGGTAAATCAGCAATAGCACAAATTCTACAAAAAGAAACTACAAGCGGTGAAATCAATAGGAGACGGATTGTGTGTGGAGAAACCAAGAATAAAGGGGAAGATAACACCCCTCGAAATGTGAGAGAAAAAATTGGAGACTCGTTGGATAAACTGCCGTTAATGAATGATCCTCATAATGTTGTAATACTTGAGGAATTTGATAGCTTCAAGAAAGATGAACAGAAGAAATTCAAGGGCCTATTTGAGAGGGAAGGAAATGCCAGAATTATCCTCGTTACAAATCATCCAGAGGACATACCTGAACCAGTAAAATCTCGTTTCAAGCAGTTCAGGTTCTCAAATTTGGAAGATGAGGAAATAAGGGAACTCGCTAAAAGATTTGAAGAAGAAAAAAGTCTCGATGTTGAGGAAAAGACTGTAGAGCTGATAGTTAATAAAGCGGATGGGGATGCTCGAACAGCAATACAGGAGCTTAAAGAATTGAAGGCTCGTCTGTAAGACAATATAAGCTATTCAGAATGTAGAGGGATTTAAGGATCCAGAAGAGGAAAGTACATAAGATTTGATTACTTCACAATCATTACGGAATAGCGGAAAGCTACGGACATTTTATTTTAAACCGAATATAAAATTGATAATTATGGAAGCTATGGACAAAAGCGGGTTTTTAGACCTCAAGAACGAGGAGTTTGAGGAAATTGGAGAGTTCACGGAGTTCTTGATAGATCAAAGAGATGTCTCCGAATTTGACGATACCCTGAAAGTTATCGGCTCAATAACCGATTTTGACAGCCAAGAGGAGTTTGAATCCAGTATAAGGAAAGAGTTTCAGATCAGCAAGAGATACGGAAACCTTCTCTTATTGAGAAAAGAGTACTCGGTGAAAGAAGTAGAAAGCTATGTTTTCTTCGACAGAGAGAACAAAGTATCCCTATTCTTCACTCTGGAGAACAAGACCGACATAATCCCTGACACGATAATCAACTACATAGAAGAAGGAGCCAACATATCGAGCCTCTGGATCAATCCAAGTACTTTAGATGAGATACGAGAGGAAATCGAGAGAGACTACAACAACACCCAGATCACGCAGTTCGTGGCCAAAAGAGAGCTCTACACAGATATTGATTCAAGGTTGAGACCGGGACGGAAGAGAACAATCGAATACTACGGAAATGACGCAAAGCAGACTCTAAAAGAAATGAAGCAGATGTACGGAGTTCTGCCAACAGTTTTAGAGTTCAGACTGCCGAACAACAACCAGTTCAGAATTGACAGGAAGGGAATATTCACCATAAGAAGAGGGGAATTTGACCTGATATTTGAGATCATTAACAGAGTTCTACAGAGACTGCTCGACTTGAGAGATGTAGTAAACACCTCTGGATACCAGATAGTGAGAACAGACACCAAGAACAGAAGTTTCGAGGTAGAAAGTAAGGAGCCTTGGTCTATCCAGTTAAAGAAGAAGATCGAGTACGATGATGTTCCGAAGATCAAAGAGGAAATCGAGGAAGGTGAATGGGGGTTCACCTTTGTTGACAGCGTGGCTAAAGAAGGCTCGCTGTATCTATCCGCAAGAATCGTAGACACCAGAAAGAACAGGGAAATAGAGATTGTCTCTGACGGCGAAGAAATCAAAGTTTACCCGCCAGAGGACGAGGAAATTGGTTCTTCGCTACGGTTCTTCGAGTTCGTACAAGAAACAATTGACCGAAATGCGGAGGCGGTCGAGAGTGTATAAGGAGGGGGATCTATGGAAGAACGAGACGAATATCAGAAACTGAAAGACCAGATCAATACAGACGAACAGAAAGAGTGGTTAGAATCTCTCAAGGAAGAAGAATTTGAAGAAGCATTTGATTTCAGAAAGAATGAGATAAAGGAGTCTCTCGAAGATGACGGATTCCATATGGAGATGATACAATCGGTGGCGGCCGCATTTCTCAAAGGTTCGGACATAAGCGAGGAGACTGGATATAACTTCCTATTTACAGAACCACTTGTGGAGAAGGGAGAAAAGAACTTCGATGTCCTTATCTATAATACAGAATCCAACTCCGCAGTCTTCGTGGAATGTAAGTCCAGTATCAGCGACAGATCGATGAATGGTGTACTGGAAGATACCGAGCAAGCGATTGAAGCGGTAGAAGAGCACGAAGAATACCTCGAACGGCAGATCGGGGACGATATTGACCACAAAGGATTCGTGCTAATGACAAGTGCGTCAGATATACAGAAACTGAAAGACAGGGACTGGGAATTTAACGGAGGAGACGATACCTGCCTCTGGTATATCGACATTTTCAAGCAGAAGAAAATCCTTCTGGAGAGAAGCAAAGGAAGTCACAATCACAAGAAATTAGCCGAGAAGATGAAGAATGGAATCGTTGTTGACGACAGAAGAATCGACATCAAGCTAATCTACAACACGAACAACTACAGAGCCATAAAGAAAGTCCTGATAGATATTTTGAGAGACAACCAGAAGATGGAGCGGGAAGATCCAAAGGAGTTCGATAAAGAAAGACTCGCAGAAACACTCACAGATATGGTGAAAATGGGCACCTCCGATGTAGACGAATTAATGGTTGAGAAGGCTGAAAACTTGGAGGAAATCGCCAAGAAATGCGAGGTTATCAAGGAAGGAAACGAACTGGACTACAGAATCGTATCAAGCTACTCGAAAGTCAAAGGAATCAGAAAGGACATAGAAAGCAAGCTCATCAACAATATAGCATCTGAAAGAGCCGAAGAAGACGCCAGAGAAAGAGCAGTAGAGAGATTCAAGAAAGGAGAAGGATCTGGCCAACAAGGTCTCGACTCCTTCAACTAACATACACTATAATTTGATTCATCGAAAAGCAATCTAATATTCAGCTATTTTTATCTATTAATTCAAGTTCGTGGTAGAGTTCGTAGTAAGGGCCTACAAGGAGTCCAGAAGTGAAGAACCAGATATACTCCTCTATAGGAACTCCTAACCACAACATCCCTGAAAGTTGATCCAATAGGTAAGTCTGTTGGACAAAATCAGGATTATACAGGAGGAGTATCTGATAACCGACAATCGAGTAAGTAAAGGCTATCAAACCAGTCCCCAGAGACGCCTTAAGCAAATCTCTCCTGTAATAAACGATCAACATAGCCCCCAAGATGGACGAGATGCTCCAAGAAAGCCAAGACGGAAAACCTGACACAGTATAAGTCACGAAGAAAGAACCCAGAAACAGAGTCAGAACCATTCTCGTCCTACTCCAACCATCAGAAAACTTATCACTTTCCACTAACTCTTTCTGGAGGAAGAACTCATAACCAGCTATCAGAATACCTCCAATAGCGAAACCGAATATAAAGTCCTCAACACCGACAATAGTGCCCGTTACTGTCATAGGCCGCCACCAATCCTGCGTCCATAGAAAATATGAAGAACCGATAGACCACAGTCCTACGAAAACACCGAACTTTCTCATCTGATCCCGAAGATCCGTCCTCTTGTAATAGATTATGCCGTAAATGGCCAGCGTCATCAAACTGCCCAACAGAAAAGTATACTGATCTATACTTAATCACCTTTCTTTTCAGCAACTACCAAGATAAAGTTGCCTTTTGTTTTCCACCCATACTCCGGGTTTCCTGTTAAATCATCTTCAAACTCTGACCTCTTCCACTTTATATCATATTCCTTTAATTGTTGTTTAAGAAAGTCTCTTGCTTCTTTCTCGGAATAATCCTTTTCTTGAACTTCTTTCTCCTGTGTATTTGGATATATTCTTTCTATGTCCGTTGCGAAGTCAAATATCAACTTTCCTTCGGTTTTAAGGACTCTGTCAATTTCTTCAAAAACCTCTTTCAGAGTTTCTTTACCGAACAAATGTAGTGTTCCCGTACAGAAAACTCCATCGAAGCTATCTTTTTGGAATGGGAAACTTTCGGTCAGATCAAACACATTCTTCTCCAGATTCTCTCGTTGACTTTGCGATAAACTATTTGAGAGTTTGTTAAGAGCTTTCTCGTCTATATCTGTGGCCACCAGCTCGTCTACTTTTTCAAGTAGTTCAGGGGTGTATCTTCCATCTCCTGCGGCCAAATTAAGCCATTTACCATTTATTTCCTCATTTTCTATTGCTTTTAGGGTTTCTTCATCTCCTTCTCCCCAGATTGGACTACTTCTAATTTCCACATTTATCCAAGTTTCTGTGCCGAATCTTGGTTCGTCAAAAACCTTGATTTGGTCTGGCTCTATCTTGTAGAAGATAGAGTCGAGTTCCTCTAATTCTTCCTTGTTGGAGGCAAACTCTCCGAGTTCAGAGTATCTGTCAAGGTAGAGATCCAGAACTTTCTCTACTTCTTCTACTTTTTCGGCTTTCCCAAATATTTGGAGACCTTGCTTATCATCCGTCCATTCCTGATGACTATCGTGAACATCCACAGCTACAGAGTCATTATTTTCCAAGTTTTCTCCGTGTTCGGTGTCTGGAGGAGTTAGGATATAGAGGTTTAGCTCGTCATCGAAGGTGTAGAAACAGGTGTTGATATGTGGATCTTCACCTTTTACGGTCGCCATCGACAACAATCTGTTCTTCGATAAGATCTCTCTGATGCTCTCTTCAACCTCTTCTCTTGTCCAGTCGCCTTCATCCAGAAGCTCTATATCCATTTGTCTTCACCTAATTATGTCTGCTGTTATGTTCTTCTCCGAGCCCTTTCCTTTCTTCTATTTCTTTAAGTTGTTTCTTGACTGGTTCTTGTGGTACTTCTGATCTGGTGTAGGCTCCAGATACTTTGTAGATGTTCTCTGATTCTACTTTGAATATTTTCTTTTCAGATTCTCCAGCGTATTTCTCATCGTAGTTCTCGAAGTATTCTTTCTGCTTTTCTTCATCTTCGAATCTCTTGCTGAAAAGCGTCCTAACCGAATCTTCCAAGTTTTCGTCCTCTAATATTTTGGCTTTAGCGTCTATCTGTATTCCATCTGCCTCTTCTGGAGGATTTGTAGAGTTATAGATTGATAAGGCAACCTCGCTGTTCTCTTGTATATATTTGCCGTGTCGAGAAGTCTTCAAAGAAACAAAGTAGAAGTTTAATTCAGGATCAACAGCATAGTATACAGCCGAGACCCACGGATTATCATCTTGGGAAATCGCTATATCCATATACCTGTTGTTCAGAAGCATTTCCACACATTTTTCGACCATTTCAGAGTTTTCTTCATTCATAGTATCACATAGAAATTTCGTGGTAGTTTGCTATCAGGTTTTGTAGACTTTCGTTTGAAGATTTCTGAATAAGTTCTTCTGGTGTGAGCCATTCGTAGCTGGTAATGTTTTCGTCTGCTGGATTGTCGGAAATATCGATTTCCTGCGTATCTATTTCTCCCTCGAATACTGTTAGAACTACTTGATCTCCGTCATCGTCAGCTCCTACAAAGAAATAGTACATTCCGACTGGATCTCCTACCTCTACCTGTGTTGATAGTTCTTCCTGAATTTCTCTTTCCAGAGTTTTCACGGGTTCTTCGCCGTATTCGACTTTGCCTCCCGGCAACACCCAATATGTTCGATCCTGTGCCTCGGTTTTCAAAACCAAAATTTTGCCGTCCTTCTCAATCAGAGCCTTCACAGCAGGTTTAACATCTCTGCTCATAAAGGAGAATTGAAATAAGAAATATTATAGAATTTAGGCTTTAAACCGATACTATGGATGGCGTAGTTGTTGTAATTCGAGAAGGAGATAAGTACCTGATGGTTCAAGATGCCGAAGGCAGTTATGAAGGGAAATGGGCTCCAGTACACGGCTCTCTCGAAGAAGGAGAAACACCAGAAGAAGCAGGAATCCGAGAAGTAAAAGAAGAAGTAAACCTCGAAGTAGAACTTACTCAAGAAGACAAGATAACTAAAACGCCAGCAGATTACAAGACAGATGAACTCCACTGGTACCTAACAGAAGAATATAGCGGCGAAATACAGGTAGAGGAAAGAGAAATCAGCGACTACAAATGGATGACTTTAGACCAAATAGAAGAAAGAGAACTGCTCCCACAAGCAGAAAACTTCTTTCAGGACTACAAACCTCAAAGGTGAACACATAATGGACTTCGTCATAAGAACCAATTACTCTCAAGAATTAAAGAACACGATAGATTCAAAGGCTGAAAATAGACAAGAACTTTCTGAAATAAAGGACGAGTTCTACAAGCCCGAAGAAACTGATCTACCAGATTTCAGTCCACGAGATGTTATCATCAGAAAACGAACTTTCCCAGATAGGGAGACACTGGTCAAGATAAATATTATCCAGAAACCGACTGGCTACACCGATACAAAAGAAGATTTAGAGAGCCTTGAGGACTATGAAAAATGGGGCGAGTCGATTCTTACGCCGTAGAATATTAGTTGAAAATAGAGAACGAAGAGATCCCAATTCTCATAGAAACATTTGACTTCGGCAAGTACATCAAGATAGAATCGCCGTCACCTGAAATACTGGACAGTATTATCCAAGAACTCAATCTTGATGAAGGCGATATATTAGAGAAGAACTCGGCAGAACTGCTGGCCGAAAATATGAATAAAATTTAAGCACGAGTTCAATTTATAGGTCAAAAACTATGGAAAAAGTAAACTTCACCAACAGTCGGGGACTGGAACTGGTAGGTAATTACTGGGAGTCGGACTCTGATGCCGCAATAGTGATGAGTCACGGATTCACAGGAGATAAGCACGAGGGAGGGTATTTTGATACCGTAGCAGAGGCACTGAATGAGAGAGGTTATAATGTCCTAACATTTGACTTTTCAGGAAGGGGAGAAAGTCAGGATGATGCGATAACTATAGAAAAAGAAGTGGATGATCTTGATTCAGCTCTCCAGTATCTTGAGGAAAATAAAAATATAGATAGGATAGGTCTCTATGGATATAGCCTCGGTGGACTTGTTTCGCTACGAAATGACAGGCCGGAAATTGAAGCTATAGTATTAACATCTCCTGTTACAGCAGAAATAGAAGCTCTGAAACTCCAAAGTTTTGAGAAAGGTGACACATTCACATATCAAAACGGAGTCTATATCAAGCATAAGGAAGATGAAGTGAGAAAGGAACTCCCGATAGATGAGAAAATATCAGAAGAGGCAAATAAAATAGACCAAGACCAACTCCTATCAGACATCGAAACTCCTGTGTTGATTATTCACGGAGACCAAGACTCTGTGGTTCCTCTGGGAGACTCCAGAAATGCTGTGGAAAAACTGGAACACGGAAAACTCGAAGTAATAGAAGGACTGGATCACAGCTACGACACCCACTACGACCAGATAATACAGAACGCCGAGAACTGGTTCAACCGATATATGGAGCCTTAATTTATTGAAATTTCGGGCATTAAATCTTTCTTAATGCTTGATTGGATTGCTTTCGCACTGATCGCTACCTTTGCCTTCGGGTTACAGAATTTTGGTTACAAGATAGCGGCTGAAAGAGGCTGTAACAGTGCCACATTAATGTCCTCATTTATCGGCACCACGATTATTCTTTCTGCTGTAGCTCTTGTTGTGACTTGGAATTTCTCTATCAATAGCTTGTATCTGTTTCTGGCTTTTGCTGGTATTAACGCCGCATCCTTCGTTGTAAAATTCATACTGCGACAGGAGGCTTTGAAACTAATTCCACTGGTTATTGGTTTGCCTTTATCGAAGATGAGTGCGGCTGTCGCCGCCGCAATAGGAATACTTTTCTTGGGAGAACAACTAACCCTGTTCAACTTCGCAGGAATCCTAATCTCGATGGCCGCCGTCTGGATACTATCGCAGAAAGATGATGGCGATGATATCAAGGACTTCAAGAAAGGAATAACTTTGATGCTGGTAGTTGTACTGGCTGCGGCAATAGGTGACTTGGCGATCAAACTTGCTTCAACCGAAGGCAACAACTTCCTGTTCATAGTCACAACCTACGGGATGATGTTCTTCCCGGCCCTGATGCTTCAAGAAAGGTTCAGCAGTATAGAGGAAGCGACCCAGAAATCTTCTTTGAAATGGGGAATAATTATCGGAGTTATCAACTTTGTCAGTTTCTCCTCGCTTTTAGCCGCCCTCCAAACAGGGCCTATGGCAATCATCTTCCCGATGACAACACTCGGAATCGCACTATCAGTCGCATTAAGCGTAGGAATCCTGAAAGAAGAACTAACCCGGAAAAGACTCACAGGATTAATACTCGCCCTGATAGCTTTAATCCTGCTCAACCTCTAAACATTCTCAACTAATTCAGAAAGAATTTCGACCAATTCTCCCTCTCCCTCATAACTAACGACTGTATCGGTAACTGCCGATAGCGAGCTTGAAGGATCAGCACTTTCTTGATAAATACATATTACAGGAACATCGTACATATCAGCCCAGCCAAGCTCTATGCCTAAACCAGTAGATGGCTCTGAAACCTCTCCTATCATTAGATCACATTCTTCTCGGAGAAAAGTCTTGGAATCGAAGATTCCCTCCGAATCCTCGTGAGGAAAAACCAGATTGTGCTCCTCATACAACTTGCTATCCTTCAAAGGCTGGTAGAGACTGCTCTTGTAGTCAATACTGCTGGAATGCCCGACATAAATCTCCATAGAAAAACACTTTAGAAACGAAATATTATAGGAATTTCTGAATAAAAACTGTGTTATGGCGGTCGGAACTGTTGACGCAATAGTATTCTACAAAGCCAGAGAAGAAGACAAAGAGTTCTTCCAAGAACTCAAACAACAAGACAAAGAAAGACTGGCAGAACTTGGTGTAGACCTGACCGACTACGGCGAACCCGGAATCTACACCGTCCTAATCGAGAGAGGAAAAACACCATACAAAGAAATGTTAGCCACAGCAGGAGGACACATAGAAAACGGCGAAACACCTACAGAAGCGGCAATAAGAGAACTAAAAGAAGAAACAGGAATCCAGACAGAACATCTCGAAACAGTAACAGAAGCAAAGGAAAACTTGGAACTTGTATTCGACCCAAGATACGATCCAGAAGACAAACTGCCCGAAGACGAGCCAGAAGAAATCTACCTGATCGATGGACTGGAAGACAGAGACGGAGAAGACTTCCACTACTACACCGCCGTATTTGACTACCAGCCAGAAAACCCTGACAGACGAAACTTCCAGCTAAAAGGAGAGACAGACGCCGAAAAATCATTCTGGGTTCCATTACAGGAATTGCCGAAAATGGCTTTCACACAGCACAGAATCGTAGAATGGGGTAGAAAACAGTATGAAAGATAAAGAGTACAACGCAGTAATTTTCGATGTAGACGGCGTCATAGCCCAGACAACAGAAGACTGGGAATGGATGGACAAAGTATACCGACAACACTTTCCACAACCCGATAAAAACGGCTACAGCGACTGGGAAGAATACCTACAGGCATACGGCAAAATATTCAGAACTCTACACACAGAAACCGAAGACGGAGTATTCGAGGAAGTAGGGCTGGAAAATGAACAGGTGCTCGAAGCGTATAGTCAGGTTCAGGATAAGAAGAACCGTATAATGAACCAGTTTTCAGTCTACTCTGACGCTGTAGAACTATTGGAATACTTGAACGAAGAGGATTACACGGTAGCGGCTGTCAGCAACGCCAGAGAAGATAATGTCGAACTATTCTTGGAGCAAAACGATTTGCTGAAATACTTTGACTATGTAACAGGAGTAAAGCTCGAAGACTTCAACAGTTTCAAACAGAGAAAGAAACCTAACCCTGCTATGCTTCAAGAAGCAATCCAAGAACTCGACCTCAACCCAGAAACAACAGTAATGATAGGAGATTCCTCAACAGACCGAGACGCCACCCGAAAAATAGAACAACTCGACTACATCCATCTCAATAGAGGAGTGGAAGTAGATCCTGATGGAGAACAGACAATAGAAAACTTGAACGAACTCAAGGAGGTTCTCTAACCTATGATGGTCAGCACCCATATTCTAATCGGGGGACTAATAGGATACCTTTTCTCAACTGCCATCTCTGTAAATCCAGTTACTCTTGCTTTAGCAGGAATGTTAGGAGGTCTTATACCCGAACTTGATTTTCTGATAGGACACCACAGGAAAACACTCCACTTCCCATACAGCTATTTCCTCCTGTCAATACCTGTTCTCATTCTGATCCCTTTCTTTCAGGCAGAACTTTTGATATTGCTTGCTACCGTGTTAGTGTCGGCTGGCGTTCATTCGTTTATGGATATTTTCGCTGGAGCCGAACTCCGTTCTTGGGACGAATCCGAGTGGGAAGATACAGCAGTATATGACCATATCAGAGATAAGTGGATTCAACCCCAAAGAATAGCTTACGGAGGATCTATGAGAGACTTTCTGCTCTCAACTATCTGCTTTTTCTCGACTATCTACCTGATAAATGATCCAAAAATTCTCCTTATCGCAACTGGACTGATAGTTTTCTCTGTAGCCTATACTATGGGAATCAAGAAAGCATCAGACGAAATAATAGATGGAAAATATGCTACTCTGAATGGATTTATACGATCAAAATTGAAGGCTCTTCTATAATCTTTCAGAACTGCCGTGCCGCTCTTTTAAGCGGCTAAAAAATATATTTTCTTGAAGATGACCGCTGACGACCTTCACGAGCTTGTCGACTACTACGAGGAACAGGAGAAGTACCAGCCAATCACTGTTTACCTTCACGGGTTTGTGAATCACTACAAGGGTGACCTGTCCAAAGGGAGTATTGTACAGTATCTGCGGTACTTGGCCTACCTTGACTTCGATCCTCTGGACGAGAATCCCGAACCAGAAGATGTCAAGATCGAAGATTTTCACCTTGACAGGCTACAGGAATGGACAAGAGCCAAAGCCCGGAAACGGTTCGGAGAGTCAGGCGAGAAACTCAACTCCCGTAATAGGTTTGCGTATATGACATATTTGGCCTTGAAAAAATACTTGAAAATGGCAGATCCCTCGCTGTTGCCATACCTTCCAGACTCCGAACAGTTCGAGAAACCCTACAGTCAACCAAAGACGATATACTACAGCGAGACACAGATCCAAGACCTGATGATGGCGTCAGAGAACCGAAAGGTCTTCCTATCTATAGCCCTAATGTACTACGCAGGACTCCGTAGTTACGAGCTACTTCACTTGACACCAGAATGGCTGGAGTTCAAAACTGATAGGATTGAGATAGAAATACCGCCGAAGTATGCCAAAGGTCAGAAAAATAACCAGACCTCTGAAATCACTTTCCTCAAGAAAATCTATGGAGAAGACCTCAAGCAACACATTAAGGATCAACATAACTATGACGGAGACTATCACCAACTGGTGTCACAGTTGGTGGATCAGGAGAGCTTCCAGCCCGTCTTCAACTACAAGGAAAACTCCCAGAAATCCTACAGGGAACTGATGAAGGAGAGATACGAACTGAACCAGAAGTTGAAAGAAACCGCCAAGAAAGCAGGATTCAACAAAGCCGAGAAAATATCCAGCCATAAACTACGCAGATCATTCATTCGGAAAGTCTATGATTCAACCAAGGATCTTTCCCGAACGGCACAGGTAGCCAGACACAAAAGTCCTGAAACCACACAGCAATATCTACATCTGGATAAAGAAGAGCAATTAGAGACCTACCAAGAAGCATTTCTCTGAAACTATATCGGTGTGAAATCCACAATATTCCTATATACAACGTAGGAAGTAGAGTCAAATAACGCTGATATTATGAGTCGGAAACCGAGTGGTCTAATATAAGTCATAATTGAAAAACTAAACAACGCTGATGACTCTTTCTACCTGAAAAAATATACGAAGAAGTTCTATAGTCATTATTTTAGGCTAAATGACTGATTAAAGTAGAAAATCCAAATCAGACAAGACAGAGGATTTCTCTAAATTATCTCTTCGACCCCCAGTTGAAAGTGAAAGCCCCGAGAGGGATTTGAACCCTCGACCTGCCCCTTGCTTGCGACCAGTTATATTCCCGAAAGCCATGTAAAGCATGGCTTAAAGCGCGCCGCACGGCGCTTTGGCTGGCGGTACAAGGGGGCCGCTCTAGCCAGACTGAGCCATCGAGGCACTGTTTTCGTGGTCGCGGAGAATAGTTAAATAACTGGAGCCTCCTCTCACCGTTCATGCGGGAAGACCTTCATGTAACGTCAGACCTCTCGGATATAACGCCGGGGAAGATGAAAGGTTCTCGCGTCGCGGTCGGTTTCCGGCCCTCGGGAGAACTACACGTCGGCAACCTGCTTTCCATCGCCTACGCGGCGGTTATAGCTTCCGAGCTGGACCTGGAGCTCGACCTGATGTGCTGTGATACGGACTGGAGCGCGCATATCCACGAGCAGCATATGCCCGGAGAGAGCGATGTCATGCGTCTGTTTTTCATGCGCGATTGCCCGTGCAACAGGCATGATGACATCGCGGAGCACCGTGTTGAGGAAATCGAGCCGTTTCTCCGCGGCCTGGAGCGGGAAACCAGCGGGGATGCGACTCCCGGCTACCTGTCAGACTTGCGCGGCGATGAGGGTTACAACAGGGCTCTCAGAGAGGTCTTGGAGAACATGGAACAGTTTGACAGGGTGTTCGGCGGCGGTTTCCGCAGGCGATACGTTTCCCCGGTCGTACCTGTCTGCGACGGCTGCGGCAACAGCCACGCGAAGGGCGCCGCGTACTCCCATGAATCAAGGGAACTGGTCGCGGCGTGCCGGAACCCGGACTGCCATAGGGCGTTCATAAGAGGGAGCTTAGAGGATGAGATAGGGGTTTACTACTTGGTCGACCCGGTAAGGGATGTGTCACGCGACGTGGCTGTCCATGTTTTCGGCGGCGATTACCGGGTCGCGGAGAAAGAGCAGAAGACCTCGAAGGTCGCGAAGGTGGCGAAGTTAACAGAGCTGGCCACGGGTGAAACGCCGGCCTACTTCCTCGCCCCCATGACATCGGACAGCGAGGGCAAGCCTCTATCGAAGTCGAAGGGAACAGGCAGGACGGTCTCGGATATCGAAAATCTCGAAGGTTACGGCCGCGAGCTCGCGGAAAAGGTCTTGGGCTGGCTGGAAGAGGAAAAGAAACACGTCCAGCAGTCAAATATCTAAGTTAAATCGACATCGGCGTCGTCGATGTCTGCGTCTGGCCCACGGTCCTTGATCTCTCGCTTGGCCGCGTCCTTGATGCGCTTGACGTTGTTGCTGCGCCCGCATTCCGGGCATTCGATCCACCACGGCCGTGAACCCAGCTCCTCGCTGCGTTCGAACTCGTGGCCGCAGTACGGGCATTCCATGTGGTAGTGGAAAGTCTCGTTGTCGTACGAGAACATCTTGATACGTCCGGTCTCTTCGCCTTCGTCGTTCTCCAGCTTCCTGTTCGTGACGTACTCCGCCCGCTCGTAGTCTATTTCTTTCATCCTATCAACACTTCCCCCAGGTTAGTTTTAAGTTTTTCATCTCAGTCCATCATCTCCCGGTAGACTGTATCTACCTCATCGCTATCCAGTTCTACCTCGATCTTCTCCGTACTTTCCGAGTCGAACAGCGCTTTATCGATCCCGAGCTCCTCACGCGGCCCGGAGAACTTCAGGTGCTTGATGTCCGGGTTGTATCTCTTCAGGTTCCGGTAGTCCCATTCCCGTGATGTATCCAGCACCCGGAGGTCGTAACCCATGACTGTCGCGAGGAACGCCCGGACCGCGTCCTCTCGCGACTCTATACGGGCGTAGGCCTGCTCCCCGACCGGTTTACCTCCGAGTCCGTCTTTCTCCTTGCCTTCGACTGTGAAGCTCTCTATACCGGGTGTACGTAACAGGACGTCTGCATCCTCCACTTCCACCACTATCATCTCTTCTTTTACTTCGACTTCCTCGACCCGTTTCTCCAGGTTCTCGGCGAGTTGCTTTTTCTGCTTTACAGGTTTTATCTCGGCTCTCATGTTTTGTTACCTGTCCGCAAAAGCTTTTATGTGAGGCAACCGAAGCTCTATCCAGATGAAACTGTTCGACAAGATATCTGACGAGGGCGAGGAGGTAGAGATAGACTCCTCGGCGGCAGTGGAGGAGGAAACCGCGGAAGTAGAGGAGAGCCGCCTGAAGAACCAGGTGGAGGACGAGATAGTCGACGGGAGCACAGGTTCCGGGAGCGCCAGCGATACTTCCTCAGGTCTGCCGGGCATGGGTTCTTCAAGTACCGGTGACTCAGGGTCGACAGGCTCCAGTTCTTCGACCACATCAGGTTCCTCGCTACCCGGTATGAGCTCTTCAGATTCGACCTCGTCGAGGACGGGCGACCGCGATATCGATATCGAAGACGTACACAGCCAGAACGAAAAGATAATATCGCTTCTTGAGGATATAAGGTCAGAGGTGAGAGATGATGGGGTACTATGACAACGTCAAGGACTCGGTGGAGGACCAGGACTCCCGCGACAGGGCCAACTTCGAGTCGCTGAGGAAAGCCGCGGAAGAAACCTCTGAAGAAGAACAGGAGGGTGACGACACTAGTATCGAGGTCCTTGAGGAAGGTATCTCCCGGGAAGCTCCGGGGAAGACGCAGAAAGAGAAAAGGAAAGAACAGGAAGGCCAGGGTGATAAAGAGCAGGCCTCCGCAGCATCGGGTTCGCAGGACCTGATGCCCTCTTCTGGTTCGACAGGAAGTTCCGGTGGAGCCTCTTCTGGTAAAACGGCTGCCGGTAGCGGTTCCAGCCCCGGTGGATCCCTGGGCGGCACGTCGCTGGGACAGGATCCGGGCCACCAGGAGGGTTCAGGCTCGAGCGGAGAAGAACTTTCCTCGGTAGAGGAGAAGCTCGACAGGATAATCGAGCAGAACGACCGTATGATACGCATCCTCGAGAGCTTCGGTAGCTAGTTCTCTACCCGTTGATACAAGGAGCTGGAAGCTTCTGTTATCTTAAACTACCTTGACAGGTATCTTCCTGCGTCCTTCTTCCGTGCTCTCCATCTCTTCGATGAGCTTGATGTCGAGCTCCAGCTGCTTGCGGCTGCCTGACTCGAAGAACTCCATCTCGAGCTGGTTGTCCTTGTTGGGCTCGATTTCCACCTCTTCACGGCCCTTGAAGCTGAGGCCGACTTCGCCCTCTCGAAGTTTATCGGCGAAGTTTTCCAGGAAGTTGGCGAGCTCATCATTGGAGAACTCGAAATCGAGTTCAAGTTCCTCTGTTGACATATTATCTTTCTCCGGCGGTCACTGTTTTATTTTTTGTTACTCCTCTTCGGTTTCTCCGTTTTTCTCGAGCTTCCGGGCGAGGAAGTGGTCCTTCTCCTCGAGTTCACGTATGGATTCGACGGCGAACAGGTAACCGGTCCCTATCATCAGCAGGCCGAGGGTCGCCGGCGCCATGTCGACTATGCCGACAAGCGGCAGCATGTTGGCTATCACGAGAAGCGAGCCGAGCGTGAAAAGCGTGAAAGAGGCCGCGACTTCCTGGTTTGTGCTCAGTTTTTTAAGTCCGAACCGGTCTGTTTCCGTCATTCTAGCTCCTCCGTTTCCAGCTTCGCGTCTTCAGGGTTGAAGGCCGACGGAAGCTGTATGTAGTAGTTGCCCTCCTCCCGCCTTATAACTAATGGTATCTCCTTGAGCAGACGGGAAACGTTTATCTGGTAGACGCCTTCCTCCTGTATGCTTATGGAGTCCAGGTCGAACTCGAACTTGATGTTCTCTCTTTCCTCGACGCCCTCGCGGGCCATCTCCTGTATCTCCTCGGTGACCTCCTCCCGTTCTTCCTCGGACATCTCCCGGGCCCCGGCCTCCTGCTCGTACATGAAAAGCGAGGAACCGCACTCGCAGCCGTCGATAAGCTCGTCGCTCCCGTCGTCGTACATCTTGCCGCAGTTCATACATCTATGGGGCATTCAAAGACCACCTCCGCGGTCTTTTGCAAGAAGCAAATTTCTGATTTGCGTCATCAGGCTGCACCTCGTGCTGTCTGATTAAGGAAATCTTGTATTCGAAGATTCGCCTGAATCTTCTGCAAGAAAATTCCTTGAATTTTCATTTTCGTTACCTAGTTCTCTTCTTCCATCTTGGCCAGGAACGAGACGGTGTCCGGCTCTTCCTTGATTTTCTCCATCACGCGCGAGTTTCCCACTATCGTGAGGCCGCGCCGGTATCTCTCGTTCAGGAACCGGTCGTAGAACATGCTCTTCATCTTCTCGATGCGGGAGGCCTGTGCGTCGAAACCCATGAACTCCACGCCGGGGAAGTCCTCGTCGGCCTCCTCGACAGAGCTCTCGATAAGCTGGCGCTTTTCCTCCGGGGTCCAGGCTTCCTCCAGGACCAGGACGGCGTTCTCCTTGACCTTCTCGAGGACGAATTCCAGCTTGTCGTTGAACTCCTCCTCATCTGACAGCCTCTCCTTCGAGAGGAACTCTATAGTAACGCCGTCCTCGGACATCTAACTCAACCTTTCGACTATTTCCTCATAAAGTTTGTCTATATTGTCTCCCTCCTTTGCCGAGATCTCTATCACAGGGTGCTGCGGGAACGCGTCGCGTACACGCTGAGGGTCAGCCTCGTCCAGGTCGATCTTGTTCGCCACCACGAGGATGGGTATGTCCTTTGCCTCGAGGTTGCCGATGATGGTCACGTTTACCTGCGTGTACGGGTCCTCCGTCGCGTCGAATATCACAAGGCACGCGTCGACGTTGTCGAGGTACTTGATGGCCTCCACGATTCCCTTCGTGGCTTCTTTCGCGCGGCCCTTCGCCTCTTCCTCCTCCAGGCCGTGCTCGGTGAAGTCCTTGAAGTCGACGTTGGTGGAGATACCGGGCATGTCAAGCAGGTTCATCTCGATGCTCTGGCCGTCGGCCTCTATCGCGACCTTCTCCTTTTTCTCGACCGCCCGGGTCTCGTGCGGGACTTCCGATACGTTGCTCATCTCGTCACCCGTCAGGTCGAGCGATATCTGGTTCGCCAGCGTGGATTTCCCTGCGTTGGGCGGTCCGTAGATACCTATCGATATGTCGTCCTTTTCCGAGCTGCTGAAGAAGCTGTTCAGGAGTTCCCTTAGCCTCTCTATCATTTTGACACCGGTTAATGATAAATCCGGCTCTTAAGTATAAAAACTATGCCCCTGTCGGCCCCGCGAGAATAAAAAATACGGAGCACAAAAGCCGGGATATGAGAACTGAAAAGGGCGTGATGGTGGTCGCGTACAAGCAGAAGAACGCGCCGAGGTACCTGGTCCTGAAGCGGGAGAAGAACTGGAAGGGCTGGGAGACACCGAAAGGCCACCTCGAGGACGGCGACTACCGGGCCACGGTGAAGGAAGAGCTCTGTGAGGAGGCAGGTATCGACGAGGACGAGATACTCTCGATCGAGGACATGGACGAGACTGTCGAATGGACCTTCGAGGACGACGGCGAGAAGGTGAAGCGGGAGTACCGCGGCTACCTCGTAGAGATTTCTCCCGATGTGCACGTCGACGTTTCCGGCAATCCTCACGACGAGCACGAGCACGGCTTCTTCTTCAGCTACAGGGATGCCCACGACATAGTTACGCATGACAATAACCGCAAGCTGCTTGAGAAAGCTCACCGGGAAGTAAGCTGACGGATTTAAACATTGACCTGTATCATGCGAACATGACAGAACCAGACGAGATGCTGGAGCTCTACCAGTTCGAGGGCTGTCCTTTCTGCTCTAAAGTAAGGGAAAAGATGACGGAACTCGGCCTCGACTTTATCGCGCGCCAGGTCGACCCGAAAGGCGACCGCTCCCGCGTCGAGGAGGTCTCAGGCCAGACAGGCGTCCCTGTACTGGTCGACCCTAACCGCGACGTGGTTATGCCGGAGAGCGACGATATCGTGGAGTATCTCGAGGAGCACTACGGTTGATTATTCCAGCTCTCCCTCAAGGGCCTGCCTGAGCTCCTCTTCGCTCAGTTTCTCCTCGGTGAGGTCGAGCCCGGAAGCTGAAAGTCTGGCGAACAGGGCCGCGCTCTCGGCGTCCTCCCGGTTTTCATCCTCTACCTCTACGTATTCGACCACCGACTGGTAGAACTCGGCTGCTGCCTCGGCTTTTTTCCCGTCCCTCCCGCGCATGTTCGCCTGCCTGTAGAACGCCTCATAGGATTCGTAAACGTCGTCGAAGTTGTCCTCTCCAAACAGGCCGAAATCTGGTATATATCTCTCGAGGCTTACGGGTATCAGGTCTGTGACCGCCATGGTGACATTTAAAACAGAAACGGATTTTTATGGCTTTCGGATGACAACTTGTATTTTGGTCCCGAAGAGATAGTATGTTCATGGACCGGCCCTCAACCAGAGCTAATGCTCAACACGCCCTCTTCAGAGGCTCTTCAAGCTTTGTAGCCTTTATCAGGGTTAGTAGTATTTATAAGGCTAACCTTTTGTCTCGTCTGGAATTGAGGTGAAAATCCTACTTGATGGAAATTCTTTTACTCATTTATCTGCTATTCCTGTGTATAGGTAGGGAAAGACGAAACGAACCTGAAGTAGAAGATATCAACCTTGAAGAGATACCCAGGTTCGGAATTCCTATAATCGGGATCTTTCTGGTTTATGCAGCTGTATCGGTCGGATTGAATGATTTGATGTTAAATCTGGTAATTGGTGGTGCTGGAGTTCTTCTGATAGTTATATTCGGTGTTCTATTCGGTAAAAAGTACCAGGAAGAAGGTTTACAGGAAGCTATAGATTACGCTGTTACAGCACCTATAGAAGAGAAAGAAACGGAAAGTAAGTCTCAACCACAAGGTCAAACAACGGAGAAAACTCCCCCGGCACCTGAAAGTTTGAAAAATGAACTCTACTTTGAAAGAGCGGATAAGCAGTGTGAATGGTGCGGCAAGGACATAGATTCGCCCGATGTTCACCACATTAAACCGCGAGAAGAAGGCGGACCTAACAAACCTTCTAATTTAATCGTTCTATGTCCGAACTGTCACAGAAAAGCTGATAGCGGAGTTATCAGCCGTTCAAAACTAAAATACCAGGTAAGGAAAAATAGAGGCGAGGAATAGATACTATGGGAGTTGTCAAACGTGATGGGAAATGGCGTCTCGAGAAGAAAAAGAAAGGTGTCTACCTAGTTACCGAGAGAGGTCAGCAAAAAGCTAAAATCATAACAGGAGACTATGAACCAGACGGACCTATGAATGATAAAAGAGATGACATGATGTCAAACGTAATAGAGGTCAAGGATTTTAACGAGGCCAAGAAAGAATTCCGTAGTTTCGTAGAAGGTGGTTCATCTCCAGGATTCTTCTGATAAAATGAGTAAAGATCCAGTTGAGACTGTTATTGAAGCAATTTCTGCCATCTTGATACTTGTAGTTGGACTAAAGATATTGTCGGGATTATTAGAGCAGGCTTCTATCTCTTCAGGTCTAAAATTGCTGATTCTAGGAGCACTCATTGTAGCAATTATTTCTGTTATCGCCGAGGCGATAGGTGAGGTGTCATAATGGTTAGAGATATTTCTACCAAGACGCTTGCAGTCAGTCTTTTAGTGGCTGTAGTGGGAGGTCTCGTGGTTTCTATTGTAAGTGAGGTCGAATTAATTTTGAGAGCTGTTATTTTGGATTTGATTATTACTATTGCCTTGGCGGTTTACATCTTGTCAGAACCTTGGAACGATGATGAAGAATCGGAGACATAATATCAGCTTTCAAAATTATTCCTTATGGGAATAATTTTGGTTCCGGGTTTCAGGATTTATCCAGTTCTTTCTCCACTTTCTCCTCCAGCCGGTCTATGATTTCTTCTATTGTTTCTTCGTTCCTGTCGAGATAGTCTTGGTCTAGGAATTCTCGCCTGTAGTCGATGTCGTTTCTTAAACGCCGGAGCTGGTCCATCAGTTCGAGTTCGGACTGTGAGAAGTCATGGAACTCTTCCATGAAGCTTATCAGGCATTCTTGCGAGTAGGATTTGTAGCCTTTTAGGTTGACGAGTGCGGTTACGAGCTTTTTGATGACCTCCCAGTATGATTCGACTATGAGCGAGATGTTTTCCTCGTTGCGTTCCCGTCGATTGTTGTCCTCCAGTCTTATTCCTGCCATCTTAAGAAGTGACTCAGCTTCTTCGGGGTTAGGAGATCTTTCGTGGACTTTCTCTTATAGGCATTCTTCCCAGTTCATCTTTTCACCTTCAGGAAGCCTTTCAAGGTTATTCCGTTCGCGGCACTGTTCGCGAATTCTGTGTTCGCGGCAAGTTCGTCCTCGGTCATGAACTGCAGGTTAATTTCTCTGTTGAAAGCTCCTTCGTATTCCGTGGTGTCGAACTCTTTCTCTCCTGCTACAATCAGGATGTCGATATCGCTTTCCTCTGTGTCTTCTCCGTTGGCTGCGGAGCCAAATAGCACTATACTGTTGGGATGGAATTTTTTCTCAATTTCTTCTACCAGGCCGGTTTCGTGGAGTTTTCTGACCTTTTCCAGTTTCTTGTATAATTTGAACCTCTCGCTCTTACTGGCCTTGTAGCCGGGATAAGTTCCCTCTTCAACTTTCTCAAGGAAATCTTCCTCGGCCAGTTCGTTTACGTAATCTCTTACGGTGGGGAGAGATATTTCTGTTTCTCTGGATATTTCTCTCAACTGATGCTTGGTGGTAGGCTCCTTGAAGAAGGGCTGGAGAACCCTGTGTTTTGTGAAATCATCAAACATGTTAGAAAAATATAACACATGTTATAAAAATCTATCGGCTGTTAGTTTTTGCTAACACTATGTGTTCGTTTGTCAGCTCTCTACTCTTTCCTTGAACTCTTCGGCGTCGATATCGCTCCAGGAACCGGCGGCTTCATTAAAACGCTTCTTATCTCTAGATATCCTTCTCTTCACAGCTTCTAATTCTCTCTCAATATTCGTTATCTTAGGGATTACGTCCGAAGCCATAGTTCAGATTTGCTGACACAAAGACTTATAGCTATGGGTAACGCAACGGGACTGGTTCGTTAAGGGGTCGGGTTCCAGCTGCTAACAGGCGGTCTTTTGGCCGGGAGCTGCCGGAGAACGGATAGTGTGTTGAACATGTAGTGGGAGTGGACCGGCCCGGATTTGAACCGGGGATCTCCACGTTCCTGACGAACTTCTGAACTCGAAGACCGTAAAATCTTCTGTGACCAGCAACCTGAAGGTTGCGGGAGTTCGATCATCAAAAGCGGCGTTCGAGCAGAGCTCTCAACCGCTTTTGTGCGTTAGTTGGTGATTCGGTATCAGCGTGGCGCTCTAACCGAGCTAAGCTACCGGTCCCTCTAATATCCCTGAACTCAGGAGCTATTTTAATAAATCGCCCTGTTTCCAGGCAGGACTTTTATTCCGGTAATTAAAAGTAACGGTGTGGCGCTCGACAGCTACCGGGATGAGGTCGAGGAGATAGGCTCTTCGCTTGAGTCGCACCTGTCCCGCAGCCAGGCCTACCGCATGAAGACCGCGCTCGACAGTGTGATGCCGGTCGTCCTGCTCTTGGTAGGGTTCGTACTCGTGTTCGAGTTCTTCCTCTCTATCACGCCCGCGATGGCCCGGTGGATAACCTGGGCTAACTGGGCGCTCATACTTTACTTCGCCACCCGGCTCGCGGTCGCCTATCGTCTTTCGACGAACCACGACCGGTTCATACAGCAACACTGGCTTGACATACTGCTTGTCGTACCTGTGTTCTCCGTTATGCAGGAGGCCAGGGTCGCGAAGCTGGTGCCGGCGCTCGACGACCTGCCGGTCTTCAGGCGGGGCGTACTGTACGCTTTCCAGGGAGGTACGGCCGCCGAGAACGCCGCGAAACTGACTCGTATAACACGGATAATCAAGAAGAGCGTGTGATTTTGGTGGCTCGACAGGGTTTGAGGTCGAGAATTCAGGATTTTCTCGGACAAATACCGTCTCAACCATTCCGAAGGAATGGGCCCGACGGGATTTGAACCCGCGACAACCGGCTGTCCTTGCAAAGATCGGGATCTTCTAGGTCGACCGCCTCTTGCGAGGAACCCGACGCCTAAAAGGCCGGCGCTCTACCAGACTGAGCTACGGGCCCGTAGCTCATGTAACATAGTTTTCCGATAGAACTGTTTTAAACCGTTTCTCGTTTTGGAGGTCTAACGGCTATAAACTACACTGTTTCCTGTTCGAACTCTCCGTGCTGCACGTTCTCCACGGAGCTGTAGGGTACGAAAACTGTCTCGGCCTGTACTTCCTGTGCCTTCTCTTCCTCGTTTATCACGTGCGGAGAATCCAGTTCGATGCCTTTCTCCTGCTGATGCAGTTGAGATCCTTCCTCGACCAGGTAGTCGCCGGTCGTCGTCAGAACTATAGCCTCGAACTTCATTTTTTCCGGGGCTTGGCGGTGTCGAAATCCTCTCGCTTAGATGTTTTCCCGAAGCCGCAGTTCGCACATACGCGCTTGCGGAGGTGCAATGACTTCTGTCCGCAGCGCCTGCACTTGCCGTGGGACTTCTTGTTTCCGTCTCCGAGTTCAGATCCGGTCATGGTTGACTCACTCCGGGCTTACAACGATGACGTTGTCTCCCCTGACGAGCAGCTTGCCGTAGTCGGTCTTCTCGCCGTCGCTCGTCCTTGAGGCGTCTTCGAGCCACATGTTGAGGTGTAGGTCGAATGCCCTGAGTTTTCCTGTAACTGTGGAACCTCCCTTGAGTTCTGCGATGACTCTGTCGCCTTTCGCCCTGTCGAGAACGTCAAGGGGTCTTTTGCCGTCGTCGTTGTCTCCCATCAAAAATGCACCTATACCAAGGCCTGCTTGAAAAAACTATATAAACCCCACTGGGGCCTCTGCCGGGTTCTGTTCCGGTCCGGCCACTTTTTATAAAGTTTCAAGTCGCCGGAGTTGTACATGGCAGTACGACATGACCGTTCCCAGACCAAGAAGACCGGAGGCCGCACGAGGCCGTACAGGAAGACAAGGAAATACGACCACGGCTCCGAGTTCTCGGCCCCGGAGCTCGGGGAGAACAGGGTCGAAAAGAGGGACGGGCGTGGAAACACCGAGAAAAATGTTGTAAGACGCTCAGAGACGGTGAATCTTTCGGTCGACGGCGAAGTGAAGAACGTCGAAATCGAGTCCGTCGAGAAGAACCGTGCCAACCCGAACTACGTCCGTCGTTCACTTCTCACGAAGGGCACTGTCATCGAGACTTCCGAGGGCAGGGCGGTCATCACTTCGAGGCCCGGCCAGGACGGAGTGGTCAACGCGAAGTTAACCGATTAGACCGCGGCTCCGGTAGAATTTTACCTTTTGCATGCTATCCAAGCCTATGGTGTACGAGAACACTGCCAGGAGCGCTGTTTACACTGTCTTCGGTGGAGACATATCCGGGCTGGCGGAGAAGGTGACCGATTTCTGCCACGGCGAGTATGGCGACCGGTGCGAGTTCTATACAGTGGCTGTCGAGCGACATCACCCGGACGGGAACTCTTGGACTGTCCACGGATTCGACAGTTTCGATGAAAACGCAGCGAGAGCCGTGGAGAACCATCTCAGGGCGCGGCGGGACGTGGTCAAGCTACGTTTCGGCGCTTCCGGCACGGACTATTCGCTTGATTTCATTATCTGTCCGGCCAGGAACACAGCCCAGCTGGCTCGCTACGTGAAGAAAGAGCATCTTGAGTCTTTTCAAGACGACGATCTCGTGGTCCTCAGCGTGGAGAGAAAGCGGGGCGAGATAGATTCCGAGCAGAGAAGGATGCTGGAGGAGCTGGAATAAATAAAAACTCGAGGTGGGTCGCTAACCTCTTACCGTCCTTCTTACAGCCCTGAAGGGCTTGAAGAGGACGGATATCACTGACTTGCTGCTGAACTCGACCGGGATTTGGTGGCCGGTCTCGTCCACGAAATCAGTATCCATCATGCTACCGTTCGCCTCCCAACGCTTTTATACCGTTCCCACGAGAAAGGTTTATGCCCTCTATAATGGCTTCAGCGGCGCTCTCGACCTCTTCTTCCTCGATAGATATCTCTCTCAGGGCTTCCCTCTCTTTCTTGGGCAGGTATTCCATGTGATCCTCGTAGCGGGTGATGTCTCGCATACTCTGCTATTCCAGCTACTCGGTTTATAAAGAATCGAAGACCGTTCCGCGAAGACCGGTAGTCACTCCTGGACTGTGTACTTCCGCCAGCGACCCTCTCCTTCTGTTTCGATTAAGCGGTAGTGGTCCATCTTGTTCAGGTACTTACGCAGCGTGCGGTCCACCTTCGGCTCCTCCACCTCTTCCCGGTAATGCTCGTAGAGGTCCCCGGGCTCTACGCGGCCTTCTTCCTCTATTATGTCGTAGAGTACTTTCTGGTGGTGGTTGAGTTTGTCAAGCGACTTCGACTTGTTCTGTTTCTCAGCCTCGGGCAGCGCCTCCTCCACTACTTCCTCCTCTATCTCCTCGAGGCCCTGTGACTCTGCCTCCTCCGCCGCGATACGCAGCGAGTTGATTGCCACCCGTGCATCCCCGTCGGCACGGTTCGCGATACGGTGCAGCAGCGAAGTCTCTACGGCGCCACTTTCGAGCCCCCATTCCCTGCGGTCCTCCAGTATATCGACCAGCTCCTCGGTCGAGTACGCGGGGAAGTGTATCTCCTGCGTACCCTCCAGCGAGGAGCGGATCCGGTCGTCGAGGTTGTAAAGCGCGGTCTCCTTGTTGGCTATCATTATGAGTGCGACGTCCTCCCGTGCGAAGTCGTACAGTATCCGCTCCTCCTCGATCTGGTCGACCTCGTCCAGTATCACAACGGTCTTTCTCCGGCCGGCCTTTGTCCGGAACTTGTCCACCAGCTCGTCGGTAGGCGTACCGGTCCGGTGTATCAGGTTGACGCCGAGGTCCTGCAGCAGGTTGTAGTAGACCTTGAACCTGCTTGGATACCGCCAGCAGTTGACGCTGCCGGAAACTACCTCGGAGGAGTGCTTCTGCATCTCGTCGATGACGTACTCTGCCATAGTCGACTTCCCGGTTCCAGGAGGCCCGTACAGCAGCATGTTTCTCGGGCTGCCAGACTCCAGCAGCGGCTGCAGGTTCCGCTTTATCTCCTGCACTTGGTTGTCCCTGTGCACCATCCTCCTCGGGATGAAGCCCTCACGCAAGACGCGGGCGTCCTCGATTATCGCGTTACGGGTTCTCACGGAAAGACTATGCTTCCGCTACTTTAAAAGAGATTTACGCAGGGTTCCGCTACTTCCGCTAACAGCGGTCGTTCTGACACCTTTCAATAGGAACGGTGTGTTCCGCGACTTCCGCTAACGGTGGTCTCTTGCTCAGTGCCTCGTGTTCTCCGGTAATATGCTGCTGACCTGGCCTTCCAGCTCTTGGAGGGCATCCGGTCTTTCCCGGTCGACCTCTTCCTCGTAGGCCGTTACCAGGCCGTAGGCAGAGTAGAACGCCTCCAGTCTTTCGTATCCTAGTTCGCCGGCGTCCACTTCTCTTACCTGCGGCAGCAGCTGCTCCGCCTCGTACCTCGCGCCTTCTACAGGGTCCCGGCTCTCCAGCATCTTCAGGTGGCGCTCCACTCCTCGTGGAAGTTCGGCACCCCAAGCATTTCCAGGGAGCTTTCGATGATGCCCTCGACACCTCTCGGTGTCGTGGCGACGTTCGCCATCAGCTCCCGTGCCATCTGCCTTCCGGCCTCGTCACCGTGTTCATGCCGGAGCGCGAGATCCACGAGCGCGGCCTCGGTCATGCCGAGCGTATAGGGGTCGCTGTAGAGGCTGTCGTTGTCGCCGGAGGTATCCATGAGATACGCGAGCTTTTCAGCGAGGCCGAGGGGATCCTCTATCTCTTCCTGGAGACTCTCTACTGCCTGGAGGTCGCCCTCGAACTGGGAGAGGTCTTCGATCGATGCGCGCCTGACATCGGAGCTATACTCTTCCTGGCCCTCGGTGGTTGAGGATACATGTCTGGAAAGCTGCTTCAGTCCTGGGTTCAGAAGGTACTGGATGCTATGAGTGTATTCGTGTGTCGAGGTCCCTCTCGGGTCTATCCTGTTCCCGTCTCTCTCGAAGGGTTCTGAGAGTTCCAGTCCCGGCCCGATTTTCTTGAAGAGAACCGGTGGAAGCCGGATCTTTCGTTCACCGTAGCTGTTGAGGCGATGCCGGTTTCCGGCTCCTCTATGGCTGTTGAAAGCCCTGACGGAAGCTCGTAGTCACTGGCGGCCGAGGAGGTCATGTCTCGGACCTTCCAGTTCTTCGTGTAGCTCGCCCATGAGAAAATCGTGAAGAGTTATCTTGTACGCTTTCTTCAGGTTCCGCGGCTCCGATGTGAATCCTGGTGACGCATGGAGTACGAACTTCTCTCTTTCCTGGTCGAACTCTGTTTCTGAGAACAGCGGGGGTGAGGTATCTTTCTCGACCATTACTGGACCCGGGATGTCCAGCGAGGCTCCTATCTCGTCATCCAGTTCCTCGACCGCCTTACTGAAGATATGCGGAAAATATCTTTCGTCGGCCTGTTCCATCTGCATGACAGGGTCGACTTTGATGCCCTCAACGTCTAAGTGTGACGCGGTACGGTCCCATTCTGGCTCGCTCTCCGGGCTGTCATCTCCGGAAAGCAACCTGGAAACCAGGTTCATGTGTTATGGGGCCCTCATAAATGTTTTAGCCTTTTTTAGACGTGCCGGAGGTTCAGCTCCAGTATATCCTCGTCCATCAGCTCGTGGTTCTCGCCGACTTCCTGTTTCGGGAACTCGGCGCTGTCGCCGGTCACCCTCGCGGCCTTGAATCTATCCTTCATATCGCCGGGCAGCTCGTCGAGTGCGTCCCCGACCGTGTCGCCCTCCCTGAGGATCAGCGGCTCGTCTTTATCGGGCTCCTCGCCCTTTTTCTTCATGTATACTCTTATGAGGCCCAGCTCGTCGAACAGGGTGTCCTTCAGCTCGTCGAGGTTCTCGCCTGTCTCCGCCGAGACCACGAGGTCGTATTCCTGCCTGTATTTTTCCTGCTCTTCGCCGCTGACGGTGTCTATCTTGTTGACCGCGGCCACCATCGGCACGTACTTCCGGTTGTCCATCAGGCCGTCGATGAACCTGTCCACGTCAACCTGCTCCCGGATGACGACCTTTGCGTTGGTGTAGCCGTTCTGTTTCATGACCTCGCGGATGGTCTCCTCCTCTATGTCGAGGTCAACGGTCGATGAGACCTGTATCCCTCCGCGGCCTTTTTTCTCCACCTTCATGTCGGGAGGACTCGAGTTGACGCGGATGTCGGCCCTGTAAAGCTCTCGGGTTATCTCGTCGTACCGCATCTCCTCAGGGTCGAGCAAAACGAGCACGAGGTCGGCGTTCCTGACAACCGAGAGAACCTGCGTCCCGTCGCCACGCCCCTCTGCGGCTCCTCCTATCAGTCCGGGGACATCGAGCATCTGTATCTTTGCTCCTTTGTGATCCAGCATCCCCGGCTCGACGTCGAGCGTTGTGAACTCGTATTCGCCTGTCTCGGAGTCGGCGTTGGTTATCTCGTTGAGAAGCGTCGACTTTCCGACCGATGGAAAGCCTACGAGCGCGACGGTGGCGTCGCCCCGTTTCTTGACGGCATAGCCCGATGTGTCGCCGGTGCCTTTCTGCTTCTGCTGCTTCTCCTCCTTCAGCTCCGCGATACGGGCCTTCAAACGGCCTCGCTCGGTCTCGGTCGACTTGTTGACAGGTGTCTCCCTCAGCTTCTCCTCCAGCTCCTCTAAGCGTTCCTCGATTCCTCCCATCTGGATAAAAAAGGCTCCGGGAAGAGTTAAAATCCTTTCAGTCCGGCAGAATCTACTCTACAGGCTCGATGTTGCCGTCCCGGCCTATGTTCAGCTGGATGTCGTCCGCCCATTCCCGGACGTACGCACCGGTTATCTGGACCTCGTCACCTTCCTCGACGGCGTCGATCTCTTCCTCCCAGAGCGTCAGGTCGATATCGCCGGTATCGTCCTCGAAAGTACAGGTAACGATTTTCTTCTGGCCGTACTGGGTGGAAACTGCGCGAGGAGTAGGGAGCTCCTTGATGGTCCCCGTGATTTCGACGTCGTCGTCTTCGGGTCCGAGTTCCTCAACGGTCTTCTCTACCATGATACCACGTAGAGACTATCTCTACCAGTTTTAAATTATTTCTCCTCATGTGCTTAGAGCCCGGTAACCAAGCGGTTAAAACTCTCGCGCCGCAAACACCGGGCATGAAGCTGCCATGGCGGAGGAAAATCGAGGAGAAAGAGAACCGGATAGAGGAGCTCGAGCAACGGGTAGAAGAGCTGGAACAGCAGCTTGATTCCTGCCGGGAAAGGTTCGAGGCGGAGAAGGAGCGCCGCTCGGAGCTCGCCCGGAAGAAACAGGAGGCCGAGGAAGAGCTGAACCGGCTGGAGGACAGGCTTGAAACACGCGAGCATGAGGAAGAAACGCTGGAGGAAGAGGAGAAACAGCTCGAGAGCCTGGAGTTCCGGGATGCGCTCAGGCTGCTCCAGAAGCTTGCAACGGTCGAATCCCCCGAGGAAGACCTTCTCACGGTTTACTCGCCGGAGAGGGTCGACGAAGTGGATGACTTCCGCGGCCTGAAGAACGCGGTCACGCCCGGCCAGCTGGAAGAACTGGAGCAGAAGGAGTCCTTTGCGGCTTTTATCGATCCCGACCGCGAGACCGTGGTGCTGAAGACACGGCCGTTCTTCACGGACGGCTGGACGCTGGAGGACAGGTTCGATGTCTCACCGCTCCTCGAGTTCATCGAGGCCGAAAAGGTTTTTGCGCTGGTATCCGCCGGTGAAACCTCCATATACAGGGAAAGCGAGGGAGAGTACGAGGAGCTGGACCGTGTAAGTTCCCGGGTCGACCGGAAGCACTCGAAGGGCGGCTTCTCCCAGGACCGGTTCGAGCGGAAGCGGGAGGAACAGGTCGAACAGCACCTCGACGAAGTGGAGGACGCTCTCGAGGACCGGGAAAATGTCTACCTGCTGGGCGATCGTTCTCTCTGCAAGGAGCTACCGGGCGAGTACCTCGGAGGTTTCGACCCGAACCTCGGGAAACCTGAAGTATTTTACAGTTTCCAGCAGGTTTCCTGAACATGGGTGAAGAAGAGAAAATCCGGGATATTAACCAGTGGCTGCTTGACAGGTACGGCGAGCCGGAGGAACCCGCGGATATAGAGCCGGTGGAGCTTGTTATCCGGGTCATACTGTCGCAGAACACCAATGACATCAACCGCGACAAGGCCTTCCAGAACCTGAAGGACAGGTACGGCCTCGACTACGGCGAGATAGAGAACGCAGACCTCGACGAGCTGACCGATACCATCCGGGTCGCGGGTCTCGGGCCGACGAAGGCGGAACGCATACAGGGCGCGCTGGAGATAATAAGGAAGGAATCAGGAGCTTACGAGTTGGAGTTCCTTGAGGACATGAGCGTGGAAGAGGCCAAGGACTGGCTGACGGAGATACCGGGCATCGGGCCGAAGTCCGCGGCGGTCATCCTCTGCTTCGGCTTCGGCAAACCGGTGTTCCCGGTCGACACCCACGTCCACCGCCTCTCGAAACGGTACGGTCTGGTGCCGGAGAACGCCTCAAGAGAGAAGACGCACGACATCATGGAGGAGAAGGTGCCGGACGACATCAAGTACGAGTTCCACCGCAACCTGATAGAGCACGGCCGCGAAGAATGCGCCGCGAGAAAGGAGAACTGCGACTGCACGCTGTGTGAACGCTATGGCGATGAGTAGACGCGAAAAACTGGAAACGGTGCTCCGGGTACCCCGGCCGGCCCTGGTCGTCATGATAGTCGTTGGCATGGTCGCCGGCATCGAATCCATGGGTGCTCTAACACCGGTGAATTTTGCGGCCGCGGTTTACCTCTCCGTTACCTCCTGCTACTCCATCTTCGGCATCAACGACTACTACGATAGGGAGACTGACAGGGCGAATGACAGGAAGGGAGGCCTGCAGGGAGAGGTCGCAACCGGTGGGAGACGAGAGATGGTGAAGTACTCCGCGATAGCCGGGACGCTGCTTCTCGCGGCCTCCACGTTTTTCCTCTCCGGCCTGGCCCGGTACGCGGTTATCGGGATGACGGCGTTCTCGGTCGCCTACTCAGTCCCTCCCGTAAAGCTCAAGGGCCGGCCACCTCTCGATTCCATCTCTAACGGTTTCTGGGTCTTCACGGTCTTCGCCGCAGGAATAGGTCTCGCGGGAGGAAGCTTCTCGTCGATAATCCCGGGCGCGTACTGGTTCTCCGCGATAATCGCGGGCGCCCACGCCGTCGCCTCGCTGCCGGATATCGAGGCCGACAGGAAGGCAGGGATAAAGACGACCGGCATGGTTCTCGGCTGGCGGCCCACCGTCTCGCTGCTGCTTGCCGTGATCCTCGCATCTCTATACTTCGTTAACTGGAGCGACCTGACCGCGGGCTACCTCGCCGGCTCCGCGCTCATCCTCTCGACCATACTCCTGGAGCCGGACAGGCAGCGCTGGTACCGCTCTATGACCGCGTTCTACTTGTTCTCGTTCATCTACGGAGTGTACTGGATAACATGGAAAGCAGGTGTAGCGGTGCTGTAGAAAGAGTATAAGAAGAAAAAGTGTGGGAGAAGGAGCCGAAAACGGGAAAAAGAACTTCCCGACTTCCGAACTTTACTCCTCGTTGTCTTCCAGTTCTTCGGCTAGTTCTTCAGGCGCAGCGCCTCCCTGCTGCTCCTGCATCTCCTCGACGATCTCCTGTGCCTTCTCGTTGATAGTGTCCTGGTCGATCATGTCTTCCTCGTCCAGAACGGCGAGAAGAGCGTGGACTGTCAGCTCGAGGTTTCCTAGCTTCTGCTGGAACATCTGCATCATCTGCTGAGAGTTCATCTCAGGTTGTTCTGCCATTGTCTAAATCACCTTGAAAGGTAGAAGCAGGTAATCAACCTGCCATCTCTACACCTATCCCACTGATAACCTACAACTCTTATAAATGGGTCGACCGTCGCGGTTTCTATCCTCGCTAATCGGCTAAATCCCGTAACCCTCGGACAGGTCGTCTTAGTCGTCGAACCCCTGCTCCGCCAGGTCTTTTACGGTCACCCGCCTGCTGAAAAACAGAACGTCTCTCAGGAAATCCTTTACGCCGTCCTGCTCGGTGTCCGCCACCCCGTACGAGACCCTTTCCCGGGCCCCGACCCTTTCGCTGCCTGACAGGGCTGCCGCGGCCGCGACGCCTATATTGTAAGCTGCCTGCCCCCTACCGAGACCTTTTTCGACGGCGTCCCTGTAAGCCCTCCGGGAGGTCTGCTCGATAGCCGCCAGGTCACCGTCCATCACCTCGAAATCCTTCCGGGCCTCACTCAGGAAATCCTCGTCAAGCTCCCTCGCCGGCAGGCTGTAGGCCAGCGGCGTTTTATCGCCGAGCCACCTTCCAAGACGGTCCCAGTCCACCATCGAAAAGATCAGTCCTCCATCGGCGTCCGGGCACCACAGGCCTGGCACTTCATGATCTCCACGCCCTTCTCCTTGATTATCTCGGTGTCCGGCCGCTCACACTTCGGGCAGAACACGTACTCGTCCGCGAACTGCTGGACCTTCGCCTGGACGTTGCCGCGCCGGAACTCACCGTTCAAAACCAGCTCGTCGCCGTCGATATGGCCTGCCGTCCCGAGCTCGTTCTGGATGTAATTCGACACCCGCTTCTGCTCCCGCGAAAACGCATCAACTATCTCCTTGAAATTAGTTATAACCGTCGAAGAACCCGACTTCTTCGTCTCCGCAACAGGAACCTCGAAACGCTCCTCGGTCTCCTCGACCTCCGGCACCTCATCCATACCCTTCTCCAAGAGATCTTCGTAATCGTCAGTCATACCGCAGTATTAAGGCGTGAGTTTCTTAACTTGGGTTGTCTCTGCCGAACATTTCGTCTCGCAGTTTTTTAGCTTTCTTTCGATTTTCTATTTTCGCAAGAGCGGCTATTGAAAGGACTGCTTCGTAAAGGATTCTGGAGTGGAAAAATATTTGTTAGAATATTGAGACTGATGTAAAGATGGCAAGCTCCAATTGCCATCCGAGTTCAAGGTTATCCCAAATAAGGAAAAGAGAGGCAATAGAGAGCACGAAAAGAATTAATGCTGTAGCTACTTCTGCGGCCTTTAGCGGACTTCTAAATACATCCTTGAAGACACGCATTCCTTCTATTCCGGCGTTCGAAGGTTTCTCTCCTTCGATGGAATTCAGGTCCTCGTCCTCGCTTGATAGAACAGCCGCGGCACCTACCATGAAGACGTAGATTATTCCCCAGTTAAACGGGCTCAGTAAAGGGGTTTTGATGCCCTGAAAAGATAAAATTGCGAAGTTAGTTGATATTAGGAACAGGATTTTCTCGTTTTCATCAGGATTGAACGCTGGTATCATTACCTACAGCTTCTTGATCTTCCCTGGCTTTGGCTCATAGAAGGTGCCCTCGCTTAACAGAGAATTAATCGTGTCTTCGAGCTGGTCTTCGGGGGCGTCGACTTCTTCCGCGATGTCGCTGTAGTCCGCTCCCTCTTCCGTGTCCATGCGTTCGACGGCGTCTATGACCTTCCGCTCCAGGTTCTCCCTGTTTTCCTGCTGGGAGGTGTCGAACTGTTCGCCGAACGACTGGAGCAGCGCATCCACTTCTTCTTCCTCGAGCTTGCCGGCCATCTCCTTCTCTATCTCGTCCTGTGATTTCCCGCTTTCCTTCAGCTGCTTGACCGTGTTCCTTATGGACTGCCATTCCTCCTCGGATCTCCTGTACCTGAGCTGGTGGAGGAACTCCCGCTTCACGTCCCGGTCGACGAGTATCTCGGCGTTCATGTATATCTGGCCCTGGTACTCCCGGACCTTGCCGACCGCTTCCACGATGTCGCCTATCTCGTGCTCGTCCATCGGTTCGAGCTCGTTGAAGAACTTGACCTGTACCGTGTCGGTGCCGTCGTCGAGGGTTATCGAGCCGTAGGTCTCGTCCTCGTTCTTGAACTTGTCGACGACCGTGGCGACGACGCGGCCCCGGGAGATGCGGCGGCCTTCCGGCGTGAGAAGGTAGTTTGGTGTGAATCCTTCCTTCTGGAAGTACTTGCCTGTGTTGAGTTCTTCTGCCGTCGTCAGCTTTGCTGTCTGTCTTTTCTGCTGTGGCATATTGTTATCACGGGGTACGAATTTTAAGAAGTTGCTCTCTCGTCGGCCTCTTCTTCCAGTGCTTTTCCGTACAGGCCGTCCTCCCTTTCGGCGCGTTTCCGGACCTGCATCTCGGTCATGTCCTGTGCCTCGGCATCGACTATCTCCTGGAGTCCCTCGTATAGCTGGCCCGTGAAGGTGTCGACCGCCTGCAGGGTGGCGTAGCCTCTCTCCGTGAGCCCCCAGCCGTTTGGACCTCTTTCTGCGTATCCCCTGCGCTCGAACTCCTCGCCTATCTTCATGACCGAGGGCGTGTCTTCGTCGAGTGCATCGGCGATGTTCCGGAAGGTCGGTGTGGACCTGTGGCCTATCCCGAGGAAGACCTGGTAGCCGAGACCGTTTCCCTGTCCGAGCAGCGAGAATATCTCCCCTGGCTCGGCGTCCTGCGAGTCGTGTAGTTCCTCACTGAAATCCTCGTAGCTCGGTACCCTGAAAAGTCCGTCTTCGTCGCGGTAGCTGCTCATGTCCTTACACCTGCTGGATGTGGCCGGGTTGCGGCTCCCAGAGGTCTCCCTCGCGTTTCATGCGCTGGATTATCTCCTCAGCCTTGTCGCGGTCCAGGCCCTGGTCCTCCGCGGCCTCGATGACCGAGTCGACCTCGACCGCGGAGTCGTCGCCGCCCTCGCTCCTGATTATCTGTTTCATCGTCTGCAGCCGGTTGCGCTGCGACGAGGAGACGCCGGATTCTATCATGTCGATGTCGTAGTCACCGGTCTCCGGGTCGACCCCTATCTGCTTCAGGCAGTAGGTGAGTATGTCGATGGCGCGCTGGGAGTCCTTCTCCACGACCTCGTCCCGCAGCTCGGCCCGTGCACTCGCCTCCGCGACACGCACGAGCGCCTCGAGCTGTCTCGCTGTTATCGGTACGGAATCGCCTTCTTCCGACCCTGATTCACGCATGGATACGTAGAACTCCTGTATGTGATCCGCCGCCTCCTGTGTCAGCTGCGGCCGGAGGTTCTTCTTGGCATAGGCGACGTACTTCCTCAGCGTATCCGCGTCGATGGCCGCGTCAAGGTTCTCCGGCTCGATGTGGTTCTGGAGCACCTGAGAGGAGAGCTTGGTGTCCTTCTCCTTGTCCGGCTCGTCCTTTACCGGGAAGATGAAATCGAACCGGGACAGCAGCGTGTCGCCCAGGTCTATCTGCTGCGGTATCGGCTCATACGGGTCGAACCGGCCGAGCTTCGGGTTTCCTGCGGCGAGGATCGATGTCTGGGCGTTGAGCGTGGCCTGGATGTTCGCCTTCGCCACGGATATCTGCTGCTGCTCCATCGCCTCGTGCATCGAGGAGCGGTCCTCGGAGGACATCTTGTCTATCTCGTCGACCGCCGCAAGACCTTTGTTCGCGAGCACGATGGCGCCGGCCTCCAGCTCGAACTCGCCGGTCTGCTCGTTCCTTACCGCCGCTGCAGTCAGGCCTGCTCCGGTCGAGGATTTTCCGACCACGTAACGACCCTTCGGCGCGAGCTCTCCGGCGAATTTGAGTATCTGCGACTTTCCTGTTCCCGGCTCACCGATCAATAGTATGTGGAGGTCTCCCCGGGACTTTACGCCGTCCTCTCGTGTCTTCTTCACTCCGCCGAACAGCTGGAGAGCGACCGCCTCCTTTATCTTGTCGTGGCCGTAGATAGAGGGTGCTATGGAGTCAGCTATCTTCTGGAATATCTCCTCGTCGCTCGACAGCTGCTTGATGCGCTCGATTTCCTCGTCGTCGAGCTCCAGCTCCTCGAACTCCTGCTCGGTCGGGTCGAGGTAGTTGGCCTCCATGTAGATATCGTACTTCTTCGAGTTCTTCTGGAACGGTTTTTCTCTGAGTACTCCTGTTATCGCGGCGACGTTACCCGGCACCACCTTCTTCTGGAAGTCGGGGTCGACCAAGTCGCCCTCCAGCCGGACGTTCAGGTTCGCCGGCTGCTCGCTGCCTTCCCGTGACTCCGGGTTCTCCTCCAACACGACGTTCTGGGTGTCGGTCATCTTTTTCTCCGCGACCTCGAACTTGCGGGAGCCGCACTCGCACTTGTACGGCGACTTGAGCTCGGTGGAGTCCTGCTCCTTCACGTGCAGGTCGCCGCACTGTGTGCACTCGAACTCCGCCTCTGTCAGCTCCGGCTTCACCTGCGACGCGCGCTTTATCATGCCCTCGATGGGGACGAAGTTGCCGATGTGCTCGGAGCGCAGGTTCTTCAGCTTGACGAAGTCTTCCTCCGGCATCCCCGTGAACCTGATCTGGAACTCCTCGTCGGAGACTATGTCGACGCCGAGCACTCCTTCGGAGGCGGCTTCCAGCGCGCTGTCCGGGCTTTCGCGGAGGTAGTCCGCGAGCTCAGGGTTGAAGACGTCCAGCTCCTGGAACTCCACGACTACCGAGTCCTCGCCCTCCTGGACAGCTTCAGCTACTTTTTCGTACCATTTCTGGGAGAAGAACTCTTCGAACTCCCTTACCGCCTCCCCGAACTCCATGTCTATTGATTGGTCGGAAAGAGTGAAAAAACGTGCAGGACCAGCACTTACCGTGACCGGCGAGAGACTTTCGGACGACGAGGTAGAAGAGGCCCTGAGAGACCTCGAGATATGGGGCGTGCAGTTCGAAAAGCTGGCTACCCGGGTGGAGTTCGACAGCTACGAGAACTCGGTGCTCTTCGCGAACAGGGTGTTCACGCTTGCCGCGGATACGGAATCGAAGCCGGAGGTCACCGTCTCGGGCGATGCGGTGGAGATAGACATATGGACGCCGGACACCGGGATAACCTCCCGGGATGTCGAGTTCGCCAGGAGCATCGAGCAGGAGCTGAGAGAACTCGACCTTTGATAACCGTTATTCTTCCATATAGGCGGCAGCTACCGCGGAGAGGAGGATGCCCATGAGCAGCAGCGCACCCCCGGCTATCGCCGCGGGGACTACCGCGCTCTTCCTCGGGTACTTGTACTCGTCGTAACCCGCGGTGTGGCCCGGAACGTTGGAGACCTTCCCGTCGCCTTCCCCGACCTTCAGCTGGGCCTTCATGCCTTTCTGCTGGTGCTGGGGGACGCCGCAGTGGACCCTGAAGGTCTCGTCCTGCGCCGGAAGGATGAAAGTGCCTGTCTCGCTGCCCGGGCCGGTGACCTCGATGGTGAACATGCCGCCGGGGTAGACGTTCCAGGGAAGGCCGTGGACCATCCACTGGTGCCTCACCGAGTCGTTGTTCACGAAAGTCACGGTCAGCTTCGTGCATTTCTCGAACTTGAGCGTCCTCTCGTCGTAGGTAAACGTCTTGCCGTTGAACTGCTGCGCGTACTCCCGCCCTTCGTGGACCGTTATGTTCTTCCAGCCGCTGATTGAGTCGCAGTTCGTCGGGAGCTCGTCCGGGTTCCCGTTCATCACCATCGACACACCGGGCGCTGACAGCACCGTCACCAGCAGAGCCGCGAGCAGGGATTTACGCATCCCTGTCACCCATCTCTTTCTCGCTGTGTAACCGGCACCGAGACCTATAATCAGTCCGGCAACCGCTATAGCGGCTATCACCGGCCCGGACGGGGGCAGCATAGCGATATCCCCGAACAGGCCGGTCGGGTCGTAACTGTTCCAGACCGGTACTTCGCGCTCGTAGTAGGCCTCCGTGAAGTATGGCTTCCAGGACACGCCCTTCATCTCCGGCTCGCCGTTTGGCTTCAGGTAGGACCTGTAGGTGATGGTCGACAGGTCTCCCCCCGGCGCTATACCGTCGGTAGTGACCGCGTTCTCCCTGTGGTTGTGCATCAGCCAGACGCCGGGGCCGTATGAGTCGAGGCCGTTGTCGGTCGTGTTGATGACGAGGTCGAGCCGCTGGAAAGCACCGAGCTTGAACACGTCGCGCTGTATCTGCCGGGACCTGACGCCGTCCCTGTGGGTCGCGGTCGGCTTGTGGCCGTGCATGTGCAGGTCGATATCCTGCTTGCCTGTGTTGATAACCCGGAGCTTGACCTGCTGGTTCTTCTCCACCATTATCTGGGACTCCCTCTCGGTGTACGGGAACGATTTGCCGTTGAGGAGGAAGTAGTCCGCGGTCCGCTCCGTCACGTCTTATCCCCGGTTTATCATCTTCGAGACCACTCGCGGGTCGTTGGACATCTCGACTATCTCGTGCAGCTTCCGGTCCACGTCCTGGTAGATGTAGTCGTACTCTTGGTCGTATTCTTTCTCCACGGGTTTCGACGGGTTCCTCACCTTGCCGCCGCCGATGTTGAAAGTCTGCAAGGTGTTGTTCTCCGCCTCCGGCGATATGACGAACATGCCGTTCAGGCCCATGAGGACGTGGCTCTGCGGCTGGACGTGGCAGTGGTACGCCATCGTGCCGGGCTGTCTTGTTTCTATCTCGTAGGTCCCGGACTCGCCCGGCATCACGGGTTCCTCCGAGGTCTGCGGCACCCCGTCGTTGCCTTCACCGCCTGACGTGAAGCCGTGGTCGACGCCGTGGAAATGTATGGTGTGCGGCATGTAGTGCGTGTTCTCCAGCTCCACGCTCACGTGGTCGCCCTGCTCGACACGCAGGGTCGGTGACGGCACCCGTATCAGCTCGGATGGGGTGCTGCCCTCGGAGGCCATACCCCGCGTCTTGGGGCAGAAGACCCAGAAGCCGGGAGCTATACCCGGCGCTATCTCCTGCCTGACAGTATTTGTTCGGCTGCCCGAAGGCTTCTTGCCGTTTATCTCCGAGACCTCCAGCGTGATGTTGATGACGTCAGGATCTCCGTCGCCGTCGAGGTCGCGGCCTTTCTCCACCGCGTCCTCCGCGAGACCTGTCTCCATCAGCGCGCTCATGGGCACGTTGTTTGTGCCTCTTGTCGCCGCCGCTACGACTTTCGGGTTGTCGGGCCTGCAGTTCCTGTCCTGCTGTATCTCCACGCCGAGCACTTCCTGCGCGGGCCTCCAGTCACTCCAGGTCGAATTCTTCGGGCAGAACTCCTCCGCGCGGATAAGTCGATCTTTTCCTCTGTAGGCGGCGCTTCTGTATAAACGGGTGGCGGCCTCTGGTTCGCTCCGCTGGAGTGGGCTGCCGTACTCCCGGCCAGGAGGATCACAAGGATCAAGGCCTGTATCTCTGGAGACTCCATGTACTACCAGAGGCAGTTCTCTTTTGGTTAGTTAAATTTTTCCCGGAGATCTTCTGTCCGCGATATCGGCACGGTTCCTCTTTCCTCTACTATCTCCAGCATCCGGCTCCTGTTCTCCTTCCGTAGCTCCATCTCTCGGAGTTCACTTATGGAGAAAAAGCCGTAGTCCAGTATCTCGCCGTCGAAATGGTTATCCGGCTCGCCTTCACTTTCCAGCTCCACTTCGACAAGGAAGACGATGACAGGGTATTCGGTCGTGTCGGACTCCTCGATGAACGTCCCGTAGAGGCCGTTCGCCTTGACGCTTTAGCCTGTTTCCTCTTTTACCTCACGCTCGACGCATTCTTTCACTGATTCGTCTTGCTCCAGTCCGCCGCCGGGAAAATCCCAGAGACCGTATACGTGGTCCTTGCCCTCCTGTACCATCAGTAACTCTCCTGAGTCGTACCTGCAGACAGCGAGGGTCGCGGAGATGAAACCAGCCATGGTAAAAATAAAGAGAAAAGAGATAGGAAGGGTTTACTCGAGAGCCCCGATCTCCCTGAGGTTCTCTTTCAGCTTGGAGATACCTTCCTGTACGTCGTCGTATGTCCTTCCACCGGTGCAGACGATGCGCCCTGAGGAGAACAGCAGGAACACAACGTTCGGCTCGTCAAGCCTGTAGACGAGTCCTGGGAACTGTTCCGGCTCGTACTCTGTACCGACGAGCTCGAACGCGATACGGTTGAGGTTGAGCGTCTGGCCAAGTTCCGAGGACGCGACCATGTTCTGGACCGTGATGTCCGGCTTGGTCTCGATGTCGACGTCCGCTTCACGCAGCTCGTCGATGATCTTGTGGACCGCGTCCTTTGCCATCTCCGGGCTCTGGGTTCCGGTACATACTACCTTGCCGGATCCGAAGATGAGGGCTGCGGCCTTCGGGTCCTCGAGCCTGTAGACGAGTCCCGGGAACTGTTCCGGCTCGTACTCCGTGTTCTCGAGGTAGATAGCGATGCGGTCGAGCGGCATCCGCCTGTCCAGCGTTGTGGAGGCGACGACGTTCTCAATTTTGATGTCTTCATCCTTTTTGATGTCGTGTTCTTGTTCGGCCATGAGTATCACGTTGAAAGCACAAGAGTTTGCTTATAAACTCTTTAAATAGGGTTTAAAAGGGAAATCTTATAAAGGTATTTATAAACCGGCTCCGGGAGGGTCACTTCAAAAACGTCCGCGGCTTAAAACTCTGCATGGAGACGTTCCAGCGGCAGATGTTGCTCCTCGTGGGTTTCATGACTTTGCTGGCGACGGTGTTCCTGTTCCTGTTCGTCTACGCGCCGGATCCACTGAGTCCTCCCTCTATGGCCAGTTTCCTGCCTGACCCCGTGAACGATGCTGTCAACGCGACGGTCCAGGGCTGGGAGGCGCTCTTCGAGGACCTGGGTAGTGCGAAAGACATAGGGACAAGCTAGTTCTCAAGGGACTCGAGAGTCCCGGATACGCCCGTGACCTGTATGAAGCCTTTCTCGCCGCCTATCTCGTCTATGAGCGCGAGCGCGGCCCTCAGGTCGTCCTCTGCCTGGCGGTTGACTCTGATGACTCCTTCCTGTTTTTCCTCCTCGAAACGGTTGCCTATTATCCAGAAATCAGCGTTACTGGAGCCTTTCGAGCCAAGGAAACCGAGCGCAGCGTCCCAGACCGCGTCTACCACCTCGCCGAGATCCCTCGGCTCTTCACAGTGGACCCGGAACCCGAGGTAGCGCTGTTTCTCCTGTATCGCTGGCGGCAGCCGCTTAATCGCTATCACCTCCTATCTCGACGCCGGGCCTGACCACGGAGCCGTCGTTCGCCTTTTTCGCCCTCTCGATTATGCCTGCGGGGAAATCGGAGACCGCCTTCTTCCCGCTATAGCCGAGCGAGTCGATGATCGCCTTGAGCTCTCTCGGCGCCCGCATCTCAAGTTTTTCCCGGGCCGAGGAGGTTACCAGGTAAGGGGTGTCGTATTTCTCGCACAGTCTCAGGTTGCGGTGCCAGTGCTTCAGGACATGGCTCTGCCTTTTCCCGTCCCCGGGCAGCTGCTGCAGGTCGAGGCCTATCGCCACCCGGTTCTCCGCGGCCTTCTCCGCGACTACGTGGTCGATACCGGAGTCCTTCCGGCTCTTTTCCGGGTGCATTATGACGTCGACGCGGGGATCGCCTGCGGCCTTCCTGTTCAGCTCCTCGTCGCCGCCCTCGAAAACCAGGACGTCGCAATGCTCCCGTTTCTCTCCTATCTTCTGCTTGAGCTCGCCCCAGTCTTCCGCCTCTATGAATACGGTCTCGTACCGGCAGTTGGTGGAGTCCCAGCCGAGTTCCTCCGCGAACTCCTCGATATTGCTGGAGGTATCTCTCAGGCAGATATCGTGGAAACCCGTCATGCTGAAAAATATCTATCCGCAAAGTTATCAATTGATGGCCGAACACCGGATGTCCGAGGCTCTGGTCGACGAGCTTGTCATGGAGGAAGAAGATGAACTGCTACTTTACGACAGGGAAGGCAAAACCGGTGCGTGGATAGCTTCGGACCTCGAGACCGCATACGATACACGCGATTTCCGGTAGTTACTTGCCCTTGCAGTCGTTCGCGCCCTGCGATGGCCGCAGCTTCTCCGCACCCTTGCCCTTGTTGTCCAGGCCTCGAGACTTTTTTGCGGCTGGTGTGAGGCCTCGCTCGACGCGGTCGCGCTGGTCGCAAATGAAGTTCAGGTCGTCGTCGCTCTTTATCTGCGGGTGCTCTGGGTCGACCATTATGATTTCGAACCAAGTGTAGGTCCCGTCTTCGGCCACCCAGTAGCTGTTCAGTACCTCGAGGTTGTCGTACCTGGCGGATGCCCGACTTTCCGCGATAACGCGGTTCGACTTCTTCGGCGAGAAACGGTTCTGGCCCGCACGCTTCGGTCTTCGTCCCGCGGTGAGGCGTTCGCGCTTCGAGTTACCTTTTCTTATCCTCGTACGCACGACTATGAATCCTTCCTTCGACTTGTATCCCTGTGATCGGGCCTTTGGTATCCTTGTCGGGTTGTCTATCTTTACTATCGCGTCTTGGTCTCTCCACTCGACAAGGCGTTCCTGCCACAGCTCGTCCAGGTTCTCCTTCGGCTGCTCGTACTGCTCGCGTGCGTACTTGTAAAGTGTCATGGTATCTATACCTACAAAACTCGGGAAAATATTATAAACATCTTCCTTGGCTCCCCATTTGCAAGCTTCTGTTGAGCGGTGTTTCGGCCTCAGCCCAGCGAAACGTATAAAACAGCTATCTGTTATCATCACTGTGTGATACCATGCATCCAGCACTTAAGATACTGATAGGAGCGCTGATGGTGGTCGTTGGAGTCTACTCCTCGGTCACGTTCTGGAACGAGCTTCTGCTGGTCGTTAAGGCCGGAATCGGACCTCTCCTCGTACTCGTGGGAGCGTTCATCGTCTGGCTGGAAAGCGACGAGTGGAAGATGCGCCGTGAACAGGAAGAGAGCGGAGTCCAGAGAAGTCTTGAGACCGAGGCAGGTATGGAAGAAGTCCAGGAAGAAGTGACACAGGAAGAGGAAGAAGAGGGCTTCACCTGCGAAGAGTGCGGCAAGACTTTCGACACCCAGAGAGGGCTCAGCATCCACCAGGCACAGAAGCACGAGTGATCCGTGCGCCACATTTCACCTTATCTTTCTTTTTGTTTTCCTGTCTAGGTCTGTTCCTGCTGCTGGTATAGACGCTCGACCTTCTCCAGTGAGTCGGCCTCGTCCTTCTCGTCGCGGAAGCTTTTCAGCCTCGGGAACCGGAGCGCGTAGCCCGAGGAGTAGGTAGGACTTTCCTGTATCTCCTCGTACTCCACCTCGACGATGACCTTCGGCCGCACCTTCACGTCCCGGCCGTCTTCTTCGACTATCAGAGGTTTCAGCCTCTCGGTTATCTCCTGCAGCTGCTCGTCGGTCAGTCCTGTAGCCATCTTGCCCGTCTGCAGGTGTTCCTGTTTCTGCTCATCGTAGCAGCCGAGCTCGAGGCGCGACAGCCAGTCGCTCCGCCTGCCTTCTCCCCATTTCGCCCCGATTATCGCCAGGTCGAGCGTCTCCATGACAGGTTTCAGTTTCACCATGTAGCCGACGCGTGAACCCGGCCTGTACTCCGCGTCTGGGTTCTTCATCATGATTCCCTCGTGGCCGTCCTCAAGAGATTTTTGCTGCAGCGCGCTGACCTCTTCCTCCTCAGCGGTTACTATCCTGTCCGCCAACCTCAGCTCGTGCTCCTGTTCCTCGACTATCTCCTGCAGCTGCTCGAAACGCTCATAGTAGTGTTCCTGTATCATCGAGCCCTCGAGATACAGCAGGTCGAAAGGCCTGACTTCGACGGGTATCTTCTCCCGCATCTCCGCGATGTCGTACTTCCTCTTGACCCTCCGGGAAAGCTGTTGGAAAGGTATGGTAGATCCATCCTCCGGGTCGTAGGCAGTGACCTCCGCGTCTATGATGAAGTTGTCCGCATCCACGTGCTCCTCGACGAACTCTGCCACGTCCGGGAACTGCTCGGTAACGTCTTCGAGCCGGCGGGTGAAGACCTTCACCTCGCCGTCCCTGCAGTGTACTTGGGCCCGGAAGCCGTCGTACTTGTAATCGACCGCGGCCGGCCTCCCGACCTCCTCGAAACCGTCTTCTATCGATTCGACCTTCTTCGCCAGCATCGACTTGATGGGCCGGAAAAGCTCGATTTTCAGATCCTCCAGCTCTTCCACTCCGTCCCGGCAGGCGGCGGCGACCTCCCGGAAGTCGTTGGTCAGGTCGTAAGCCCTCTGTATCTCGTCCGCATGCTCGCCGTCGAAGAAAGCCTCTGCGAGTGCATCGCGCACGATACCCTCGCCGACGCCGAGCCTCAGGTTCTCGATGAACGTCCTCACGACGTACTTCGCCTCGCCGGGCGTGGAGTCGTTGAGCAGGGCCGCGACCTCTTTCTTCTTCTTGTCCATGGAGACCGAGCCGAGTGATTCCTCATCCATCTTCGCGACCTTCTCCAGCTTGTCGTTCACCCTCTCTACGGTCAGTTCCTGCTGCATCAGGCTCTGCTGGCCTCCACCGCCTTCGAGTATATTTTCGGCGGCGGAGCCGAGGTCTCCCTCTTCTTTCCACGCCTCCTCTATCTCCGCCTCGCTCCTGCCAGAGGCCTCTTTGATGATGTCGACCATCGTCTTGCTGGAGATCCCGAGGTCAAGGTCCTGCCAGCTGGGAAAAGCGCGGCCCATAGACAGGAGGACCACGTCTTCAAGCTCGTCTCCTGCAGCAGAGAAAAGCTCCGCGAGGATATCCGTTTTCTCGAGGGTCGCCTGGGTCGATTCCAGCTTCCTGTAGGTTTCTACGAGTTCAGAGTAGTTCACGTCGCTGGTTTTCTGGCTGAAAGGTTTAAACCATAGCCCGACAAAATCCTCCTTATGTCTGCATTTGAACAGATAAGAGAGCTCCCTTCTTTCCGGAAGGCCCGGGATGAGGTCATCTCGAGGAAGGTCGTCGGCAAGGTAGTGGAGGCCGGTCGCAACGCGCCTTCCCCCGGCAACGTGCAGAGCGCAGAGTTCATAGTGGTGGAGGATTCCGGCCAGAAAGAGGCGCTTTACCGCGCGACACAGGACGAACGGGTGCGGGAGGCTCCGACCGCTGTACTCGTGGTCGCGGGCTTCGACAGGATGCAGCGCCGGGTGGGCGAGGACGCAGAGAAGGCCGCCTACTCCGAGGCGGCGACAGCGGTGCAGAACATGCGTATCGTCGCCGCTGAGCAGGATGTCGCGTCGGCCTGGCTCGGCGGTTTCGACGAGCGGGCTGTCAGCGAGAAGTTCGGTGTGCCTGAAGGAAGGAGAATCGTGGCGGCCGTGCTGCTCGCGTACACCGACAACCCTGTATACACGGAGCAGAGGTTCGACATCGACGAGGTCGTGTTCTACGACAAGTATGATAACCAGATCAACAGTTTCTGGGACGAGCCGGGCTGGCGGGGCCTGAGGACGGAGTCACGCATCCATGGCAAGAAGGCGGAGGGTTTCTTCCAGAAGGTCAGGAGGAAACTTGACCATCTTTTATAAGTTTGCAGGAATAATAATTGTTCACCGGGCGATGGTAAAAGCCTCTGGGCTGGTGTGGAAAACCGCCTGAAAAGGTTTATAACTGCCCGATATGATAGTTTTAACATGAAGGTGTGAAAATGGTAGCGAGCCAAGAAACTCTGGACAAGCTCGAAGACATCGGACTAAACATGTATGAGAGGAAGATTTACTCCGCCCTCCTGGGTAGAGGTACTTCCACTGCGGGCGAACTGTCCGAGATGACGAACGTTCCGCGTTCGAGGGCCTATGATGTCCTCGAGTCGCTGGCCGAGAAAGGTTTTGCTGTTATCAAGTCCTCCCAGCCGATGGAGTACGTTTCTATCCCCCCACAGCAGGCTATAGAGAATATCAAGAAGCAGCACCAGAAGGAGCTGGAGGAGAAGCTGGACAAGCTTGACAGCTTCAAGGATTCCGAAGCCGTGAACGAGCTGGAGGAGCTGTACGACCAGGGTGTAGAGCTTGTAGACCCCGCGGACATGTCTGGCTCGCTGCAGGGTCGCCACCAGATACACCAGCACATGGGAACCATGTTCCAGGAAGCCGAAGAGGCTATCAAGATAGTGACCTCAGAGGAAGGTCTCAACGAGATAGCAGATAACCACGCCGACCTGCTAAGGGAGGCGAGAGAGGAAGGTGTCAATGTAAAGGTCCTCGCACCTGTAACAGATAACAACCGTAACTCCTACGAGGCGCTGAAGGATTCAGCGGAGATAAGACACCTCGAAGACCGTGAAGAGTTCGAGATGCCTAACTCCCGTTTCGCCATCGTCGACAACGACGCGGTTACTGTGGCGATGACCGAGGAGGACGTCCATTCCACACAGGACACTGCTTTCTGGACCAAGAGCGACCACATGGCCGAGAACACGATGGAGCCTGTTTTCGACATGCTCTGGCATCATTCTGGAAAGCCGGAGGGCCCGAAGGGCGGTCCTGATCCTGAAGAATAGTTCTTTTTTACCGGAAGGAAGATCTCAGGGGAGACTGTAGATCGAACCCGATTCCCAGGTCCGTGGCCAGTAACGACAGCAAGCTGAAGTCGGGATGGCCCTGTACTTCCTGGACTTTCAGCTCTTTATCCGTCATGTTCTCCGCTACCTCGACCGCTTCCTTTCTTCCGCCGAGGCTGTCCACGAGGCCGAGCTCTTTGGCCTCCGTCCCCAGGAACGCCTCGCCGGTTTCGACTTCCTGGACCTGCTCCGCAGTCAGGTTCCTGTTCTCGCTGACGAGACGGATGAACTGGGTGTGAACCTGCTCTATCTTCTGCTTGAGCAGCTTCCTCTCCTCCTCAGTGATGTTCCGGTAACGCGAGCCGACGTCCTTGCGGCTGCCGGCAGTGATGTTGACGTACTCCACGCCGAACCTCTCCAGCAGCCCGGAGAACTCGAGGTAGGATGCTTTCACGCCTATGCTGCCGGTCAGGGAGGCAGAGTCCGCCACTATCCTGTCACAGCCGAGAGAGGCGAGGTAGGCGCCGGAGGCCCCGATGTCGCGGATGCGGCAGACGGTCGGTTTCTCCACGCTGTCGATGGCTCTCATTACCTCCTTGGACGCGACCACCGCTCCGCCGCCGGAGTTGATCTCGTATATCACGGCGTCAGGGTTCCTGTTCAACGCCCTGTCGGTGAGGTCACGCACCTGCTCCGGTGTTATGCCGCTGCTCGACAGGCCCTGTGAAGAGGGCTGTATCGTGCCCGAGAGTTTTACAACCGCGGCGGTCCCCTCCGATTCGAAAAGGCTGAAACCGGTCGCGGAGGCCGTCAGCAGCAAGACGGACAGCAACAGTATCTCTGTTTTCACATGTTTTTCCGCGCGTCTGTTACTTTTAACTTTTCACACAGAGTTCCTGCGTATGAGCCTCCAGGAACTTTCCCGTACGATAGTTGACGAGATAGAGTCAGGCGACCTCGAGTCGAAGGAGGAGATAGAGCAGCGGAAGAAGGAACTCTGCGGCGAGCTGGAGTTCGACGGCATGCCCAAGAACTCGGACATACTCAACTTCGTGGACGAAGATGAAAGCGAGGCGAAGCAGCTGCTGAAGACCAAGCCGATGCGTACCATCTCCGGCATCGCCAACATCGCCATAATGGCCCGCCCCGCGCCGTGCGGCGGCGGATGCATATACTGCCCGAAAGGCGAGGACGCGCCGCAGAGCTACACAGGGAAAGAGCCGGCGACCAGGAGGGCTATACGGAACCAGTACGACCCGTACGACCAGGCGCAAGACCGGCTGGAGCAGTACAAGAAGAACGGCCACGAGATTGACAAGTCGAAGCTGATAATCATGGGCGGCACGTTCCCGTTCCAGGACCCGGAGTACCAGCGCGAGTTCATGAAGGAGGCGTTCAATGGCTTTAACACATACGACAGCGAGGAAGAGAGAGTCGATACCCTCGCGGAGGCCAAGGATATCAACGAGACCGCGGAGGTGCGGTGCGTCGGTGTCACGTTCGAGACCCGGCCGGACATCTGTGAGACAGAGCACATCGACCGTCTGCTCGAGTTCGGCGGGACCAGGGTGGAGATGGGTGTCCAGACAGTCTTCGACGAGACCCACGAACGGACCAACAGGGGCCACGGCATGGACCGCGTGATAGAGGCGACAAAGAGGCTGAAAAACGCGGGCTTCAAGGTAGCCTACCACCTTATGCTCGGGCTTCCGGGAGAGGGCTACGAGGACGATATCGAGAAGTTCAGGGAAGTGTTCTCCAACGCAGATTACCAGCCGGATGAGATCAAGATCTATCCTTGTGAGGTCATACAGGGCACCGAGCTGTACCGGCATTATGAGGAGGACGAGTTCGACCCTATCAGCGACGGGGAGGCGAAGGAGCGCCTGAAGGAAGTGCAGAAGAACGTGATACCGCCACACGTCAGGATAAAACGCGTGATGCGCGACATCCCGTCGACAGAAGTCGATGCGGGGCCGCAGCTCACCAACATGAGGCAGATGGCGTTGCAGGAACTGGAAGAAGAGGGCGAGCGCTGTCGCTGCATCCGGTGCCGCGAGGTCGGTCACGTGAAACAGAAGCGTGGAGAGGAGCCGGAGGACATCGAGCTTATCGAGAGGACCTACGACGCCTCGGGCGGGAAAGAGTTCTTCATCAGCTATGAGGATACAGAAAAAGATATCATACTCGGCTTCACCCGTCTACGGGCCCCGTCGGAGAGCTTCCGGCCGGAAATCGACGATGACACGTTGATAGTCAGGCAGCTGAAGGTTCTCGGCAGCTCGGCTGCGATAGGTGACAGCGGGGAGGTCCAGCACCAGGGCTTCGGGAAGTCGCTGATGCAGAAGGCAGAAGAGAAGGCGCGGGAGCTCGGCCGCAGAAAGGTCGCGGTCATCTCTGGCGTCGGAACACGGGAGTACTACCGGAAGCTCGGCTATGAACAGGAAGGCGTCTACATGGTCAAGTCGCTTGACTAGACCCGCAGATCCTCGTGCATCGAGTTGAAGTTCTCGTACCCGTTCTCAGTTACCAGTACCATGTCCTCGATCCTGACACCGCCGGTGTCGCCGTAGTACAGTCCTGGTTCTATGGTCAGGACGTTTCCGGCCTCGAGTTCCGTGTCGCTGTCCGCTATCCGTGGGGGCTCGTGCAGCCCGAGGCCGACTGCATGGCCTGTCGAGTGGATGAACCCTTCTTCCGCTCCGCTCCTCATGGTGTCGAAGCCGTGCTCCTCCAGCACGTCGCATACCGCCGAATGCACCTCGGCTGCCTTTACACCGGCCTCTATCTCCTTTAACGCGGCCTCCTTCGCCTTCTTTACGGCGTTATGCATGTTCTCCGTCTTCTCGCCTGGCTCTCCCTTCACGAAGGTCCGGGTCATGTCTCCGAAGTACCTGTTCCCGTGCCTGGGGAATATGTCGACCACGACGGGTTTTCCTCCCTCAAAGACGCCGCTGCCAAGGGAGTGCGGCTTCGCGCCGTCTTCTCCGCAGGCGACTATCATGCCCTCCGGCGTCGTGCAGTCGTGTTCGAGCAGAAACACCTGCAGTTTTCTACGCGCTCTCTCCGAGGTCAGGGGCTCATCTTCGAGATAAAGCTCTCCGTTCCTGCTCTTGGCTTCTCCAAGGATCCGTTCCATCTCCTGCATCGCCTCTTCGGTCACGGACTGCGCCTCTTCCAGCTTCTCAACCTCGGACTCCGTCTTCAACTTCCGGGCCTCCATTACACGGTTCTCGACCGGTTCGATATCCATTTTTCCGGAGAGCTCCTCCGTCAGGCCGAGAGGGAAGTCTTCCGGGACCGCGAGTCTTTGGATACCGTAACGCTCCAGGAAGCCTGCTATCATGTCGGCCCTGCCTCCTTCACCCCGGCCCTCGCCGTCCACGAACTCCGAGGTGCTGATGACCTCGTCGACATCTGAATCCTCTTTCGCCCGTGAAAACTCGAGCTGCGGCACCAGCAGGATGCTCTTGCCGCCGGTTCTCAGGTAGATGAAAGGGTCGGAGGCCTCGAAACCTGCCAGGTAGTACATGTCCGGGTCGGAGGAGTCACCACGCATGAGAAATCCGTCAAAGTTCTCTTCTTCGAGCAGGTCGTCGAGAGGCCCTGTTCTTTCCATGGGTCTGGATTGTACTGCTGTTTCTTATATCTTGGACAGGTCGTCGAAGACGATAGTTTCAAGCTCGACGGAGGCGATCTCGCAGGCCTCCCTGATGCAGTCACGGTACACCTTTCTTTCACCCTCTACAGGCCGGGTGAAGTACCTGGCCTCCTCGATGCCGTGTTCTTCCAGGTAATCCGCTGCGTCTTCCGCGACCTGCTCCATGTTTTCATCGGCCAGTAACTGGTCGTAGGACGGAACTTCCTCATCCGGCTCCACGAGCCCGAACTTGCCGGAGAGTACTGCGAACGGCTCATCTTCCTCCCCGGCCAGCTCGTTAACCCGGTCTATCCGCGCAGAATCGTACCTCTCCGATGCTGTGAGGCCTTCACCGCGTTTCTTCTCTCCGCTGCAGTAGGTTACGTGGAGTGTCATATGTTATCGAACCGGTATCTCTTGGGTGCATGCTCGAAAATTCCGGGAGAATTTTCTCATACCGGCAGCGCTACACGCAACCGGTGGAAAGAAAATCGACGGTCCCCTCCCCCGAGACTCGCCGATGAGGACTTTCAGTTGGAGTGTCGCTGCTTGAGTGTCTGCCAGCGGTCCGCGAACTCGTCTTTCATTTCTTCCAGCGCGATCCTTTCCTCGTCGCTGAGGTCGTTGGATTCGACGATGTTCCTGTAGATCTTGTAAGGGTGAGTCGGTACGTCCTGGTTCATGTTGTTCCGGAAACGGTCCTCGAACTTGTCCCGGTGCTGTTCTACTTTGTCCTTCAGGACGCCTTCTTCCTCCCATTCATCGGCGAGCTTTTCCTTGGAACTCTTGCCGATGTCCCACATGCTCGCCATATCTCAGGTTCTTTAGCCAACCCTTATTAACCTTGTGCCTGTCTAAAATCGGCCCTACAGTCCTGAACAGTCATTTGTGTATCTGATGGCTGATAACAACAGTTCAAAGAAAGTGTGCGGTCTTGAAACCCCGCGAGCGAACGGTAGAGCTCTCAGGTCAGTTTTAACAGGCTGGCCCCGCTATACCGTGACGTGATGCCGAGTATTATCAATGTTTTGAAAGACAGCTTCCGGCTGCTGCGGCAGCAACCACGCTTCTTCACGCCGAAGCTGGTCTCCGCTTCCGTAGGCGCTGCATGGTTCATAGGGCTTTTCTCGGGTACCGGGCCGCTCTATCTTTACGCTGCTACAGGGCCGCTACTGGCGTTGCTTGCGCTTTTCGTCTCCGTGATGCTTGCCGCGATGGTGGAGAAGAAGGAGTCCGGCAGTGTGCTGAGGAAGGGATTCGTCGATGCGGGCAGGAAGTGGCGGAAGATACTGCTGTCGTTCCTCGCCTTCACGCTGGCTGCGGTCGTTATCTACATACCTTTTCTGGCTGGTTTCTCCCTTTACTACATGCTCGGGGGAGCGTTTTTCTTGGCTGCGGGAGCCTTTCTCAGCCTGTTGCTGCTCGTAGTTTTCAGCTTCCTGTCCTACTTCTTCCCCATCAGCCTGCTGCAGAAGGGATCTGTCAGTGGAGGGTTCATGGATTCGGCCTCGACCGCGGTCTCGAACTCGCGCGAGGTCGTACCGCTGACACTGCTGTCTTTCGCGCTGCTTGTCGCTGCCTCGCTGACGCCGGACGCCGGTATGAAGGTGCTTGGGTACGCCGGCTTCTTCGCAATGAGAATCGTGTCGGCTATCGCGACGACCTATATATTTGTAGTAAGCCCGAACTATTACCTGCGGTCGTAGTTTGGTGGCGGGGATGCAGCGGGGCAGTGATAAGTGCAGGTTTTTATGTAAGAGCCACTGAAAATTTGGATTATATGCCAAGATATACTGTTTTTACGATAGAGTTCAAATCAGGTGAGGATGTTATGGATGCTGGTGAACTGCCTCCTGAATTACAAGGCATAACCAGAAGCAGTAGAGATCACGGTAGATATTTATCTTTGTTAAAGAATCGACAAACGGATCTGACATATGAAGATATAGTTTCTAGACTTTTTGGTTTGCCTGACGTGAAACGTATCTCTGCCTGCTTTTGTGATGACACCAGTGATACGGCTTTTTTCCGACTCTTTAAGTACGATAATGGTATATGGGAGATTGATAACAGGTATGATTCAGATTCCTTTGAGGAGGAAGAAACAGGAACCTTCGGTAAGCCAGCAAGAAAGTACCTCAAGCAGAAATATGATTTCGATGGCTGGACAATCTGGCAATTTTGGGAGTCTAAAGAGTAGTTTGTCTGCAAACCTCTTCCTGGTAAATTTCCAGGTGTTATATATTGAAATCTAATACGCATCTCCGCTCTTAACTTCTATTTTTCATCCTCTGAGGGTCTCGACGAGTTCTTCGGCAGCTTTCTCCGCCTTGCTCTCCTCGTTGTCGATGACCTTGAAGAAGGCTCCGGACAGGACTGCACAGGTGGAGGCCATCTCGTGGCCGACGTCCTGGTACTCCCTTATGTCTGCAGGCGACTCGTGCTCCCGGTCCCTGCTCTCGTCGCCCTGTGTCCGGGACCAGATGGCTTCCGGGTCTGCCCTCAGCATGATTATCTTCGATGGTTCGAGGTTCTCGACGGTCCACTTCGGGAGGCCGGGAAGGTAGCCGAACGGTGTTTTTATCGCAGCGTGCGTGTCTACTATGATGTCTTTTTCCTCGGCTTCTTCCTGTATGGAGTCTGCGGCCTCTTTCTGTATCCGCCTGTTGGTCTCCGAGTCGAGCTCCTTTAGCTCGTCTCTGCTGTCGACGAGACCTTCTTCCTTCGCGGTTTCCAGCATCCTGTCGCCGTAGTTTATGACCTCGTACTCCCTGTCGGCGAGCAGCATCGCCTCCTCGAGTACAGTTCCTTTTCCGACTCCTGAAAGACCTACCACTATGTTGACCTCTCCCATGTTATTCTTGCCTCCGTATCCTGAGTTTTTTCGCAAGATACTTTAACCATTCCTCCGTCCCGCAGGCCGCGTTGACGAAACTGTAGTCCTGTAGCTCGGCAGCGACCCTGTCCGGGATACCTTTCTGCTCGAGTTCGCCCGCGAGGAAGTGTTTCATGTACTCTTTCGCATCCGTGAACTCGCGTTCTGTCTTGGCGTACACGCGGTCATCCTTCACGAACACGTTGTCGTACTTCGAAGTGAACTGCTCTATGTGCTCGCTGCCGTGGAACACCTTCGGACCCTGTAGCTCCTCGACTTCGGGAAGTTTCTGGTCCAGCTCGAAGAAGAGCCGGGTCTTCTCGTCTCCCACGTGGAAGCCTGACTCGAACAGCCTGAAATTCCGGTTCTCGAGCACGTCCTCGAACCTTGATAGTGTTTTCCTCATCTGTGGATACACCACGTCTTCCACGCCTTCAGGCCTGTCGAACTCGATAACTAAGAAGTCGCCACGCTGCTCTATCTCGTGCTTCACGTCGAACTCCGCGACCCTGAGATCTTTCTCCTCGTAGAGGTGTATGCCTGGTTCCTGCTGGAACTTCCAGCACCGGTAGATGAACCGGGCGAAGTTCTCTCTCGAAAGCACCGAGGCGACGTTCCTTTCCGGGTCGACCGGGTCGATCACCACGAAAGGTTCGTCCGTGAACTTTTCCTCCAGCTTCTCCGGCAGCTTTTCGTGGTGGTCTTCCGGATCGATGAGCTCATCCTCTCTCCAGTCGACTGCGGCCTCCACGAGCTGCCTGAAGCCGCCGTAGTGCGCGACAAGGACCTCGCACAGGTAGCCCGAGAAACCTCTCGTTTTCAGCGACGAGCCGTAGATATCCGCGGCCCTCAGGAAGGTTTTCAGCAGGACCACGTCGCGGCGCTGCTCCTCATCTAGGTTCTCCTTCACCCACCTCGAGTGGTGGGGAGTCCGGTCGACCGCACTCTTGATGTTCCCGGGCCCGACGTCGTAACACGGAACTATCTCGACCTCGTGCCCATTGATAACGCCCCGGGTGTAGGGGTGCTCGGCGTACTCTATCTCGTGTTCTCCCGAGAACTCGTCGAACACCTTTTTCCCGAACTCGAGGCCACGGTCCTCCAGCTCCTGCCGCCCGGTCTCCTCCGGGAACAGGACGAAGATGTCGATGTCGCGGTCGCCCTTCATGCAGGTCCCGCGGCCGCTCGAGCCGGCGAAATGTGTCTCCCGGGAGAACTCGTCCTCGATAAAATCCGATATCTCCCTGTACTTCTGCCGTGTCTCCTCCAGTTCTTCCTCAGAAGGGTAGTACTCGTCGAGGATCTTCTCCCTCAGGCGTTCGAAGTCCATAAGAAAGGTTGCGGGGCGACAGGTTTTAATCTTTCCAGCCTATAACGGGGATTGTGGAACTGGATTTTGTCTCGCTTACAGTAAAGGATATGGACCGCGCAGTGGGGTTCTATAGCGATTTGCTCGGGGAGGAACCGGAGCGAAAAGACTCCAGGCTATCTTTCTACGACCTGGGGAACATACGCCTGAGTCTGTGGAACGCTTCGGCGGATGATATGGATGTGGATTTCGGTGATAACTGCGTCGCGACATTCCGGACTGAGGATATCGAGCAGGAGCGTGAGCGAGTCAAGCAGCTGGCTTCTGAGGTCGAGGAGATAAAGGATGCCGGGGGCTACCGGCTGTTCCATTTCAGGGATACAGAGGGTAACTTGGTCGAGGTATACGAGGGAGAGAAGTAGCTCTGACCGACGGAATCCTGTCTATCGGTTCTCTTCTTTTACAGTGTTTCCGTGTTCATCAACGTACCTGACGTGGACTTCCTGGTCCTCGTTCCAGGGTGGCTGTGATATCAGGAGGATTTCCAGCTCGCCGAGGTAGTAGACTTTGGTCCCAGGTTCTGCGAACACCACATCACCTGCCTCCACCTCGGTTTCTTCCCTGTCAAGGAAGAAGCTGCCCTCACCTTCGATGATGTAGTAGTAGAACGTGCACTCTTGGTTGTAATACTCCTCCAGGTGGCCTTTCTCAGTCTTTTCCCGGAGGATTTCGAGGTCATCCGCTTCCTCGCCGAAGTAATCCCAGAACTTGACCCCGAACTTCTCGAAGCGGTTGGCGTCTTCGCTGGAGATCTTCATCGATTCAGCCTTTCAGTCCCTTCACGAGCTTCCGGTCCTCGATGACCCAGTACTTTATCTCGTCGCCCTCGTGAGCGTCGAGATCCTCTGGAAGCTCCATCTCCTCGGTCTCGTAAGTGTCCATGTCCATGACCTGGGCGATGTTGCCCTCTCTGGAGACTACCTGGCCGACCTTCTTGTCTATGTCCGGCGACATCATCATGGAGTCACCGGGTTTCGTTATGTGCCTGTCCTTGTCGTCGAAGACTCCGCGCGCCTTTATCTTTATCTTGGCGCTGCCGTGCTTTCCTGGACTGGATTTAGAAGTACTTCTTACCTCGCAGGGCTCTCCGTCGATTATAACGTAGCGCCCGGACTTCAGACTTGATGCTTCGACTTGTTTTGCCATTATGTGTTCACCTGTTTACTGTGTCGCGAGTTCGACGTCTTCTTTTTTAACAGTGTTTCTGCCGGCATGGTCCGCCATCTCGATGGCTTTCCTGCCGATATCCTTCCCTGCGTCCTCGACCGCATCCTTGAGTTCTTCTATAGCGTCCTCAGAGACCCGGTCGGCTCCTGCTTTCCTGATTATCCTCTCTATCGGTGCCTTGGGCAGACTCGTATCGCTCACGTTGAAACTATCCGAGCCAAGTTTTAATATGTGAACGGTAGTTCTCGCCAGCCTTTTAGTTATAGGGCAGCACCAGTAACTCTATGAGAGCGGTGGTCGACGCGAACGTCTTCATGAGAGGGCCCGGCCCGGGTTACGACAGCTACCTCACCGTTCCGGAGGTGATGGAGGAACTGGAAAGCGGGTCCTCCCGCCTCAGCTTCGATACCTCGAGCGTCGAAGTCAGGGAGCCGTCCACGGACAGCATCGAGACGGTAGAACAGAAATCAGGGGAGATAAACGCGGAGACCTCTGAAACTGATGAAAGGTTGCTGGCGCTCGCCCTCGAGCTCGACGAGGTCATCGTCACGGACGATCTCGGGCTGCAGAACCTCGCCGCCCACCTCGGCGTGGAGTTCGAGTCGTACCTCGGGGACGAGATAGAGGAGCGGAGGGCGTGGACGCTTGTATGCGCGAACTGCGGCCGTGAGGTCGACGGGGAGAAGTGTTCCGCGTGCGGCTCTACTGGGGTGGAGAGGAAACCAGGTTAGTGTAGTTCTGGATGAACTCCTTCGTAAGTATCAGGAGCAGCGGCCCCAGGATGACTCCTTTCAGCCCGAGGGTCAGCGGGCCGGCGATGAAACCGGTGAATATTATCAGGGGGTGCTCGTCCATCTGCCGTGACCCGATGTACGGCCGGATAAATATTTCGGGCAGGATGTTCAGGACGATTATCCCGAACACGATTATCAGCGAGCCCTTGACAGGTTCGCCTGTTATCATGTAGAACAAGCCTATCGGCCCGTAGAACATGAAGGCCGCGACTATCGGTAAAAGGGCCGCGATTCCGATCAGGAACGCCCACAGCGGTATCAGCGGCATCGGAGAGGTCACCAGCGAGATGGCGTAGAACCCAATCCCGGATACAAGGCCGAGTATCGCCGCGACCAGGAACTGCGTGACGAAGACACCGCGGAAAATGGAGTCCATGGAGCGGATAAGAGACTTGATTATCTTCTTCTCGTTGTCAGGCAGGTTCTCCACGACCTCGCTGATATCGCTCTCTATCTTGCTACCGTCCTTGTAGAGGTAGATAGCCGTTACGACGAAGATGGCGAGGTCGATGAACAGCGAAGGTATCTTGGTGAAGACATCGACGAGCCAGTCCGTGGCTCTTCCGGAGATCGAGTCTATGACATTGACGGCGTTCTGCTTGAAGCTCTCCGGCAGCTGCAGCACCTCTATTATGTTTACCAGGCCCTGCCTCAGGGAGCCCGTAAGTGTGTTCAGGCCGCTGAGTATGTCAACGAAGTTGTTTATGAAGAAGTATATGCCGAGCCCGAGTAACGCGAATACGCTTGATATGATTATTATGCTGGAAACAGTCTCATTATTTATCCTGCTGTTAAGCGCCTGATGCGCGAACCTGAGCAGGTAAGAAGTCGCTACCGCGAGTATTATGGCGTCAAGGAAAGGGTACAGTACAAATATGCTGCCGAGTGAGAGCAGGAGAGCGACCCCGAGAATCTCCCGCTTGAAACGCAGTTCCTCTTCGGCCATAAAGGTATTTTGTGCCCGATGCTGTTTTATTAACTGTGGCGGCCATGTTGCTACCGCCGCGTCAACCCGTAAACCGAAACTTATATAAGAGTGGGGGCTACATGGATGGGTGTCGGGGGGGGAAACGACTCCTTATGCCGGAAAAGGATACTATGTCAGAGCAGGAACACGTACCGCGTCGCGAATTCGACTCTTACCAGGTTCCCGAAGAATGGGAGGCTGAAGAAGAGGAAAAACCAGAAGAAGATCCACAGGATTCTCCGGAAGCCGGGGCCGAAGAGATAGACGAGGAAGCCGTCGCTGAAGGAGAGGGATACACTGTAGTACAGGAAGAGGCCGAAGAGGGCGACATGGTCCTCACCTGTCCCGAGTGTGGGGCACAGCGTTTCGAGGAGGACTCTGCTGAAGGACAGCTCGTCTGCGTCGAGTGTGGACTCATCGTCGACGAGAACCGTATCGACGAATCCGCGGAATGGCGCGCCTTCAACCAGGAGGAGCGCGAGAAGAAGGCCCGTGCCGGACAGCCGCTAACTTATACCAAGCACGACATGGGCGTATCCACGGAGATAGGAAAGGGTTCGGGAGAGCTCTACAAGGTCTCGGGGAACAAGCGCGCACAGTACTACCGCCTGAGGAAGTGGCACAAGCGCCTTACCAAGTCGAAGGACCGTAACCTCGGGTTCGCCCTCTCGGAACTGAACTCGATGGTCTCCAACCTGAACCTTCCTGAATCTGTGCACGAGGAGGTCGCCCGGCTATACGAGAAGGCGGTCGACAAGGGCCTCGTCCGCGGCCGTTCCATGGAGTCCATCATCTCCGCGCTGCTCTACATCGTCGCGCGGAAGCAGGGAACGCCGAGGACCCTGGACGAGATCTCCGAGGCATCGGGCATCGAGAAACGCGAGATCGGCCGCGCATACCGTTACGTTGCGAGGGAACTCGGTCTCCGCATCCTGCCCGCCAAGCCGCAGGACTACGTACCGCGGTTCGCTGGAAAGCTCCAGCTATCCGGAGAAGTCCAGGCCCGGGCGCGCCAGATACTGAAGGAGGCGCGCGAGAAGGACCTGCTCTCCGGTAAAGGCCCGACAGGCCTCGCCGCAGCCGCGCTCTACATCGCCGCGGTGCTCGAAGGCGAAAAAAGGACGCAGCGCGAAGTCGCTGACGTCGTCGGAGTGACGGAAGTCACCATCCGGAACCGCTACAAGGAGCTAGCGGAGAAGCTCGGCCTCGAGGACGAACTCGAGGAGAAGAGTAACTGATTCTGGCCGCTGGCCCGGCTGCATTTCCTCTTATTTCTCTTATTCTTGTTCCTTCGCTTAAATCGACATTCCTACATCCCGGGTCAGATCCATAGAAAATCCGCAGGGATTTTCTGGTGATGCAGAAACTCTATCGAGTTTCGAATCCGGGTCCTGCCAATTGCATTTCTCCACATTTGATAGGAATGCGGGAACTGCCGAGAAACTTTTCAAGTGGTTGGATTATATTACTGTGCTATTCTTGCAAATTCGATTCGGGTAAAAAGAAGAAAGAGTAAATGTTGATGTTAGCTAAAGAAATTGTTCAAAAGGTTTGAGACGATTCCAGGGTTTCTTTCCTGAGCTTGTTCATTTCCCGGTGTTCCGTTAACCGCTTCTTCAGCATTTTGAGATGACCCTTCTCGTTCAACTTCAGCTTCAGTCTCTGTTTCATTGTCGTCTGTTCTCTGTTCTACTTCTGCCTCTGTTTCCTGTTCACCAGACTCTCGTTCAACTTCAGCTTCAGTCTCTGTTTCGGCATTCCTTCTTTCGAACTCTACTTCGCTCTCTGAATCAGCTTCTGAATCTTCTGATTCAAGCTCGGCAACTTCTCTTCTCAGGTCCATCACCATTCCTCGAAGCTCATCGATTCTGTCCTTGGCTTGTTCAAGGTTCTGAACTTCTATTTGTTCAAGCTCTTCTACTTCTGATTCGTTCTCCTCTTTGCCTTCTGTTTCTGCCGCTTCTGATTCGTTGATAGAGAGTACTGTGCTGTTGTCGGTTTTTTCCATCTCTAAATCGTCTTCTGTCTCATTCTCTTCCTGTTCTATGACTTCTTCGGTTTCATTTTCTTCATACTCTGCTTCTTCTGTCTCTTCCTCGTCATCCGAGTCGTCTTCTGGAACATCTGAATCATCTTCCTCCGTCTCATTCAAATGTTCATCAGCCATTACAGGAGCCAATGCCAACATCAAGACCATTGCAAGTGCTAAAAACTTGCCTTTGCTTGATACCTAAAATTGGAATTAATTCTCTTGTTATAAATAATAACCGATAATTCGGGCCCTGCCAATATTTATATTTTTTTTAAAGGAAAATGTTAATGATCAATGAAAATATCCAATAATATTTTTTTTGGCATTTGCTCTCTTCTTAGGCATTTTTCTTGTTATTCAATATCAGGTTTCTAGTCATGATATTAAGATTGTAACAGGTTCGGGAAAAAACACCTCTTCGGTAAATCCGGAACATACCTCTTCGATAAGTCCTGAAAACCCCCAATCTTCTGTTCTTGAAGTAAATGTGTTGAAGGCATCAGATTACTCGGGTTTTTCAAAAGGGGATGATATCCGTTTAAAAATTAAGTATTATACTAATCCTCCTCCTTCCCTAAAGTTTCTGTCATCTCTTAATAATTTAACTGAAGGAGATAGAATCCGTGTTTCGAGTCGTAGTGGAAATTGGACCGGGGAATTTATTTCCTTTGACAAAAGGAATATTGATTCTTTTGACCAAAAGATCAGTCTAGGAAACTCGCCCGACTGGAATCAATCAATAAGTTTTTTTTTTCAGTAGACTAATCTGTATCTCATCAATTAAGAAAAGGTGTTCAGCCGAAGAGAACTCGCAAGTTCATTTTTGGCCGACAATCTGAATTTATGGGGGGCGGAGACTGTGGTTTTTATTATTTTTTATTTCGGTTGTTGAGTTATTTTTCCGTTTTCGCATTTCTTCACAGGCTATTTGATTGGCTTTCTCTTGACAACTTTAGGATTAGTAGATTTATCTAGTACAACCGTGGCAGTATTTGGAATTCTATCTCTGCTGCCAGATGCTGACGCCATATGGCACAGCAAAATCAAAGAACATCATAAAACGCTATTTCATGCACCGCTATTCTGGATAATTATTTCCACTTTGACTTTATTTGAGAGTACAGAGATGGCAATTATAATTTCGTCCATCACCTTGACCCATATTTTTACAGACTATATAACCGGCAGAACGGTCGGTATCGCGTTTCTATACCCGATTAAAGATAATGAAGTAAGTCTATATCCATTAAATGATGAAACTGCCAGTCTTAATCCTGTGAGTCCACAAAAAGAACTCCTGAACAACATCTATCATTTTACATTGAAAACAAAAAATTGCTGATATTTGAAGGGCTTCTCACAATCTCAGGAGCAATCAGTCTAATTATACTAATCCTCCAGCTATGACTATTCATGGATTCCGGAAACTTCCAATTGCATATCTCCACATTTGAAATGGATACGAAAACTCCCAAATTAGTGTTTGTACTCTTTGAGGTTTACATCTTTATCAGCTGGGCCATAAAGTTCAGGCAGAAGTTCTCTTAACTTAGTTTCTTCAGTCTCTTCTGTCCCTGCCATGAGAATTGTAATATCATTTTCTTCATTAGGTTGAGCAAATTCGTTCATCAACTGTAGACACATTCCACAAGGTTTGAATCCTGTAGAAGAATCTCTCATCACACATATACCCTTAAATTGATAGTTTCCCTCTGTTACAGCATTTCCAATGGCGTTTCGTTCTGAACAAGTTACCATCCCAGATATCATGCTCTTGACATTAACCCCTGTATATATTTCCCCCTTCTCGGTTAATACTGCTGTGGATGTCTAAGTACCTCCTGAAGGTGTAAAGGCATTACCTAAAACTTTTTCGGCTTCGTCAATTAATCTGGACTTTTCATTTTCGATAGGGTCGTTGACATATACTGATAATTAATCCCTATTATCAATAATTTAATCCCGGAAGCTGTCAACTGCATATCTTCTTGATTTCGGTTCAGACATACGTCCTGCCAAGTAGTTTGCAATTTTGCCTTCAGCTCATCATGAAAATAGTTTAATAGCCTCTAACTCGAAATCGGATTTATGCAATTTCTTCCAGATAACTCAAGCCCCGGAATTCTTCAGCTACCTTGTTTTTAACATGGAAGTTGCCGGTTTCATACACCTCTTCAATAACTTTGCTTGAAGGTATTAGATAGTGTTCTCTTGGTTCTCCTACTACGAGCAGGAAAATGTATGCGATGGAAAGATTCTCTCCAGCTCTTCCTCTTCTACTTGCGTGAAAACTCGGATGTTCTAACTTGTCCTCGATTGCCTGAAGCCCTTTACAATTCCCCAATTTTTCCGGTTGAGTTTCCAGTGCTGTAAAAACTTTGTCTACTCCAGCCCGTACTCGTCCCAGTCCGAGTCTCTTATCGAGAAGGATATGTCGTAGTGCTCGGTCCGGGCACTTTCCAGGGCCGCGATCTTAGAGAACACCCGATAGACGAAGTTGTGGTGTTCCTCGTACTGGCCGTCCAGATATACGTCGATTGCGTTGACCTCGCCGCGCCAATCTATTCGTGCATCCAGGTGTCGACTGCGTCAGGCATGTCCACGTCGAACTCCTCGCCCGCGTAACTTTCCATCAAATCGTTCGCCTGACTGGCGTTTAGTCATCCCTTTCTTGCCATAAAGGGAGCGCTGCCGGCCAGGAGAGGTTTTTTGTCTTGCCGGGGTTCGACTTCTTCCAGTTTGTCGTCTTCATCAGATTCTGCTGAGATAGTTATTACTGTTCAACAGTTCGCATTCAAGAAGTAAAATGGTTCCCTACAGCTCCCGGATGATACCCTTGATATCTTTTATGGGCGCGTCCGTCCTGAAACCGGTCGGCGAGAAATGCGTCCGTGAAACAGGATAGCCCTTCTCATCGATGGCCTCTATAACGCGGTCGCGTTTGGGTACCTGTATCTCGAGCAGCGAGCACAGCTCGTGGAGGTCGTAGAACGGCGTCAGTATCTCCGCTTCCTTGTGGACCAGCTCCAGGATTTCGCGTGCTTCTTCCCAGTCCTCCGGCATCTCGTCCATGATCTCTCCAGTGAACCTTCGATCCGCTATCTTCCCGGTCCAGAGCGGGCCGGCGATCTTTGTCTCGCCTCCGCATAGAGGGCACTCAGCTTTTCTTTCAAGGGCACGCCATCGGCACTCCGGGCAGAACGACAGGTGGCCGATGTTCTCCGTGTTTTTGTTTGCGCGGCGCTTCGACTCCGTCACTCTTCCTGTTGCGCGGGAGTAGTGCTGCTCGTGCCAGCACAGTTTTGGGTCGAAGTCCTTGTCGAACCGGGCGAAGTTCCGGAAAGCCTCCTTGATGTATATCCTCAGCCCGGTCTCGTGCATGAAGCTGTTCTTCAGCGGCGTCGAACCGTACCTCCGTTCACATACCTTCGGGTAGCTTCCAGCCGGTGCCGCGTTGTCGGTTGCGGTAAAACCTGCGAGGCTCTGGTAGTTTGCTGCTCGTGCCGCAGAGTCGAGGTAGTTCGTGAACGAGCCGAAAGGGTCGACGTCTATTATATTGAAGTAGTTGCCGTGCTCGGAGAGCAGGACGTTCGCGTCCTTCTCCGTGACCTCTGCCTTTATGCCGTTTTCCCCCAGGCCTCTCCTGATGCTTTCGACCGCCTCCGGGCTGGTGTCGTTGATGACGACGTTACCGAAATCCGTGTACCGGAAGCCGCGGATGCCTGAAGCTGCGAGCGCGTCGCAAATCCGCGGCCCGTCGATCTCGGTCTCGTCGAGGAACACTTTCGCCGCGGTGACGGAAAGATCACGGTTCGCCAACATGTCCTTGTTGTAGAAGACCTCCGACTCCTTGTCGGGCTCCTCTTCTCTCGCGGCGAACAGCGAGAAACCGCGCTCCTCTATCTTATCCATGGATTGATATGGCCGGGAAAATGTTTTTAAAGAGGCCTCTGTTTCCGGCGCTGACAGGGTTTATAAACATGTGCTTAACTACTCATTCTCGAGGGATTCTGAGATGGCAGAAGTTGTGAGCGAGGTCAAGAAGGCGGAAGAAGACGCGGATTCTATCATCCGGGACGCCAGGGAAGAAGCAGAGGACATCATCGAAGAAGCAGAGCAGGAGGCCCGCGAGATAGTGACCGAGGCCGAGAAGGACGCGCAGCAGCTCAAGTCCGACCGTATCGAGAAAGTCCGTGACAGGATGGACGAGAAACGTGACCGGATAATAGAAGAGGGAGAGCAGGAGGCGGACAGGATAGCTGACAGGGCATCGGAAAACATGGAAGACGCGGTAGATGTACTTGTAGAACATTTCAGGCAGGAATTCCTTGAGTGATGACATCATGGTCAGGCCAGCAGAGATGACGAAGATATCGGTAACAGGACCCAAGTCCGAGCTCCAGGCAGTGATAGAGGAGCTTCACGGCCTTTCCCTGATGGACATAGAGGAATACGACGGGGAGCTGGAGACCGGCGAACCGTTCGAAGAGGCCGAGGAACTCTCGGAAACGCTGGTCGACGTCCGCTCACTGATCTCAAAGCTCCCGGGGAGCGAAGAAAAAGCTGAGACGTCTCTCGATGAGATACAGCGGAATATAGACCGGATCCGGGAACAGGTCGAGGAACTTGAGGACCGCGGCCAGGAGGTCGAGAACGAACTCTCGAGTCTCGAGGACCAGGAAGGTTTCTTCCGGAAGATAGAAGGCTCAGGCGTCAGGGCCGAAGATCTTGAGGGCTCGGAGACGCTTGATGTTTACGTGGGTCGTTTCGACCCGGCGGAGCTGGAATCCGGGACCGGCGCGAGCTATGAGGTTTTCGAGGGACGGCAGGCGAATATCGTTTTCTACCGCGAGGCCGACTCGGAGGACATCGAAACCGCCCTGAGGGAGATAGGCGCCGAGCAGGTCAACCCTGTCGATACAGGTTTCGAGGGGGAACCGGTCGAGGTGCTCGAAAAGATAGAGGAGAGAAAAGAAGAACTTGGGCAAGAAAAACAGCAGATAGAGGAAGAGCTCCAGGATATAGCCGATGAGTGGCGTTCCGGGCTCAAAAACGCCGAGGAGTTCCTCACGGAAAAAGTGGAGAAATCCGAGGCACCCATAAAGTTCGCCACCACGAAGAGGACTTTCATCGCGGAGGGATGGGTTCCTGCAGAGGAACTTGGACCTCTGCGCAGCCGTCTCGAGGCGGAGACGAGCGGAAAGATACACATACAGGAAGAGGAAGGCGAGAACCCGCCTGTCAAGCACGACAACCCGGGCCCGGTCAAGCCGTTCGAGTCGCTGACCGATCTCGTCTCCACACCAACATATAACGAACTCGACCCATCGTTCATGATATTCCTGACCTTCCCTGTCATGTTCGGATTCATGATAGGCGACGCCGGCTACGGTATTACGACACTGGCTGTGTTTTACGCAGGCTACAGGATGTTCCCGGAAGCGAAACAGATATTCAAGTCGCTGATGTACGCCTCCGTCGCGACCATCGTATTCGGCCTGGCGTTCGGGGACGCGTTCGGATACATGCTGTTCGGATCGCACTCGGACCTGGCGCACGTGACAGGTATACACCTGTTCGAGCAGATACCTGTACTGTTCCACCGGGCCGATCACCTTGGACAGGTCTTCAACATCGCGGCCCTGTTCGGACTGGTACACGTCAACGCAGGATACCTGCTCGGCGGCTACAACGAGTACGTCAACCACGGCCTGAAAGAGGCGTTCCTCGAGAAGGGCAGCTGGCTGCTGCTCGAAGTCGGCGCGGCGCTCTGGTACTTCGTCGGCATGACAGCAGGTCTGCCGGTGATACTCATCTCCATAGTGACTCTGTACCTCGGAGAGGGAGTTGAAGGCGTCGTCGAGATACCATCGCTGGTATCGAACGTTCTCTCCTACCTGCGGATATTCGGTGTTTCGGTCGCGGCAGTCGCACTTGCGGGAGTTGTGAATTCGATGGCGCAGCCACTGTTCGAGATGCACACCCTGCTCGGGACGGTAGCGGGCATCGGTGTTTTAATGATAGGCCATACTTTCAACACGTTCATCAAAATCATGGAAGGCTTCCTCCAGGGCATCAGGCTCCACTACGTGGAACTTTTCACGAAGTTCTTCGAGGGAGGAGGCCGCAAGTACGCTCCCTTCGGGGCGCGTAAATGATACTTTAGGTGAAAATCCACAAATGGCATCACAAGCTACGATCCAGATTCTGACAAGCGGATTGGGTCCTGCACTCGGTGCGGGCCTCGCGATAGGCATCTCCGCCATCGCGACGGCATACGCCCAGGCAAAGATCGGAGCCGCCGGCATGGGAGCTCTCGCAGAGGACGACTCCCTGTTCGGACAGGCACTGATCCTGACAGTAATCCCGGAGACAGCAGTCATCTTCGGCCTGGTAGTCGCGCTGATTGTGACAGGATTCATCTAGGAAAAACCACAAGACGGGCCGCAAGGCCCGTCCCACACTTACTCTATTCGATAAAACAGCAAAGGAGGAAAACGATACTATGAAACACAGGGAACAAACCGTAAGTCGCTGGAGTCCGCTTTGCGGACGGAACGCGGCTTGACATGATCGAACTCTGGTGGAGTTCGTGGGACTAGAAGACGTCAAATCCGACATCCTGAACGAGGCGGAACAGGAGTCGAACCGCATCGTCGAGGAAGCGGAAGAAGAAGCAGAAGAAATCATCGAAGAGGCCGAAGAGGAGGCGGAGAGCATCCGCGAACAGGCCGAAAAAGAGATAGAGGAGAAGGAAGAATCGATAAAGAGGAAGGCGCTCTCCAGCGCGCGGATGAAGGCGAAACAGGTAAAGCTGCGGGAAAAGCAGAAACATCTCGACACAGCCTTCAGGGACTTCCGCGAAAAGCTTGAAGACCTGGCAGACGATGAAAAAGAGGCCTTCGTGGAGAGCTGCCTCGACCGGGCCAGCTTCGAAGTAGGAACTGTCAGAGGTGGCGAAGAGTTCAGCGACGCCGTCTCGAAGGACTTCGAGGAGGCCGATATCGACGGTATCATCCTTGAGTCTGAGGACGGCGAGAGGCGGATGGACTTCACCTTCGACCGCATAGTCGAGGACTACCGTGAAAACCACAGAAGAGAGGTAGCGGAGGCGCTGTTCGAGTAGGATGACAGACTACCCCTACATGTACGCACGCGTCAGCGCAAAACGGGCGAAGCTGCTCGACACCGGGGACTACGAGAACTTGGTTAAGATGCAGCCGAACGAGATAGCCCGCAATCTCGAGGAAGGAGACTACCGCGAGGATATCAACGAGCTTGGCGCACGCCATGAAGGGGTAGAACTGGTGGAGCTCGCGCTCAACCGCAACCTTTCACGAACACTCACACATCTTTCCGAGATAGCACCGCCTGAGCTGGAAGAAGTGATAGAGACTTACCTGCGGAAGTACGAGCTGACGAGCCTCAAGCGCCTGCTCAGGTGGAAGAAATCGGACCGGGATATCGAAATCGAGGACATGCTCGTCACTACCGGGGATATCTGTGGAGAACCTATCGATGAACTGAAGGAGGAAAGCTTCGAAGAGATACTTGAAGCCATCCGGTTCAAAGACTCGCAGGTCGACTACCGCGACTACATCGAGGACCCGAGCGATCTCCGTGAGATCGAGCATGCGCTGGACAGGGCATACTACGACGAACTCGACATCCTCTCGGAAAAGGTCGAGAGCCCCCGGTTCCGTAGCTTCATCAGGAAGGAGCTGGAATACGAGAGCCTCAGCACGGCCCTGAGACTAAAAAAATATGGTTACAGCTACGAGCAGATAGAGCCCTACCTCGTCGCCCGGAACGGTTCTTCGCTGGTCGAGGAAGTCGGCCACACCGAGGACATCGACAGGGCGCTCGAGATCGTCAAGTCGGAAAAAGATGTTGACGGAGAACGCCTCGAGGACGTCGAGCACGCCCTCGAGGTCCAGAGACTGGAGAAAGCGCTCACGATGCTCCACACGGAGCCGCTCGGCATAACGTCCATACTTGGTTACATCGTTGCGAAGATAATCGAGGTAAAGAACCTTAGGATGCTTATCCGGGCGAAACAGACCGGTATCCAAAACCTGGAAACGATCAGGAGCAACCTGGTGACAGCGTAAGATGGTAGACAGGCAAGAGAAGAAAAAGATAGCCGTTATCGGCGACAGTGACTTCACCGCCGGCTTCAGGCTCGCCGGTATCCAGAAGATATTCGACAAGGAGGACTACGCTAACACCATCCAAGAGCTTGTCGACCGTGAAGACATCGGTATACTGGTAGCCGAACAGGACGACCTCGAGGAACTACCGGGCCGGATCCGCACGAAGGTCGAGGAATCGGTCGACCCGGTCGTCGTCCCACTGTCCGAGACCGAAACACAGGGCCAGATAAACGAAAAAATCCGGAAAGTTATCGGAGCAGACATAACTTAACACATACTAAAAGGTGACAAACAAACATGACAGACGGTGAAATTCACAAGGTAACAGGGCCGGTCGTAGTCGCGACCGGCATGAACCCCCAGATGAACGACGTAGTACGCGTCGGTGACGAGGGGCTGATGGGAGAAGTCATCCAAATCGAGGGAGAAAAATGCTACATCCAGGTCTACGAGGACACAACAGGCGTCAAACCTGGAGAGCCGGTGGAGAACACTGAGCAGCCGCTATCCGTGGAACTCGGGCCCGGCCTGCTCGGCTCCATCTATGACGGCCTCCAGAGACCGCTCGAGGTCCTGCAGGAGAAGACCGGCGACTTCATCGCAAGAGGAGAAGACGCACCTGGAATCAATCCTGACGAGGAGTACGATTTCGAGCCGGTCGTCGAGGAAGGCGACGAGGTAGAGGCAGGTGAAATACTCGGAGAGGTCGACGTATCCTACGGAACGCACAGGGTCATGCTGCCGCCGCATATGGACGGCGGAGAAGTCGAAACCATAGAATCCGGCTCCCACTCGGTACGGGAAACCGTCGCCGAGGTCTCAGGACAAGAAATCTCCATGAGGCAGGAATGGCCTATCAGGGAGGACAGGCCGGTCGAGGACGACCTCAAGCCGGAGATACCTCTCATCACAGGACAGAGAGTGCTCGACGGGCTGTTCCCGATAGCAAAAGGTGGTACCGCAGCGGTACCGGGAGGCTTCGGAACAGGAAAAACAGTTACACAGCAGTCGCTCGCAAAGTTCTCGGATGCGGACATCATCGTGTACATCGGTTGTGGAGAACGTGGAAACGAGATGACCGAGGTACTCGAGGAGTTCCCGGAGCTCGAGGACCCGCAGACCGGCGACAAGATAATCAACCGTACAGTACTCATCGCGAACACGTCTAACATGCCTGTAGCCGCACGTGAAGCCTCGATTTACACAGGCATCACCATCGCGGAGTACTTCCGTGATATGGGACTCGACGTCGCGCTCATGGCGGATTCAACGTCGCGGTGGGCGGAGGCCATGCGTGAGATATCTGCACGGCTGGAGGAGATGCCTGGAGAGCGTGGATACCCGGCTTACCTGGCGTCGAAGCTGGCCGAGTTCTACGAGAGGGCCGGCAGGGTCGACCCTCTCGGCGTCGACGACCCTGGAAGCGTCTCCATTATCGGCGCAGTCAGCCCACCGGGCGGAGACTTCTCCGAGCCGGTCACACAGAACACGCTGAGAGTCGTCAAGAACTTCTGGGCGCTCGACAAGGACCTCGCGGAGAAGCGGCACTTCCCCGCGATAAACTGGGACGAGTCCTACTCCGGCTACGAGGAGCTGATGCACGAGTACTTCGGCGAACAGGTCGACCCGGAGTGGGGCGCGAAGATACAGAGGATGAAGGACCTGCTGCAGAAGGACAGCGAGCTCCAGGAAACAGTCCAGCTCGTCGGGAAGGACGCGCTGCCGGATAGAGAAAGGCTGACGCTGGAGATCGCGACGATGCTGAAGCAGTTCTTCCTGCAGCAGAACGCGTTCCACGACGTCGACCAGTACTGCCCGCCGGAGAAGACCTTCAAGATACTCGACCTCATCCTGGACTGGGGAGACAACGCGTACGAGGCGCTTGAAGACGGCGCGCTCGTGTCTGATATCATCTCGGTCGACTCCCGGAACAGGATTTCCGAAGTCGCGATATCCGAGGACTACGACGAGAAAATCGAGGAAATCCGCGGCCAGATGGAAGAAGAGTTCGAAAAGGTGGTCGAGCAGTGAGAGATGTGGATCTGGAGAAGAGGCTGAACGGCCTCCAGTACCTGTCTCACATCGGCCTTGAGGACTGCTCTGACTACGAAGAAGAACTTGACTCTCTGGAGACGGACATCAGGCTTGAATACGGTTCTCACTGGGCTACCCAGATGTCCGAGAGCCTGGAGAGAGGGGATTACAGCACAGCCAGGGATCTGGCAGGTTTCCTTGAGGAACGTGACGCGAAAAATTCGGAAGGCTCGTTCATGAAGAGGGCAAGGTGACAACCATACTATGAAGCAAGAATACCAAACTATCAACGAAGTATCAGGACCACTAGTTTTCGTGGAGAAAACCGAGAACATCGCGTACGGGGACATCGTGGAGATAGAGACCCCGGAAGGCGACGTCAAGAAGGGTGAGGTGCTCGAGACCTCGAAGGATGTTGTAGTTGTCCAGGTCTACGAGGACACCACAGGTATCGGCCAGGACGCCCGCGTGCGTTTCCTCGACCAGAACGTCAAGATGCCGGTAACGGAAGATCTACTCGGGCGCATCCTTGACGGCACCGGCGACCCTATCGACAACGGCCCTGAAATCATCCCGGATGAGGAACGGGATATCGTAGGGGAGGCTATCAACCCGAGTTCCCGGGAGCTGCCGGAGGACTTCATCCAGACCGGCGTCTCCACCATCGACGTCATGAACACGCTGGTCCGCGGCCAGAAGCTTCCTATCTTCTCCGGCTCGGGACTGCCGCACAACGAGCTGGCGATGCAGGTCGCACGCCAGGCCGACGTCCAGGGCGAGGAAGAGGAGTTCGCAGTCGTCTTCGCCGGCATGGGAATCACGGAGGAAGAAAGCCGTGAGTTCATCGAGGAGTTCCGGGAGACCGGAGCCCTTGAACGCTCCGTCGTCTTCCTCAACAAGGCGAGCGACCCGGCCCCGGAGCGTATCATCACGCCAAGACTGGCGTTAACGACCGCGGAGTACCTGGCTTACGACAAGGGATACCAGGTGCTGGTCGTCATGACCGATATGACCAACTACGCCAACGCACTCCGTGAGGTATCGGCGGCGAGAGAGGAGGTTCCGGGCCGCAGAGGATACCCGGGATACATGTACACCGACCTCGCCAAACTGTACGAGCGCGCAGGCATCATAGAAGGCAGGGAGGGAAGCGTAACGCAGCTACCGATACTGACGATGCCTAACGACGACATAACGCACCCGATCCCGGACTTGACCGGGTACATCACGGAGGGCCAGCTGGTAGTCGGGCGTGAGCTCGACAACAAGGGCATCAAGCCACCTATCAACGTGCTCCCATCCCTGTCCCGGTTGATGGACAACGGTATCGGTGAGGGCTACACCCGCGGCGACCACCCGGATGTTTCCGACCAGCTCTACTCGCTGTACGCGGAGGGGCAGGACCTGCGTGACCTCGTCGCTATCGTCGGGGAAGACGCACTGAGCGAAAAGGACGAGAAGGTGCTCGAGTTCACAAGACAGTTCGAGCGCGAGTTCATCCAGCAGGGCAGCCACGAGAACCGTAGCATCGAAGATTCACTTGGGATTGCCTGGGACCTGCTGGGAATCCTGCCGGAGGACGAGCTCATCCGTATCGACCCGGAAACCCGGGAGAAGTACCTCGATTCCCAGGAGCAGGGTGAGTAAGAGATGGCCCAGGATGTCAAGCCGACGCGCAGCGAAGAACTCAGGCTGAAGGAACAGATAGAGCTCGCGGAGAACGGCCACGACATCCTGGAGAAGAAGCGTGACGGCCTCATCCACGAGTTCATGGAGATAGTCGACGAGGCGAAGGAGGTCAACGAGGAGCTCGCGGACCAGTACTCCCGCGCCCGCCTCAAGCTGTTGCTGGCAAAGATCTACGACGGCGAGGACACCATCAAGGCCAACTCTCTCGCGATAGAAGACGAGCCGGAGATAACTACGGAGACACAGAACATCATGGGAGTCGTGGTACCGGAGATATCGTCTGATGAAGATATCAGGACCCGCGTCATGGATCGCGAGTACGGTATCACATCCTCCACCTCCCGCATCGACTCCGCGGCCGACGAGTACGAGAAACTGCTGGAGCAGATAATCGAAGCCGCGGAAACACAGACGAAGCTGCTGAAGCTGCTCAACGAGATAGAGAAGACCAAGCGCCGTGTCAATGCGCTGGAGCACAAGGTCATACCCGAGATGAACGAGGCCCTCGACATCGTTTCCCAGTCGCTCGAGGAGTCGGAACGCGAGGAGACCTTCCGCATGAAGAAGGTTAAGTCTATGTCAAGTTCGGATTAACCCCTTTCAGAGAGTGTTTACTCCCCCAACATTTTTACCTATTTCCCGAATAAAGATTCTTGATAGGTTCACCAACTATGGCAGATGAAGGTAAAAGACGCGTACAATCAAAAGGCGAGATAACCTTGCCCAAAGAATTCCGAGAGGAAAATGACATCTCCCCTGGAGATTATATCACTTGGAAACGCCACAGCCGCGACAGCTCAAAACTGATAATCGAAGTAAAGAAAGATTAAAACAGAACTATATTTGACAATTTTTTCTTTCACCTTTTTCTTCTGTTCTTTATCCAAGTCGTATTTCTCAATAATTTTATCCAATTCTTCTTCATCTATCCGGCCTTCAGACCTATTCTCTTCAATTTCTTTCTCTATATCTTCAGCTACATCTTCATCCAGATTATTTAGTGCAACTTCTAATGCAGGATGCTGATCGATTGAATCATTTTTCAAATCCTCAGTTTTCTCTAAATTATAACTCATAGCAGCAAACATACAGTGGCTTCCTGGTTCTGCGCCGTAATCATGACGGGTAAAGGGAGCGGTTAGATAAACTGTTTTGAAAAGCTGTATTCCGGTTGCGGCAGGCGTTTATCCGTCTCTCCGAGATAGGTGGTAGAACTAAGGAGCAGGAAGAAGAACTTGAAGAAGTTAAGAGAAGGATCTGGGAACTCAAAAAGTCGATAGCTGGAGAAGAAGACCCTCATCCTTTCACCTCGAACCCTGAAGAAATAGAAGGTGAGTTGTATGGCTGAAGAAGATTTGAATTGGGAAAAAGCTGAATCACGCAGTGATTTGTTTAGCCGGTATTGGTATCATCCTAAAGCCGGAGATATATTGGAAGATATAGATGGAAACAGAAATATCACGTTCCTCAGCGATAGAAAGTATATCTCGATTTATGCCACTTTTGCAGCGATAAGGAAAGACATCAATGACCTGGTTCAAAGAGTCAACGAACTGGAGAAAGAAAGTGATACCGGAGGAAGTTTGGAGGAACGTGTCATGGCTTTGGAGGAAAAGCTGCCTAAAACCCGGACAGAGAAAATCCGTTACGACCTGGTAAACACCGATAAGAAACAGAAAGAGATAGCAGAACGGTACGGAGTATCTCCAGAGTACGTTTCCAAGGTTAAACGTGAGGCCGGAATCCAATGAATCGAGAACATGACCGGAACTACAGCATCATGGTTAAGGTCCGTAATGAAGACCCATACCTGCCTCCAAGTAGGCATCTCGATACAATGGAGCTGCCGAAAGGAGAAAGGAACCCGGTAGAGGATGAAAAGGAATTGGTTTCACTGCTCTACTTGGTGTATAAACGGGAGATGAAGGTAAGTTTGCAGGTGAGTAGGGGCGGGTTCAAAACCTGTTATCGTGGATTGATAGACCCTGTTTTCAGGAAGACGCGGAGAGGGGGAAAGAGACTGCGTTTTGTCAGGTTCAAATCGTTTGAAGAGTCACTGGAGTATTATCTCGGCATCGAACCTGTCCACCCCACAACAGAGAAGGATAATCGCTGGATTAAGATAGAAGATCCGGAGAGTTTGGTTCCCTCAAAGTTCTTGGAAGAGAAAAGGGAAGAGTTCCAAGACTACCAGGAAGGTTCTCGGCATCGAGTAAATGAAAAAGAAAGATTTTGAGGTATTATCAGGATTCCGGTTCAAATCCGCGACCTGCCAATTGCATATCTCCAGATTTCATAGGGATGCGGGAAATGCCGAGAAACTTTTCAAGTGGTTGAATTATATTACCGCGTTATTTTTGCAAATT
>JBDGRE010000014.1:0-7332 GCA_042218325.1 Candidatus Nanohaloarchaea archaeon
CCGGGCCTTTCGCGAAGCAGCCTATCTTGGCCGCGGTCTGGCTCAGCATCGCCGAGGTCTGCTCGACAGCCTGCGACTGGCCGAGACCTGGAAGAGCCTGGTTGGCGGCCTGCTGGCCGGCAAAGTTTGCCCAGGCGCCGCCTGCCCCCACTGCGTTCATCAACGGGGCAAGAACGATACTTCCTATCACGTTCACTACATAGAAATACATCGGCAGCACTATGAGCCCTATGACAAAGAACGTCAGAACCGAGTAAAGCAGTGCCGCGAAGAACAATAGGGCAAGGATGATTATACCCCCTACTACACCTATTACTACTCCTTCTCCCGATATTCCTGTGATAGCGGACTGGACGAGCCTCATAAGAGGTCCTTTGGCCGTCTTCATCATCTGGCTGTTAACAAGCCGGGAACTGGCTTGTTCTGCTTGCTGTATATCTTTCCACATCTCCTGGCCTTTTTCCGCGGTTTCTTCCGCTCTCTTCATGGTCCTGTCGGCCTTCTTGGCTCCTCCCACGAACTTGTCTTTGGCAGCTCTTCCTTTCTCTACAGCTTCCTGAGCTCCCTGACTGGCTCCAGATGCTACCGCGACGCCAGGTAGCTTCTCGGTATCGATGGAAAGACTTCCCTGAGCGAAGTCGATACTCGCCATCAGGTTATACAGTAATACCAGCAATACGGTAAATCCGAAAGAGACCAGAGCCAAGACACCTATAGCCTGGATTCCAGGTAGCAAGCCTTCAAAACTGGTTACCGCCCCAGTGGGAACAAGGTAGAACGCCACTATAAACATCACTCCATAGAGAGTTCCTATGACTTTCTTGTTCTCCATGATATAGGTCTCTACTCCCAGAGCAAGCTGCGAGACCTTGGTCGTGGTGACTCCTAATAGATGGAACAGGTACTGCACGGCGAAAACCGGAATCCGGAACAACAGTAGATACCAGAGGTAAAGAGCCGGCAGCAAGATATACTCCCAGTAAAGATGTCCTACCTTCTTGAATATCCTGTACCAGACATAGGGGACTATCAGACCTGTAAGTGTCAGGAAAAGATAAAATAGCAATTTCTTGATAGCTTCTCCCGTGCTCATCCTTCGTCTACCTTCTCGCTCATCACTCTGAGGTTGTTGAGCTGGTAGGTGGCGTTGCTCCTGACCGTGAGCTGGTTGGAGCGTTCCAGCTCGCTGGCGTCTATCTCGATATCGTTTTTGCCGTTGCGCGGGCTCAGCCGGTGCGTGTTGTTGTTGAGTTCTATGACCATCGGTCTCGGTGACGGGAGCAGTCGCTGGTACTGGAAGCTGATGCGCTCCTCCGTGTCGTCCCTCCTCGCAAAGCCGAGGCCTGTCCTGTTGATGCCGAAGTCGATCCTGAGAGTTCTTCTTTCCGTGTTGCCGAGGTACCGGACCGTGAGCTGCGGGCTGCCTATCTCGTACTTGGCCTGGCCGTCTGTCTCGAACCTTATGGAGTTGTAACCCGGGTGCAGGTCTGTCGGGCCGGGCCGTATCTCGACCGTCTCCGGCGATATACGGACCTGCGGCCTCGAGTAGATGCGGTTGCCGTTGACGAAGATCTCGAGCGGCGAGGTCTTGACCGAGTCCGAGACCGAGAAGGTGAGCTGGGCCGAGACGTAGTCCTGCAGCTCGTAGTCGTACACCTGGAACGAGTCACTCCAGTCGTGGAACTTCCTGTCGTTGACCGTTACCTCGACGTCCTCGATGCTGTATTTAGTGCTCGAGATTATGCCGCCCTGTGTCGCCCCTATGACTATCCTGTTCATGCCCGGTTTCAGCGCGCTCGACGGTATCTCGATCTCCGGCGTTCCCGTGGCGACAAGATGCTTCCTGAATACCTGCTGGCCGTTGGCCTTCACGAAGACGGCGCCCGGCCCGTTCCTGCCGAGCACCTCGAACGTGACCTTTCCGGTGCGGGGCTGCGTCGCGTTGTAGTTCACCTCTATCCTGCTGCCGGAGAGCAGCGAGTTGCTTATCGAGGTCTCGCGGGCGCTGTAGGCCTGTACGTCGCCCCTCAGCTCGCCGACGTTGAAGTCGTCGAAGCGGATGGTGCGGAAGTCCTGGTTGGCGCTGCCGACCTTCCCGAAGCTGTGCGACGTGTAGACCATGCTGTCCGCCTTTGCCTTCCCTCCTACATCCACTCCTCCCTCGGAAACTATGAACATCAGTCCGAAAACTGTCAGACCTATCAGAATCATGACGGGGAAAGTCGGTACTTCCGTCCCTCTGGCCATAACAGAAGCTTAACAATCGCAGGTTTTTATTTGTGGCTCGGAATCGGGAGTTATGAAGCTGCTCAAAACGAACAGGAGCGACGGCTACGCCCGGGTCGAGGTCGAGAACCAGGACGACCTCTGGTACCTGAAGGACATCATAGGCGAGGGAGACACTGTAAGAGCCGTGACGCAGCGCACCAAGCTCGACGGCCGGGAGAAGAAAACCCTGAAGCTGTCGCTCGAAGTCGAGAAAACTGAGTACGACAAGTCGCGCCTCCGGGTGACCGGCGAGATCCTCCAGGCAGACGATGACGTGGAGCTCGGCTACCACACGTTCAACATCGAGCCCGGGAAGGAGTTCGAGCTCTGGAAGGACTTCTCGCAGCAGGAGTGGGACCGGCTTCACGAGGCGGAGCAGAAGCGCTCCTACCAGGTGCTGTTCTGCCTCATAGAGAAAGGGGGTGCCGACCTTTACCTCGTGGAGGAGTCAGGTATCTCCAGCCTGTCGAAGCTGCAGGAGAACATCCCCGGCAAGCTGTACGACGACCAGAAAACTGGGGAAGGGTTCCAGGAAGAACTCGTTGAAGTCATCGAGCGGTCCGCGGAGGACGTCGACAACATCGTGGTCGCCGGCCCGGGCTTCGAGAAGCAGAAGATATACGACATGCTGCCGGAGGACGTGAAGCAGAAGGCTTTCGTACAGGACACGTCTGTGACCGGTGAAACAGGTCTTAACGAGGCCATCAAGCGCGGTGCGCTGGAACGCGTCACAGAGGAGTCACGTATATCCGAGGAGTCGAAAGTGGTAGAGGAGCTGCTCGAGGAGATGGAAAAAGATGGCAACATAGAGTACGGTGAGCCGGTGAAGGAGCTCGCCCGGAAGGGCGCGGTCGAGAAGCTGGTAGTTACCGACGAGAAGTTCCGAGAGGAGCAGGATACGGTCGAAAAAGTGGAGCAGCAGGGCGGCGAAGTGGTGCAGGTCCATACCGACCACGAGGCCGGGAAGCGGCTGGAGAACTTCGGTGGTATGGCTGCCTTCCTCCGGTACAAACCTTAATCGTTCGGCCGGGCGGCGAGCGTCAGCGGCAGCGTCTTTCTCTCGCCGTCGCGGATGACGGTCACGTTCACTTTATCACCGACATCGGTCTTCCGCTCTAGGTACAGCAGGATGTCGCTGATATCTCTCATCTCCTTGCCGTTGATAGCCACTATCACATCGCCGCCGAGCTCAACTTCCCTGCCATCCACCTTGAAGGTTTCGTTTCCGCCCTTTAGACCGGCCCTGTCCGCTGGGCTGCCATCAACGACTTCCAGTACAAGGAATCCTTTTGTGCTTTCAAGACCCATAGCATCCGCTATTTCAGGCCCCAGGTTACGTCCGCGCACGCCTATCCAGGAATGATCGTAGTCGCCGCTCTCTATTATCTGGGGCACAACCCTCCTGACGGTGTTAACCGGTATCGCGAGGCCGATACCAGAGAAAGTACCTGTGTTAGTCTGTATAGCAGTGTTGACACCGATGACCTCTCCTCTACCGTTAAGTAGCGGTCCGCCGGAGTTGCCCGGGTTGATGGCGGCATCGGTCTGTATAACTCCGGGTATCGAGAAGCCTCCCTGTCCGCGGATCTGCCTCTCGGTCTGTGAGACTATCCCGGCTGTCATGGTACTCCTTAGTCCGAAAGGGTTGCCGATAGCAACCGCTCTCTCGCCGATCCTTACGTTCGAGGAGTTGCCGAGATCGACCGGTACGAGCCCTTTCTTGTTGACCTTCAGCACTGCGAGGTCACTGTATGCGTCGCTGCCGACAATCTTTGCCTTGACTGTCTCTCCGTCGGTGAAAGTTACCTCTACTCCATCCGCGCCCTGGATGACGTGTTCGTTGGTGACTATGTAGCCGCTCTTCGAGTAGACGAAACCTGAACCCTGCGCCGCTTTTTCCCCCGACGTCCGGACGGAGACGACGGACTGGTCGACAGACTGGAATAATCCTGTCAACGAGCTCTTGGTCGAGCCGTTGAGGTAAACTTTCCTCTCGCTTCCCTGCACCTCGTGGATACGGTCCTGCATGCGGTCGAGGCGGGAGTCCATCTGTTGGTAAGTCACTGCGCTGCCTATGACCGCCCCGAACACCAGTACTGATACGATGCCGGCGGCCTCCAGTCTCTCGAGTTCCACAGTTAATGCTTGCACATCCCATGTTTAATTATGGTGGCGGTCACCGGAAGCCTACCTTGTAGAGACGAGCTCCTTTCTCTGGTTCAATCCCTACCTCGGACCTTCTCTCCGGCCCATCTATAAGCGAGTACATCCGCCTGCCGGTGACCCGGACGTAGCTCCTTCCTCCCTCGACCCTGAGGTCATCACCCGCCCACCGGTGCGGGACGGGTTCGCCGTCCACAGTCACCTCCACGTCTTTCATGCCGTCCACAGACGCGACTATCCCGGCCCGGGAAGCCTTCTGGTAGATATTCATGCTGCCGTCCAGCGCCTCGAGACAGTTCCTTTCTCTGCGCCACCGGCCTGAAAGGTAGGCCTTTCCCTCTCTAATGTTTCGCGGCAGCGACAGCTCTTTCTCGCCGCGAAAGTTGATGCCGTCGTTCACCGCTCCGTAGGCGTAACCGAGGTAGATATCATCCCTGCCCCTCTCTTCTGTTATATCGATACCTTCACCGGTCAGCTCCTCCACCTTCCCGGCAAGCCCTTCAAGACTGTTTCCAGAAGTCTTCTGCCACTCGACCACTCCATCTTGCAGTAGAAATAACCTCGGGGCGTTACGCGAACCGTATCTCCCTGCTGCGGCGCCGTCCGAATCGTGGGCCATGTAGTGCCCTGCGTCCATCCTTTCGGCAACTTTCCGGGCCGCGTCCATGTCGAGCCCGAGCTCCGGCACGTGCACGCTGACTGCTTCTATACCCGGGTGCTGCCTGTGCGCCTCTTCCACCTGCTGTAACCTCTCGAAGCAGTCCAAACAGCTCGACTGCCAGAAGGACAGCAGGTATGTACCGTCCTCCATATCCGGCCGGCTGTCTATCCATTCCACATCTTCCAGTCCTGGCGCCCGTGTTCCCGGGATAGGCATATACGGTAACAGTTTAAGTCCCGGGGTAAATAACCTTTCCGTGGCAGCGCAGATAAACGGCTGGAAACAGCACCTCTTCGAGCTCACGCCGCTCGGCAAGGCCGACAAGGACGTAAGGGAGTACCTTAAGGAGAGCCTCGACCCTGCACAGTTCAAGAGATACCAGAGAGCTTTGAAACATTACCGACATCTCAAGCTGGTGCAGGCCACGCTGAAAGTACTGCTTTACGCAGGGATCCTGACATCGGTCGCCGCAACTTTAGGCTTCAGCGGAGAGATAAGGATAATCCAGCAGATAGCCTCCTACGTCGGGACCTCGATAATCTTCGTCCTGTTCGCCCTCACCAGCTACATCACCATGATAAGACGGGAGGCGTACCACGTACAGCGCGAGATACTTATCTCGAAGGCCTCAAACTCCGGCGAAACGCTGGAAGGCTATAGGGAGTAAGGTGTTTTTCCCTCTATATACCCCTTCATGGCGCTATTCATAGAAGAGTTTTAGTAATCGATTCGGATATCTTCTTCCTCAGTTTGGACAGGCATACTGTTCGCAGCCGCCTGAATCTTGGTTGGAAGAGAAACTTTAGTCTCCATCGACCTCAGACCGTTCTCTGGAATATTACCCGAATAAACCTGTTTGAGAGGGTTATCCTCTCTGAACATACTGACCGTCACGTTACTGAAGCTGCCTTCTCCCGAGTTACGTAGAGAAACGCTCATTTTATTCCTGCCGATATATACATAACTCCAGTTGCGGCCAAAGCCTCTGTCATCGATATTTCCTATTATATCATCTTTAAAACCGTCATCGTCCACGTCGCCAACACCACCTATCTGGTTTAATCTTGCCAAATCTTTGGAAACGCGATTTAACTTATCTTCGCCTATGTCATAGAAATAGGGAGTGGCTCGACAGCAACCGTTCCCGCCCGTGGAAAGGACTAAATCATCCTGTAGACCGTCGTGGTCGATATCTCCTAAACCTGAAACAGAAAAACTGTTCAAGGGTGCATCTCCCACTCTCTCAAAATTACCTGTAGAGTACTCCCAAGTGTACAAGAACTGGTCGTTCGCGACCAGGAGAGTTTCATCGTTGCCGTCTTCGTCTAGGTCATGAATATGGTATGCAAACTGTGATACGTTCAAACCATCAGGCAGAGATATTTCCTTTGTGAAGGAGCTGGACCCTATATTGTAAATTGAGATATTATTGAGGGTGCTAGACGTATTCACGAAACCAAATTCCTGCCTTACGCCATCATCGTTGTAATCTATAGTTGGCGAGTACCTATCTCCCCACCAACTTGCCTTGTTGAATAACGTCTGGTCCCCGTTGCTCGGATCACATAGCTTCATCCGTGTTCCCTGCTGAGTCACGACCTCGAAAGTTCCATCTTGATCCACATCAGCTATATTTTTGGGGGCGTTAGCGTTGTTACAGTAGCTGAACTCGACCCAGGTCTCGTTTTCTAAATCCGTAACGTAAAAGGGTCCTCCATAAAAGACCATCTCGTCTCTGTCACCGTCCTGGTCCCAGTCTACCACAGGTCCTTTCTGTACCCCTTTAGACCGGAAGCTCAAGTTGTAGCCGACGAACCTGTTATCATATCCTGCCTGAGCTATCTCCAGCCTTGCATTGGCAACCGCCGAAACAGTCTCCGCTCGTTCGCCCGTGTCAGACTGGAGACTCTGGATGGTATTCGAAAAGAAGGGAACTGCGATGACTGCCACAGCCATAGTAAACGCGATCAGGAGAACAGATGCAACCAAAGGCGAGATACCTTTCCTAATCCTTTCTGCGTGAAGGAGACTCTAATTATCTATACCTCTGGAGAATCGACGCTTCCCATGGTTTGAGTTTTCCACATTATAACATTTCTTCGACTAAATAAAGTCTTTCTTGAAATATAGGGTTACAGATGGTCGGATGGACGCCGGGGGCGTCATAAAAACTATAGGTTAAACTACTCCGACGCATTACAGTCTATTAAACTGTTAGTCAAAAGAACTGTTTTACTTTT
>JBDGRE010000015.1:0-6009 GCA_042218325.1 Candidatus Nanohaloarchaea archaeon
AGTTACGCAGGAGCAGTACCGGAAGCTTTACGACATGGCGAAGGGAGGCTTCTTCCGTGACACCAAACACCTCGAGAACCACGTAGAGGAGAAGATGGAGGAATAAAGAATGGCAGACTCATCCAACTACGAAGTACAGTTCAGGAGAAGAAGGGAGCAGAAGACGGACTACAAGCAGCGGCTGGAGCTGCTGAAATCCGATACAGCGAGAGCCGTAGTGAGGCTTTCTAACAACCATACAAGGGTACATCTCGCGCAGTACGAAGCTGAAGGAGATATCAACAACGCCCAGACGCTCTCCAAGGAACTCGAGGAACACGGCTGGGACGAGCACACAGGAAATCTTCCCGCGGCGTACCTGACAGGTTTCCTCGCAGGGAAGAAAGCAGACGCAGAGGAAGCAGTTCTCGACGTCGGCCTCAGGACAGTCAAACAGGGAAGCCGCCTCTTCGCGGCAGTTCAGGGACTCAGGGACGCAGGAGTGGACGTTCCGGTAGGAGAGGAAATGGTACCGGAAGAAGGACGGCTGCGAGGAGAGCATATCGACGAGATGCATGATAAAAACGTTAGCGAAACCTTCGAAGACGTGAAGGAGAACATCAAGGAGGAATACTAGAATGGCTGAACAGGAAGCAGAAGAAGAGGTATGGGTTCCGAAGACCCGGCTTGGAAAGATGGTGTCCAACGGAGAGATAACCACTATACAGGAAGCCCTGAACGCTGACGAAAAGATAATGGAGCCGGAGATAGTCGACCACCTTGTCGACCTCGAAGAGGAAGTCATCCTCATAGGAGGAACCCCTGGAAAAGGCGGAGGCAAGAGACGCACCGTGTCCAAGCGTACAGCGCGGATGCACAAGTCCGGCGCCCGGTACAGGTCGAACGCCATGACAGTACTCGGCGACCGGAACTCCGTCATCGGGCTCGGACACGGTGAGGCCGACGACACCAGGGCCGCGATCGAGTCGGCCTCCCGGGAGGCCAAGCTCAACCTGATAGAGGTCGACCAGGGATGCGGCTCGTGGGAATGCGCCTGCGGGACCGACCACACCGTACCCTTCGAGGTAACAGGCAAATCGGGCAGCGTAGAGGTAGAGCTCAAGCCTGCGCCGAAGGGTATCGGGCTAGCCGCAAGCGACGACATGGCCAAGCTGCTCGAGCTCGCAGGCTTCGAGGACGTATGGGTCCAGTCCCGCGGCAAGACTCGGACGCGTGAAAACCTTATCAGGGCCGGATTCAACGCCCTGAAGAAGATCAACGAGATGAAGAGGACAGAATAAAGATGATAGCCGCTGTCAAGGTGAGAGGCGACATAGATGCACGCGAAAAGGTGAGCAGGACACTCGAAGACCTGAAGCTTACGAAGAGGAACAGGTGCGTTCTGCTTGAGGAGACCGATGCCAATCTTGGCATGCTGAAAGTCGCGAAGGACTACATCGGCTATGGCGAGGTATCTGACGAAACGCTCGAGAAGATAGAGGAAAGGAAAGGAAGCGACGTAGAAGCCGGAGACACGGTAAGCCTCGCCTCGCCGAGCGGAGGATTCAAATCCACGAAGAATAACCACGGCCAGGGCGGTTCCCTGGGAAGACGTCCCGACATAGACGAGCTCGTGGCGAAGATGGTATAGAGGTTTCAAAATGACAAAAAGACGCAAAAAGAAAAAGAAGAGCGGTTCGCACGGCTACGGCTCCTCGAAGAAGAACCGGGGAGCAGGCAACCGAGGCGGCCGCGGAAAGGCCGGCCAGGGAAAGAAGGGCCAGCAGAAAAAGATGACGAAGGAAGGCCTCGTAGAGCTCGGAGAGAAAGGATTTAACTCACGCAAAGAAGAGCAGACAGGCATCAACCTCCGGGACATCGACGAGCAGATAGAGGCGTTCGTCGAGGCAGGAGTAGCCGAGGAAACAGATTCCGGCTACGTGTTCCACGCCGACAGGGCCGGTTATGACAAGATACTCGGAACAGGAAGACTGACGCAGGAAGTAGAGGTTCACGCGGAGAAGTTCTCCTCGTCCGCGGAGAAAAAGATTGAAGAGTCGGGAGGAGAAGCAGTTAAGGTAGAGGAATAACCCGATGTCCAAGCTAGTAAAGGCAGCGAGCTATCTTCCCAGCGTCAGGGAGCCGGAAAAGGAGCAATCTCTCAAGGAGATGCTGACCTGGACCGGCATCGTGCTCGTGCTTTACTTCGTTCTCGGTTCTATAGATCTTTACGGGGCGAACGCTCAGGCAGTACAGCAGGCGCTGCAGCAGCTGCAGACTTTCCAGACGCTGCTCGGCGCCCAGATAGGTTCCATAATCACGCTGGGTATCGGTCCTATCGTAACGGCGTCCATCGTACTGCAGATGATGGTAGGTTCCGAGCTGCTGCCCTGGGATACCAATACACAGGAAGGTCAGCAGAAGTTCCAGAGCGCACAGAAAGTCATGGCGTACGCCCTGACCGTCATCGAGGCCTTCGGGTACGTTCTCTCGGGCACGTTCGGGAATGTAGCGGGCGACCCGATGCTCGTGCTGCTGCTCGCATCCCAGATAACACTCGGAGGATGGATAATCATACTTCTCGACGACCTTGTACAGAAATGGGGCTTCGGCTCCGGTGTAGGCCTGTTCATCGCCGCAGGAGTATCCAAGGCGGTATACATCAGCGCGGTCTCACCGCTCACGAGCACGGGAGAACTCTACTGGGTGGTAAACAGCGACCCGGTGGGAGCACTGTTCCAGTTCGCCAGCACACTCCAGATAACCGCGCTTCTGCCGATAATCTCGACCATACTGGTCTTCTCCGCGGTCGTATACATGCAGTCGATGCGCGTCGAGATACCGCTGACGTTCGGCAACGTCCGCGGCTTCGGGCAGAAATGGCCGCTCAAGTTCCTGTACACGTCCAACATGCCAGTCATCCTCATCGCGGCGCTCGTATCCAACATTCAAATCGTCGGTACGACACTCGCCGGGCAGAACGGCTGTTCCCTGCTCGGCTGCTTCTCAAGCGGACAGGCCTCCGGCGGACTCGTGCTCTGGCTGACGCCTCCGACACAGATCGTGACCAACATGCTCCAGTCAGGTCTCGCAGCGATAACAGGTATGGACATCTTCCACGCGTTCTTCTATATTTCAGTATACGCGTTCGGCTCTATCCTGTTCTCCATCTTCTGGGTGAAGACCTCCGGACAAGATGCGGACTCGGTCGCGGAACAGATACAGCAGACCGGCATGAAAGTACCGGGCTTCCGGAAGGACACCCGCGTCATAAAGAAGGTTCTCAACAGGTACATCCCTGGCCTAACGGTGCTCTCAGGCTTCGCGGTCGGACTCCTCGCGGCGCTGGCGAACATGACACAGGCCGCGGGAGGCGGAACAGGAATCCTGCTCACAGTCATGATCCTGTACCGACTGTACGAGCAGCTCGCGCAGAAGCACATGGAAGAGCTGCATCCGGCGATGAAGGATTTCCTGCAGTGAATTAGGCGCGACCGTTCAGTAGAGGATCCTGCTCGGAATACTCAACCCTGTCCAGGCCCCACTCTGACCTCAGTTCTTCCACCCGAGAATCGATCCCCATACCCTCCCAGAGTTCTTCATGTGTATCATAACTGCTCCGTCCTGGAAGCTCGGAGGGTACCTCACCGAGATCCATCACGACGTAACCTCTTGAGCCGTAAGCCACGTCATCAGGCGTTAGAGGCCCGTTGTAAATCAGGTCTCCCTCCCTCTCCATCTGTTCGAAACTGCGGCCTCCACCGTTTTCCAGGAACGCGAGGACGTCGATTTCCTGGTCCACACCGCCGCCCTTCACGGGGTCAAAAACGTTCACCCGGGTCGACTCTGGGCCAAGCATATTCCGTACCTCCTGGCCGACAGGCCAACCTCTCTCGGGGCTTTCCAATACCATGTACGGCCGGCCATCGTACCTGATGTGGACGGGTTCGGCCTGCTTGGCACTTATACCTTCACTTTCGAGGTTAAGCCTGTTGACCCATCTCGCGGTCTGGAACCGCATAAAATCATCAGTATCGCCTATATCCATCGTAGAGCCAGAGTCCGCCCGCGGCACGGAGAACAAACTGCCTCTGCCGTCACTGTAGTAACGGGTATTACCGCCCTCCATCTCTATCTCCAGTTCCCTTGAGTCTCCCGTTTCCGGGAAAACCACCTCAAAGCTCATGTTACCTTATGGTAGCAAATATTTTTTTATCGTTTCCGGTCCTGGACAGGTTCCCGACCACAATTTAAAAGGGTTCCCGCGGAGTCAATGTATTATAATGGCCGCAGGTATACAGGCACTACTGACAGCGATTTACGGCTTCTACAATACCATATTCCAGCCGCTGCTCGCTATGGGCCCATACGTATCACTCGGATTTTTCTCCGCGGTGCTCGCAGGACTGTTCTCGCTGATATACTGGGCGCTGCTGGATATAGAGAAGGCCGACAAGATAAAAGACAAGCTCAGCGACCACCAGGAAAAGATGAAGGAAGCACGCAGCAACGACAACGGTGACAAGGCCTCGGAACACATGCAGAAGACGATGGAATTGAATCAGCGGCTGATGAAGCTGAACATAAAGCCGATGATAGCCACCATGGTCTTCGTCGCACTGATATTCCCGTGGCTCGGCCACACTTTCTCGCCCACTGTAGAACTGAACCAGACCGACTCCACGTTCGCGGGCGAACTCCAGTACGCGGGCCAGGCCACACCTGTACAGGTAGACAACTCGACATCGCCCGCAACAGTGACAGCAGGCGATAAATCGGCAGAAGTAGGAGGAGAGCTCCGGACGCTCGGCATGACCTGGGAGATCAAGTACTTCGGCGAGAAATCCGGCGGCATATTCTCGGGCGGCGGCGAAGGCACAGTACTGAAGCTATCCGCCAAGTTCGTGCAGCTACCGTTCTCGATACCCTTCGCCGGCCACGCGCTCAACTGGCTCGGCTTCTACATACTCATCGCGATGCCGCTGACCTACGTGTTCCGGAAACTGCTCGGCGTCGCATAAACCGGCTTAAAGCTTCGCACCCCGGGAAAAGATATGAGATGGTACACCCGGGAGGAATCCGAGCCGTCAGAGGAGTACGGTGCACGCCCGGAGAACCGTGAAATCGAGGAACTGATCGATCAGGGCCTCTTGCTTGTCGACAAGCCGTTCGGGCCCACCAGCAACCAGGTATCCGGCTGGATAAAGGAGGAGCTGGACCTGAAAAAAGCCGGCCACTTCGGGACGCTCGATCCGAACGCCACCGGAGTATTGCCAGTCGGCATCAACCGTGGAACGCGAGTCCAGAATGCGCTCGCGCAGGCCTCGAAGGAGTACGTCTTCGAGGCCGGGCTGGAGGACATGAAGGACGAGGAAGAGCTAAGAGAGACGCTGGAATCACACCGTGGAACCAACCTGCAGACGCCGCCGGAGAAGAGCGCTGTCAAGAAGGAGGAACGGGAACGAGAAGTCTGCGATATCGAGCTGCTCGAGGTCAAGGAGAAAAAATTCCTCGGCCGCGTTGAGTGCGAGTCCGGTTTCTACGTCCGGGTACTCATAGAACAACTCGGAGACGAACTCGGTATGGAGGCCGAGATGGTGGAGCTGAGGAGAACGCGACAGGCAGAGATCACTGAGGAGAACTGCGACACCATCCAGGACATCGTGGACGCCTTCCACTACTACAGGGAAAGAGAGGATGAAGAAAAACTGCGGGAAGTCCTCCACCCCGTGGAAAAGGCCGTCTCGCACCTGCCGAAGGTCGTCATCAAGGACTCCGCGGTCAACGCGGTCGCGAACGGGGCAGACCTCGGCGCTTCAGGCATCTCCAAGCTGCAGGACGGTATCAAGGAAGGCGACCGGGTCGCCATCACCACGCTCAAGGGCGAACTGGTAGCGCTCGCCACCGCAGAACTCAGCTCCGAGCAGATGTACGACGGCGACGGCACCGCAGCGACTCTCAAGTCGGTCCACATGGACCCTTCCGTGTACCCGAAGCGGTGGAAACAGAACGGTTAAAAAGAGTTGCGAG
>JBDGRE010000015.1:6109-25390 GCA_042218325.1 Candidatus Nanohaloarchaea archaeon
GACCCTTCCGTGTACCCGAAGCGGTGGAAACAGAACGGTTAAAAAGAGTTGCGAGCGATTCCCCGATTGCGGGCCGGTAGCTCAGTGCGAAGCTGACGCTTCCTATCTGACCGACCGGTAGAACATGGGCCGGTAGCTCAGTCTGGCAGAGCGCTTGGCTCTTAAGCGAACTTTCACGCGAAGTCTCGATCACGCGGGAACGCCCTCCACTTCGTTCCAGCGTCCTTCAAAAGTTCGTCGGAGTTACCAAGTGGTCGCGGGTTCAAATCCCGTCTGGCCCATCTCTTCGAAGATTCAGTGAATCTTCTGCAAGAAGCTCAAGTCTTGAGCTTCTTCGAGATGGTTGAGCCGGTATTTGGTCGCAGAAGATTTTTACATCTTCGAGTTCAAATCCCGTATGGCCCATCCCGATGGTAGAGCTTTTCACTGCTGCAGCGATTCTACTGCTGGTGCTGGCGATCGCGGGCAGCTTCACTCCGATGGTTCCCGGCGCGCTGCTGTCGATAATCGGGCTCGGGGTCTACTGGTACGGCACCGGGTTCACAAGACCCGATGCCTGGTTCCTGGTCGCTTTCACGTTGACCGGGCTTCTCGCGGTCGCGACCGACTACCTCTCCGGTATCATCGCGGCAAAGATGGGCGGCGCGACCACACGGAACTCCGCGATAGCTGGCGTTGTCGGCTTCCTGCTGTTCCTTGTCCTCGGACCGCTGGGGATACTTCTCGGAGTCGCGGGGACAGTTCTGGCGCTGGAGTACCGCAGGACCGCTGACTCCATGGGAAGCATAAAGGCCGCGGGCTACGCCTCGATAGGTGTTCTCGGCTCAACCGCAGTACAGTTCGTGATAACTGTCTCTCTTCTGCTGGCATTCATGATCGCGCTGCTGGTGTAGATGCCGTATACGATTTAAATGTAGGTTCTATTTCCGAACTGAGGTGAACTGGAATGGTAGAGATAGAGGAGATATCGGAAGAGGTCGACTTTGAACGCGTGGGAGCACACTCACACATAACAGGTCTTGGACTTGACGAAAACGGTAAAGCACCGGAAAAAGACGACGGGCTCGTCGGCCAGCAAAAAGCCAGAGAATCCGCGGGCCACGTGGTAAACCTTGCGAAGAAAGGTAAGCTCGCCGGTAGAGCCGTACTGTTCGCGGGTCCGCCCGGAACTGGCAAGACGGCACTCGCGGTCGGCATGGCGAACGAACTCGGGAACGACATACCTTTCGTCCAGCTGACCGGCTCGGAGATCTTCTCCGCGGACAAGGACAAGACCGAGGTGCTCCGCGAGAAGCTCCGGAGAGCTCTCGGTGTCAAGCTGGAGGAAACGCGCGAGGTCTACGAGGGCAAGGTAAACGATATCGACATCGAGCAGGGCCAGGGCATGAACCCAATGGCACAGGGCGCCATGGAGGCCAGCGTGACCCTGGAGACCGAGGGCGACCAGCGTAACCTCCGGCTCGGCAGGAAAGTGGCGAGCCAGCTCCAGCAGGAGAATATCACGCGAGGCGACGTCATCCGCATCGACTCCGAGTCCGACCAGGTACAGCGGTTAGGAAAAGCGAGGAAAGACTGGGAGGATACCGCGGATGAAAGCGTGGCGGATCTCGTGCCGACGCCCTCGGGTAAAGTCCAGCAGGAGCGCGACTTCACCCATACACTTACTCTCCACCACCTCGACAAGGTGAACGCCCGGCGCTCAGGTGGAGGCCTCGCCGCCATGCTCGGGGACTCGGGAGGAATCGACGAGGACGTCCGGGACGCGGTGAACGACCATGTGAAGCAGTGGATCGAGGAAGGCAAGGGCGAGCTGATGCCTGGTGTCATGTTCATCGACGAGGTCCACATGCTGGACATAGAGGCCATCTCGTTCCTGAACCGTGCGATGGAGCGCGAGTTCTCACCCATTATCGTCATGGCCTCCAACCGCGGCAAGACCAAGATCCGGGGCACCGACCTCGAATCCCCGCACGGACTGCCGCTCGACCTTCTCGACCGGTTGCTCATCATCGAGACGAAACCTTATAGCGAGGACGAAATCCAAGAAATCGTCCGCATCCGGGCGGGCAACGAAGACATGAAGATCAGCGATGCAGCGGTCGAAAAGCTGGCAAAAATCGGCGAGGACACCTCGCTCCGGTACGCCTCACAGCTGATAGCGCCGGCAGACGACATAGCCGGCGAGGACAGTATAGCCGAGGAGCACGTCGAGGAGGCCAGCGAGCTGTTCATCGACGTCGAACGGTCGACGGAGCGGCTGGAAAACGAGGACCGGATGCTTTAGCCGGTCCTCCGTAATCCTCGTCCAGAAAAACCTGATGAAATAGTCTTACCATTAGTTGGTTTCTCCAACATTTAAGTTTTCGGACAGCTTGATAATGCCGCAGCGCCAAACATTTCTCCCAGGGGATACCTCTGGGAGCACAGGCTCAAACCAAGACGAGGAATGAAGAAAACTTCTCAAAACCTGAGATACCCTCCGATGTAGAAGATGCCGGATGGGAGCAAGAAAAGGCGTACCTCGCCATACAGGCCTTTCGGTGGTACTCGGACGAAGGCTTTCTCTATGTCGAGCACCGGCCGGATAACGAGACTGAATACGAGCTGAAGTACCTCGAAGGCCGGTTCAATCCTGAAACACTGGCGGAAGGCCAGGAAGATGTTGCAAAAGCAGTCAACAGGATCCTCGGTTAGCCCGGGAAACCGGTTACTACAGTCTCGTACTCTCCGCCCTCGCCCGCGGCGTTAAAGCCGTACTCCCGGGATAGCTCTATCAGCTCCTCGACGGATTCGTCATCGAGGGTCCGTCCTGTCCAGCTATCGTCCAGGCCGCGGGCCGCCACCTCCGTTATCTCTACCTCGAAGCCCTCGCGGACGAGCCATCGCAGGTAGCTCTCCTGGTCCGTCATCCACAGCGGCGCGAACGCCTTCAATCCGAGCTTCTCAGCAACTTTCTCGACGCGGTCACGCTGGTAGGTCGAGGCGATGGCACCCGCCACTACGCCCTCTACACCGTACTTCTCTTTTGCCACCCGCAGCCCTTCTTCCAGGTCTTCCAGCTCGGCCTCTTTCTTACCCTGCGTTTCACGGACCACAAGAGGGATCCCGAGTTCTCCTGCCTGCTCTTCGACTACAGTTCTCTGCTTCGAGTCGAACATGTAGCTATCAGGATTTTCCGACTGCAGGTTTACCAGGCACTCTATGTGCGAGTTCCGGCGCTGCATCCTGTAGAGCGCGGCGTTCGAATCCTTGCCGCCGGATGTCAGCGCCGCCAGGCAGTGGTTCGGCTCGTCGCGGAACGAGTTCAGGTATCCCTGTTTGGAGTCGAAGCCGCTGTCTTTCGCGAGCCTGGAAAGCGCCTTGTCGAAGTTGCTACCGTACTGGGCCGCGGTCTTCTTCCGCCACGCCACCTTTTCCGGGACACCTATCTTCTCGGCGGCCTTCCTCAGCACGAGCTTCCGGTGCTGGTCCGACACCTTGAACTCTCCGGGAACAGTGAGTGCGTGCTCAACCAGTTCGTGGTCGAGGAACGGCAGCCTGAGTTCGTAGCCGTTCCTCATCGCTACCACGTCGTCGCGGTACAGGTCCCGGTGGAACAGGGAGCGGAGGCCGGAGAGACACTCCTGATTGAGCGCGCCCTGCTTCTGGCGGGAGTACCCGGCGTAGAGCTGCTCCGAGCCGAGGCCCGAGAAAACTACCTGCTCGCTGCCGTTCAGTGCCAGGTGGAAGGGTAGCGCCACTCCTATCTTGACCGGGCTGGGCGACGATACCCAGTCCACCAGTTCAGGGATGGTTCCCTCGACCTCATCCAACGTCGCCGTGTAGGACTCGAGTTCGAGCCCCATCTCCTCCGCGACTTCCTCCGCCCATTCAACATCCCGTGGCGCGTCGACGTTGCCGTGCTGGATACCGGCAGTGTAGCATGTGAATTCGACATCGAGCCCCTGTAAGGCGGCGGCGACCATCGTGGAGTCGACGCCACCAGAGAACAGCAGCGCGACCTCGCCCTCCGGCACCCGCTTCTCAACAGCGTCCAGGAACCGGTCCTTGATCTTTTCCACCGCCTCTCCTATATCTTTTTCGCTTTCGTCGATATCAAAGAATTCACGCTGCTCGAACTCGAGCTCGTTCTCTTCGATATCATACCTCAGTACCTGTCGGGGATGCAGCTCCTGGGCCTCGAGACCTTCTTTTTCCAGCGCCTGTTTCTCGGAGGCGAACGCGAAGGGCTCACGGGAGTAGTATACCGGCTTGACACCGAGCAGGTCCCGGGCCAGTATGACCTCGTTTCCATGGACGTATGCGAACGCGTAGACGCCGTCGAGATCCTGAAGCGCATCGACTCCTTTCCTGTCCAGTAGCTCAAGCAGCAGCTCGGCGTCGTTCTCCGCCTCTATCTCGTATCTGGCGGCGAGCTCCTGCCAGGTGTATATCTCGCAGTTCGCGACCAGCTTACCCTCTCCTTCCAGCGGCTGCTCGACGTGGCCCACGACCGGGTGGAGCACATGGCCGAGCGGCATATCTCCGTCAGCTGATGCAAAGGATTCGCCGCGGTGTCTTAGATGCTCGATGAGCACCTCAGCTTTTTCTCCGCCTGCTATGCCGCACATGCGGGAAGAACCTCATCCAAGCTTTTTATCGGGCTACTCTACACTGTAGTCGGCGCCGAAGTCGCTTATCTCCTTCTGGCCGCGGTCTATCGACTCGTAGCTGGCGATGACGTCCTCCATCTCGACCTCGACGAACTCCAGGCCCCGGTCCTGTAGATATTCAAGGACTTTCTCCGTCATCTTCGGCGCCACGAGGATGCCGCGGACGTTCCCGGAGAACTCGTCCTCTATCTCCTTTACGTAGCGTTGCAGCTGGAGCACCGTGTTATAGTCAGGGTTGCGCTTGACTTCGATGACGACGTAGTCATCGTCCTCGTCCCGGGCGAAGACATCTATGAAGCCCGCGGGCGTCTCTCGCTCCCGCTCGATGACCTTCAGCCCTTCTTCCACTATCTCCGGTTCATCCTCGATCGATTCGTGGATGTCGACCTCGTGGCCGCGTATCTTCAACTCCGACTTGTCCACCATCTTGGAAACAGTTACAAGGTCGAGCGACTCGAAACGTATCTCCACAAGCTCCTCGGGGTTCGTCCTTCTGGCGGCCAGCACCAGTTCCTCGTTCTCCCCGTCCACCTCGACGTCGTAGCTGTCGACCTCGGGCTGCCAGTTCTTGGGCTGGTAGTTCTCCGGGCCGTGGACCAGTAAAGCTGAGTCCTGCTTCTTGATGACGATGCGCTCACCCCTGTCCAGCTTCGACTTCGCGCGGCCCTGGTAGTTGACCGAACAGAGCCCGTTTAACTGGAGAGTGTAGGCCCGGGAAACGTACTCCTCGATGATGTCTTTCGCGCGGGAGAAATCCGGGTTTTCGACCAGTTCTTCCATAATCCTGGGACGAAGCTGAAGTTTTTAGCTGTAACCTTTAATTTACCGCAGGTCTTAAACAACAAAACATGGATTACACGATAAAAGAACTACCAGAACAGGAGCGGCCGCGGGAAAAGCTCGAGCAGCGCGGCGCTTCTTCTCTCACAGAGGTCGAGCTGCTTTCGCTGGTCCTGAGAACTGGTATACCCGGGAAAAACGTGAAGGAGCTGTCGGGCGAGATACTGTCCGAGCACTCGCTGGCAGACCTCGGCAACCGCGAACCTGGTGAGCTGGAGGATTTCGACGGTATCTCGTCGGTGAAGGCAGGCCAGCTCGTCGCTGTCGGCGAGCTTGCCAGGAGGATGCAGGTGGAGGAGCGAGGCCGCATCGAGAGTTTTTCAGACGTTAGGGGGCAGGTGGAGGACATGAAGTATCTTGACCGGGAAAGATTGCGGGTGTTCTACCTTTCCTCCGGAAACGAGGTGCTCGGGAAGAAGGAGTTCAACGGCGGCGTGGACTCGGTGAAGGTCGGGCCCCGGGAGATCCTGGGGCAGGCAGTGAAGGATGACGCCTCGGCAGTAGTACTGGCGCACAATCACCCCTCGAAAAAGCCGGAGGCCACACCCGCGGATATCAAGTTCACCGAGCAGCTAATCGGGGCCGCGGAAAGCCTCGGTATAGATGTGCTCGACCACGTCATAGTAGGCGAAACTACATCCAGTATGAGAGGCTCTGGCGCCGTAGATTTCCTGTCATAGATACTCCTTTAATATCTTTCGGACATACCGCACCACCTATTTAAAGGTTACGAGAGTTTGGATAGGTGTAGCTTCTCTGACAAGGGATATCATGGCCATCGACATCACCGACCACGAAGCAGTTCCGGATCACAGGATACTTGACGAAGACGAGGCCAGCGAGGTTCTCGAGAAGTACGGAGCGGAGAAGGACGATTTACCGAAGATAGAGCGCACCGACGCGGCGCTGAAGCAGGACGACCCGGAGGTCGGCGACGTCGTGGAGATTCACAGAGATTCCCCGACCGCGGGCAAAACCACATATTACAGAGTTGTGATAGAGCCCCAGTAAGTGATAACAAGTGCAAGAAGAATTCCTCTCCCAGCTGATAGAGCAGAACCTTGTAAAGCACCAGGTAGACTCCTACAACCGGTTCGTCGAGGACCGGATACAGGCCATCCTCAACGAGGTCGGCGAGATAAAGCCGGATCTTCCCGAGGGCGAAGAACTTGTGATAAAGATAGTAGATGTGGACGTCAAGCGGCCGCACATCAACGAGGCCGACGGCTCCGTACGAAAGATAACACCGAAGGAAGCGCGGATGCGCGACCTTACCTACTCCTCTGAAATCAGGGTCACGATGACCCCAATCTTCGAGGGAGTCCAGCAGGAGAGTGAGGAAGTGACCATCGGCCAGATACCGGTCATGATCGGCAGTGACCTGTGCTGGACCTCCGACATGGACGAAGAAGAACTCAGGGAAGCGGGAGAAGATCCCGAGGACCCTGGCGGATACTTCATAATCAACGGCTCGGAGAAGACCCTTATCTGCATGGAGGAGATGGCGAACAACAAGCCGGTATACCAGGACGATGATGACGAGCAGGTCTGCCGCATCAACTCCGAGCAGGCAGGCTACGTCCAGAGACACGTCCTGAGACGTGACGACGACATCGTCAACATCTCCTTCGCCAACGTCAAGAAGACTCCCGCCGTATCGCTTATCCGGGCTCTCGGCTACGAGACCGACAAGGAAATCGTCGAGGCCATCGGCGAGGAGTACGCCAGCGACGTCTACCTGAACATGTACGAGACGGACGCGTCGAACCAGGAGGAGGCCTACGAGTACGTCGCGAACCAGGCAGGCATCACCTCCGACGTGGAGGAGCGCGTCGAGAAGATACTTGACGAGTACCTGCTGCCCCACCTCGGGCAGGAACCGGACGTGCGTGACGAGAAGGCCGAGTTCCTGGCGAACCTGATAAGAAATACTATAGCGCTCGGGAAGGGCGACATCGAGGAGGACGACATGGACCACTATGCCAACAAGAGACTCAACCTTGCCGGCGAGCTGCTTGAGATGCAGTTCCGGTCCGTGTTCCTCGGCAAGTGGGGTCTACTGGCCCGCATGAAGTACAACTTCAGGAAGAGCGCGAAGCGTGGAAGACTTCCATCCCTGCAGTCGACAATCGTCGCCGACACCCTGACAAAGCAGATAATGGGAGCGATGGCGACAGGTAACTGGGTAGGAGGCCGCACAGGTGTATGCCAGAGACTGGACCGCGGGAACCGCATCAAGACGCTTTCGCACCTCCGCAACGTCGTATCCCCACTATCGAGCGACAGGCAGCACTTCGAGGCCCGCGACCTGCATCCTACGCAGTGGGGCCGTATCTGCCCCATCAAGACGCCAGAGGGTATGAACATCGGCCTGAGGACGTACCTGGCGATGTCCGCGAACGTCTCGACCGGTATGAACGACATGGAGAAGAACGCTTTCCGGGCAAAACTCGAAGAAGAAGGCCTGGAGGCAAGGTGATTAATCGATATGACAACTAAGGTATTCCTGGACGGCGAGATAATCGACGAAGTGGAAGACCCACAGGAAATCCGTGAATCTCTCATAGAGAGGAGGCGCAGCGGAGAACTTGAAAACGAGATATCTATATACTACGCGGAGGACAGGGATGAGCTCCGCATCAACACGGATTCCGGGCGTGTTCTACGACCGGTTATAATAGTAGAAGACGGCGAACCGCAGCTAACAGACGAGCAGCGGGAAAAGCTAGAGAAGGGCGAGATAACGCTCCGGGACCTGGAAGAGGAAGACATCATCGAGTACGTCGACGCGGAGGAAGAGGAGAACCTGTACGTCGCGATGAACGGCGAAGAGGTAACCGAGGAGCATACCCACATGGAGATCGACCCGGCCATCACCCACGGCCTCTCCGCCTCGCTTGTGGTCTACCCGGAGAACAACCGTGGTGACCGTGTCAACTTCGGCGCTAAGATGAGCGGGCAGGGGATCGGCATGTACTCCCGGGACTTCCACCAGCGCTTTGATACGAACTCGAACGTTATGACGTACGGACAGAAACCGATAGTCGAGACACAGACGAACGATACGCTCGTCGGCCAGCATCCTATCGGCCAGAACATGATAATCGCACTTGCCTCCTTCGAGGGCTACAACATCGAGGACGCCGTCATCATGAACCAGGGCTCCATCGACCGTGGCCTCGCACGCTCCACCTACATGCGCACCTACAAGACGGAGGCGCAGCGTTTCTGGGGCGGCCAGAAGGACGAGATAGAGATACCTGACAAGGACGTAAGAGGATACCGCAGCGAGGAGGCATACGCACATCTCGACGAGGACGGAATCATCAACCCGGAGACGGAAGTCGAGAGCGACGATGTGCTCGTGGGTAAAACGAGCCCGCCGAAGTTCCTGGGGAGCGGCGGCGAGGAAGTCAAGATGGGGCTTGCCGAGAGAAGAGAGACCTCGCTATCAGTAAGACACGGAGAACAGGGCAAGGTCGACAAGATAATGGTATCGGAGACCGGTGACGGAGACAAGCTGCTGAAGCTGAAGCTCCGTAACTACAGGATTCCCGAGCTGGGAGACAAGTTCGCGACCCGGCACGGACAGAAGGGAGTCATCGGAATGACCGTCCCGGAGGCCAACATGCCTTTCACAAGACAGGGGATAACACCAGACTTGATACTATCCACACACGCCATCCCGAGCCGTATGACAGTGTCGCAGATAATAGAAGTCCTCGCCGGCAAGGTCGGCGCCCTGCGCGGAGAGGCCGTGGACGGCACCGCGTTCCACAACGAGGACAAGGACGACCTCAAGGAGCAGCTCGAGGAACTCGGCTTCGAGTCGACCGGCAAGGAAACCATGTACGACGGGGTAACAGGCAAGGAGCTGGAAGCCGAGATACTGATGGGTCCTGGCTTCTACATGAAGCTGGACCACCAGGTCGGCGACAAGATCCACGCACGGGCCCGCGGACCGGTAACGCTGCTGACGAAGCAGCCGACCGAAGGAAGAAGTCAAGAGGGAGGCCTCCGGCTCGGAGAGATGGAAAAAGACGTCTTCGTGGGCCACGGGGCCTCGCTGCTGCTGAAGGAGCGTTTCGGCGCGGACTCGTCCGAGATAAAAGTCTGCGAGAACTGCGGAGAAATCGGGGTTCTCGACCGCGAGACCAACGAGCAGTACTGCCCTAACTGTGACTCGGGCGACCTTGAGGATGCAGAAGTACCGCACGCCTTCCTGCTGCTGCTGAACGAGCTGAAATCCATGATGATGGACACCGAGCTCACGCTCGAGGAGGAAGAATAGATACTATGACAAGAAAAATCGAGAAGCTGGACTTCGGAATACTGAGCGCGGAAAAACTGCAGAACATCGCCGTCAAGGAGATAAACAAGGCAGAGGTTTACGACGCCGACGGTTTCCCGGTAGAGGACGGTGTCATGGACCCGGCGCTCGGGGTTATCGACCCGGGCATGACCTGCCAGACATGCGGCGGCCGCATCCGGGAATGCAAGGGCCACTTCGGCCTCATCGAGCTATCCCGCCCGGTAGTACACGTGCTTTACACCAAGAAGGTGCGCAACCTTCTCAGGTTCACATGCACCGAATGCCAGTCGCTGCTCATCAAGGACGAGGACAAGTCTCTCAGGAAGTCCAACCTCAAGACAGAATGCGAGGAATGCGGCGAGGAGCAGGAAGAAATCGACCTCGACAAGCCTTACAGCTTCTACGAGGGCGGCGACGAGCTAAAGCCCGACGAGATACGTGAACGTCTCGCAAGGATACCTGAAGAGAACGCTGCTGTCCTCGGAGTAGAGGGGAGCGACCCGAAGAACCTGGTGCTGACACACGTACCGGTTCCGCCGGTAACTTTGAGGCCCTCGATAACGCTCGAGACCGGTGAGCGCTCGGAGGACGACATAACACACAAACTGGTCGACGTCATAAGGATAAACAAGCGGCTGCAGAACAACATCGAAATCGAGGCTCCCGACTTCATCATCGACGACCTCTGGGAGCTGCTGCAGTACCACGTCTCGACACTGTTCTACAACGACATGTCCGGCGTACCTCCCGCACGTCACAGAAGCGGGCGGTCGCTCAAGTCGCTCATAGAGCGCGTCCAGGGCAAAGAAGGCCGGTTCAGGCAGAACCTTATCGGCAAGCGTGTCAACTTCTCCGCGAGAACCGTAATCTCGCCCGACCCGAACATCGGTATCAACGAGGTCGGCATCCCGCAGATGGTGGCGAAGAAGCTATCCATCGCGCGGAAAGTAAACGAGCGGAACTACGAAAAGATGGTAGAGGCCGTCGACAACGGCCCTGAAGAGTACCCCGGCGCGAACTATGTCTTCCACCCTGACGGTAGAAGAAGAAAGATTACGGAGGAGAACGTCGAGGAACTCAAAGAACTGATAGAGCCAGAGGAAGGATGGAAGGTCGAGAGACATCTCAGGGACGAGGACGTCGTGCTGTTCAACAGGCAGCCCTCCCTCCACCGCATGTCGATAATGGCCCACCGTGTCCGCGTGCTACCGCACCGCACCTTCCGTATCAACCCGAACGTCTGCGCACCTTACAACGCCGACTTCGACGGTGACGAGATGAACGTGCACGTGCCGCAGACAGAGGAGGCGCGAGCCGAGGCCGAGGAACTGCTCAAGGTCCAAGAGCACGCTAAGTCGCCGAAGACGGGCGCACCAATCCTCGGCATGCTACAGGACTACGTGTCGGGGCTTTACCTGCTGACACGTGGCGAAACAGAGCTCACGCGGGAGGAGGCTTTCAACCTGCTCGCGGAGGCCGGCGAACACGAAAAGAGCCTGCCGGATAAGGAAACCATAACAGGAGAGGACCTCGTATCGCTATTCATCCCTGAAGACATATCCCTGACCATCAACGAGGGAGAGGACGACGAGGTCGTTATAGAGGAAGGACAATTGGTGGAGGGTGTTCTCGACGAGGACGCGCTCGGAGACTACGGCGGAGAGATAATCCAGCAGCTCGATATCGAGTACGGAAGCGACAAGGTCGCAGAATTCCTGAACCGGGTCTCACGCATCGGCTCGGTCTACCTGACCCGGCGTGGCTTCTCAATCAGCCTGGACGACCTTGAGATCCCCGACGAGGCGACCGAGAAGATACATGACCTTATAGAGGACACCATCGGGGACGCGAACGAGGTCATAGAGGAGTACCGCGCAGGAGAGATGGAGGCCATCACCGGCAAGACCCTTGAGGAGACGCGCGAGATCAATATAACAAAAACACTCAACGAGATATTCACAGAGATCGGTGACATCATCGAAGACAAGGTCGACGAGGACTCCTCGGCGCTGGTCATGGCGGACTCCGGAGCGCGTGGTTCGATGCAGAACGTTACCACGATGGCCGGCCTTCTCGGCCAGAACAGCGTCCGGGACCAGAGGATCAACCGCGGCTACAAGGGCCGCACCACCTCCCACTTCAAGAAGGGAGAGCTCACCCCGAAGGCGCGCGGCTTCGTATCTTCCAGCATCCTGGAGGGAATGGACGCGCAGGAGATATTCTTCCACCAGATGTCACAGAGAAAGGCACTCATGGACAAATCGCTGAGGACCAAGACATCGGGATACATGTACCGCCGCGTCTCGAACTCGCTGCAGGACCTCCGCGTCGACTACGACCAGACTGTCAGGAACACGCAAGACGAGATAATCCAGTTCCGCGCAGGAGAAGACGGAGTCGACCCACAGAAATCCGACCGAGGAAAGCTCTCGACAAGCATCAGCACAGGTGAAGAATAGGATGGCAGGAGAACTTGACTGGAAAGAAAGAGCACAGGAACTCCCCGAGAAGTACAGGGAGATGGGAGTGGATGAGGAAACAGAGGAAAAACTCCGGGAACGCTACGAGAGCATGCAGTACGAGCCCGGTGAAGCGATAGGTCTCGTCGCAGCGCAGTCACTCTCCGAGCCAGCTACACAGCTGACGATGGAGACATACCACGCCGCAGGAGCAGCACAGGTATCCCTTACAGCGGGACTTCCACGGCTCATCGAGATCGTGGACGCCCGCCGCAATCCTGACACACCTTCGATGGATGTCTACCTGAAGGACGAATACGACAACGAGGAGGACGCGAAAAAGGTCGCGAGGAAGCTGCGGGAGGTAACTTTCGGCGACCTCGTAAGGAAAGATACTACGGATATCATGCAGCTCGAGGTGACCTACGAGCTGAACCAGGACCTTCTCGACGACTACGACGTCGACATGACTGACGTAAGCTCCAGAATCAAGGAAAAAGCGAAGAAGGCCAAGATAGAAACAGGAGAAGGAGAGATAGTCCTGACATCCTCGGAGGAAGACTACGACCTCCGGGACCTGCAGGACCTGAAGGACAAGGCGGAGGACGCCCGCATCAAAGGAATCAAAGGCATAGAACAGGTAGTGATAACAGAGGAAGAAGACACCTGGAGACTCCAGACCGCAGGGACCTCCCTGAGAAAGACCCTGAAGATTGAGGAGGTCGACGAGAACAGGACGATCTCCAACGACCTGTTCGAGGTCAAGAAAGTTCTCGGCGTCGAGGCTCTCCGCTACCGTATCGTCGAGGAGATCAACGAGACACTCGCTGCCCAGGGTATCGGCGTCGACGACCGGCACATCATGCTCCTGGCGGACATGATGACCAAGGAAGGCGAGCTGAACGGCACCACTCGTTACGGGATCGTCGGCAACAAGGACTCCATCCTCGCCCGTTCCGCGTTCGAGGAGACCAAGAAACATCTCCGCGAGGGAACGCTCGGGGGAGAGACCGACAAGCTCGAAGGTGTTGTAGAGAACATCATCGTAGGGCAGTCGGTGCCTATAGGAACAGGCATGGTAGACCTGAAAGCAGGATTCAGCGAAGAGTGATACAGTGTACAGACAAACCCTTTATAAAAACAGCGATAACAGGTTTTGATACGTTCGATGGCTAACGTTACATACGACACAGACATGCTCCGGGCTATCAAAATGTTCGAGAGCATCACCGGGGTCGATGCCAGGGAATGCATAATCAAGGAGGACGAGGCCTACTTTGTAGTGCCCGAGGGCAAGGCCGGCATGGCCATAGGCAAGGGCGGTAAGGTCATCCAGAAGGTGCAGAGGAAGCTGGACAAGGACGTCAAGGTATACGAGTACAGCGACAACATCGGCAAGTTCCTTAACAACCTTCTTCCGGCAGATATCCGCGGGGTCGACATAGAGGAGAAGGATGGCAGGAAGACTGTCGAGATAAACGTGTCCCGGGAGAACAAGGGCCGCGTAGTCGGAAAGAACGGCAGCAAGATAGAATCCATCCGGGAGATACTCGCAAGGACTCACAACGTCGACGAAGTAACTGTAGCATAGACCGGCAGTTCGTTCTTCTTTGCGGGTAACCTCAAGTTGTACATGAGGAACCCGAAAAGGGATATACAGGACATCGAAAGGTTCGAGGAGATCCTCTCGGTGCTTGTAAGAGAGGAAGCGGGATATATCCTTGACAGGCTCGACCTTGAAGACCGCCTGCCGGTCGCCAAACGTTTGACGGCGAAGAGGCAGGCCCAGCCGGGACCTGAACGCCTGAGGCAGACCATCGAAGAGCTCGGCACTACGTTCATCAAGTTCGGACAGATAATGGCGTAGCGGCCTGATATCATCCCGGAAAGATACGCTCAGGAGCTGCAGAAGCTGCAGGACTCCGCACCTCCTTTCCCTGCGGAAAAAGCGAAGGAGATAGTTGAGGCAGAAGTAGGTCTTGAGGAGTTCGATAGCTTCGAGGAAGAGCCGATCGCAGCCGCTTCCATCGCACAGGTCCACCGCGCAGAACTCGATGGCGAGGAGGTGGTGGTCAAGATACGGCGACCAGGTATGAAGAAACAGGTAGAGAAGGACCTAGACATACTGGTATTCCTTGCCAGGAGAGCGGAGAAACACTCCGACAACCTGGAAAAGATGGGCCTGGTGGAGCTTGTGGAGGAGTTCTCCCGGTGGACGCGGAACGAGCTGGACCTGGGACGGGAGCTGAAGAACGCGCAGATATTCCGCGAGAACCTGAAAGAAGAGGACAAGCTGTATGTTCCCGAGGTCTACCCTGAATATTCCACCTCGGAAGTCCTCGTGATGGAGTACGTCGACGGAGTGAAGTGCACAGACAGGCAGGAGATAGAGGAACTCGATATCGACGCAGAGGAACTCGCGAACACCGCAGTAAGGGCAGGTATGAAGCAGGTAGTAAAGGACGGTTTCTTCCACGCGGATCCACACCCCTCCAACTTCCTGTTGCGCGAGGACGGTACCATGGTTTACCTTAATTTCGGCATAATGGGGGAGGTACCGAAACACCTCAGGGACAGCATCGACCTGCTTCTCATACATGCGATGAAGGAAGACTCGCGGAAGGTGCTCGACGTACTAAAGGAGATGGGAACCCTGAGCGAAGACACTGACCTCGAGACCATCAAGCACGAGATAGAACGGAAGATACTGGAGATGAGGAACAGCAGCATAGGGGATACAAGCATCTCCCGGAAACTGCTGGAGCTGATGTGGACCTGCGGCAGGAACGGCCTGTACCTCCCTACCTCGATAGCGCTGATGGGCAAGAACCTCGTCACGATGGAAGGCATAGGGATGACCGTCTGCCCGGGCTTCGAGCCATCCGACGAGTACAAGGTCTACGGAAAGAAGCTGTTGATGGAGAAGAACAATCCGGAGGAGATGGCGGAAGACGTGATGCTGGACGTAGCCGAGAACCGCGACATCGTCACGCGGCCCGCCACCTTCCTGAGAGAAAAGATGAGAGGTGGCACGAGGGACCAAAAAGTGGTAAAGAAGGTGAAGAAGCGCGACCCGTTACCCACGGCACTGGTTGCCTCCTCGACGCTGCTGATGGCGGGCGGACTGCTTGACCCGCTGCTTTTCTACGCAGGGATAGGCGAACTCGGACTTGGCATATACCTTCACAGGAAAGACTGACCACCTGCTTGGCATATAAAAAGCTTAACTTCCCCCAGTTGGGTATGGGATTGTACAACGCACGCAAGCTCCGAAAGAAGAGGCAGGAACAGCGCTGGAGCGATATAGACTACAAGCGCAGGATGAAGAAACTCAAGGAGAAGGCCGACCCGCTCGAGGGTTCGCCCCAGGGACGCGGCATCGTACTCGAGAAACGTGTCATCGAGGCGAAGCAGCCTAACTCCGCTCTCCGTAAATGTGTACGCGTACAGCTCATCAAAAACGGTAAACAGCTCACAGCATTCGTCCCCGGCGACGGCGCGATCGACTACATCGACGAGCACGACGAAGTGCTTATCGAGGGAATCGGCGGCGCAAAGGCCGGACCGAAAGGAGACATCCCGACAGTTAGGTACAAGGTCGTCAAGGTAAACGGCGTATCGCTTGAGGAACTTGTCGCTGGACGGGCAGAGAAGCCGACGAGGTAACACTATGAGCGATAACCCGGCGGCTATAGAGATAGAAGACGAACTCCTCACGATGGGGCGATGGGACGCCTCGGAAGTCGAAATCGAGGACGACGGACTTGTACGTGTCATCAACCTCGAGAACATCCTCGCACCGCGCTCACGCGGAAAGCACGCCGAGAAACAGTTCTACAAGGCGGAGGTCCCGGTAGTCGAGAGGTTCCTGAACAGGATGTATGTAGCAGGTCACCGCGGCAACAAGCATCTCGTCGACTCGGGCCAGAACACCGGCAAGAGCGACAAGCTGTGGAACATGCTGGAAGACATATTCGAAACTATAGAAGAGGAGACCGGCGAGAACCCTATCCAGGTCCTAATCGATGCGATAGAGAACTCCGCGCCCACCGAGGAAGTCGTCACCTACCAGCGCGGAGGAGTCCGGGCCCGGAAGGCAGTGCTGGTCTCACCGCAGAGACGTGTAGACCTCGCCCTCAGACTTCTTGTACAGGGAGCCTACAACGAGAGGCTCGCAAGCAGCGAGGACGCGGTCGAGACACTCGCGAACGAACTCATGGCCGCGGCCAACGGCAGCTCCGATGTTAGAGCTGTCCGTGAAAAGGAGCGGCGCGAGCGCGAAGCAGAGGGCGCACGTTAACACCCGCCTGTATTCCATTCTTTCTCCATTCACAGGCCGCGATGCCCTTTTAAAACTTAGAACTGCTTTCATCCACATAATCAGAGGTATCAACAAATGTCTGACAAAGAACTCGAGGCCATAGAGCAGGTCTTCAAAGACCCCGAACACATACGAAACATCGCTATCGCCGCCCATATCGACCACGGCAAGACAACGCTTACAGACAACCTTCTCGCCCGTGCAGGCATGATATCCGACAAACTCGCCGGCGACCAGCGGTTCATGGACTTCGACGAGCAGGAAGCAGAGCGCGGGATTACGATCTATTCCGCAAACATCTCTATGGTTCACGACTACGAGGGCGAGGACCACCTCATCAACCTTATCGACACACCAGGCCACGTCGACTTCGGAGGAGACGTCACGCGGGCGATGCGTGCTGTCGACGGCGTAGTAGTGCTGGTTGACGCTGTCGACGGCGTCATGCCACAGACCGAGACCGTCATGAAGCAGGCGCTGAACGAGGGAGTCAAACCTGTTCTGTTCATCAACAAGGTCGACCGGCTCATCGAGGAGATGCAGCTGACACCCGAAGAGATGCAGGAGCGCTTCAAAAACATAATAAGAGAGGTCAACACCGCGCTGAGGAAGTACGCGGACGAAGAAACCGCGGAGGAATGGAAGATGAAGGTCGACGACGGAACCGTCGCGTTCGGCTCCGCCCTGAAGAACTGGGCCATCTCCGTACCCTATATGCAGGAGACAGGTATCACGTTCGGCGACATAATCGACCGGGTCAACGAAGGAGACCACGAGGGCCTCCGAGAAGAGGCCCCTATCGAGGAAGTCGTACTGGACATGGTAGTCCAGCACCTCATCAACCCGAGAGAGGCAGCGAAGAACCGCATCGAGCACGTATGGCCGGGTGAAGTCGAGTCGGAGATAGGCCAGTCGATGCAGAAGCAGGACCCGGACGGCCCCCTCGTGGGAGTCGTCACGAACGTAGAGGACGACGAGCACGCGGGAACCATCGTTACCGCCCGGCTGTTCTCGGGAACAGTACACGAGGGCGACGAGCTGTACGGCCTCGGCTCCCAGAAAACGGAGCGGGCGCAGCAGGTAGGTATCTACTCCGGGCCCAGGAAGCTTACAGTAGACGAGGTCCCGGCGGGCAACATCGCCGCCATCACGGGTCCCGACTTCTCCACCGGAGAGACGTTCATACTGAGGGGAGAGGACGAGATACAGGCATTCGAGCAGATCGAGCACGTCTTCGAGCCGGTGGTCACGAAGTCCATCGAGCCCAAGAGGACGAGCGACCTGCCGAAGCTCATCGAGGCGCTTAGAAAGCGCGCAAAAGAGGATAACACTATCAAGGTCGATATCGACGAGGAGACCGGGGAAACACTTGTCTCTGGACTCGGAGAGCTCCACATCGAGGCCAAGGTCGAGCGCTACCTCGAGGAACAGGGTATCGACATCCAGGTCTCCGAGCCTATCGTCGTGTTCCGGGAAGGAATCGACGACGCGTCCCCGGAAGTCATCGGGAAATCCCCGAACCGGCACAACCAGCTGGAGATCTCCGTCGAGCCTATAGACGAGGACGTGCGCAAGTTCATCAAGGAAGAGTACGAGGAAGTCGCGAGGAACGCAGACGAGCAGCACGAGATACGGGACGCACTCATCGAGGCAGGAATGGACAAGGAAGAGGCCGACAACATCATGGAGGTCTACGAGGAGAACGTCTTCATCAACGCCTCAAGAGGCATCAAGAACCTCCGGGAGATCAAGGAGTACCTGGTGGACGCGTTCCACGAGTTCTGCGACGAGGGGCCGATGGCGAACGAACCGGTTATCGGGCTCAAGGTAAAGCTGCACGACGCCAGCCTCCACGAGGACGCAATCCACCGTGGCCCGGCACAGATGATACCCGCCACAAAGGGCGCTATCAAAAACGGCTTCCTGCAGGCCCAGCCACAGCTCATCGAGCCAAAGCAGATCCTCCGCATCGACACCCCGTCCGACACGATGGGCGACGCGATGACAGTGGTCAACAACCGTAGAGGTGACGTCGTAGACATGGATGAGGAAGGAGACTCCGCCATCATCCGGTGCAAGCTGCCGGTGGAGGAGCTTTTCGGCTTCGAGGCCGCACTGAAGTCCGCGACCAACGGCAAGGGCTTCTACTCGCTCATCGATCTGGTCTTCAAGCCGCTGCCGATGAACCTCCAAGAGCAGAAGATCATGGAGATCCGGGAGCGCAAGGGCATGAAGCAGGAGATGCCGAGCCTCGAGGAGTAGAAACTCCTTTACATTTTTCCCCCTATTATTTCTACATGCAGGGGCAGCTATCAGAAGTGCAGAAGGACGTTTACTGGTTCGACAACATACCAGATAGAAATATAGAGAAGGTCTATAGGCTGAAAGGCAGTTCCGACCTGGACTACGACACTATCTTTACTGTCCTTGAGTACGCGGATAGGCTCTGGGACGACGGAGAAAGGTTCTCGAACGACACGCAGGAAGAGTATAGGCAGGAGCTTCTGGACAGCCTCACAGAGGAATCCGTAAGCGACCTGGTGGAGGCGGCCTGGCGCGACGCGACCTTCGGAATCCGCGGCAGAAAAATGCAGTAGCCTTCAAGTACGACACCCTTTTTAAAGTTTTAAGGAGCAATCGCTGTATATACGCAGGTGACAAAATATGGCAGATAAACCGCACATGAACCTAGTATTC
>JBDGRE010000016.1:0-43095 GCA_042218325.1 Candidatus Nanohaloarchaea archaeon
ATGAGGGAGCAGATATCGAACGTCGTGGGCGGCTTCTTCGTGTACACCGATGTGCCGTTCGTGAAGGGTGACTACATACGTGTAAACGACTACGAGGGTGTGGTAAGGGAGATAAGCCTCCGGCAGACTATACTTGATGGCCCGTCGAGCGAGAAGCTGGTTGTGCCGAACAGCGCAGTAAAGCTCAACCCGGTCAGGAACTTTACGAAGGGAAGAAAAACACGTATAGTACTCCCGGTAACGGTGAAACCCGGTGATGCGGGAGAGGTAGAAGAACTACTCGAAGGCCGGGCGAGAGAGAACAGCTCTGTGCTGGAGAATCCTGAACCTGCCGTCAGCTATCGCCGGCTCGAGGGCGATGAGGCCGAACTGGAGCTCAGCTGCTGGATCAGCGACGCGGAGGACACCAGGGGGGGTCAGGGCAGCGATTTTACAGGATGTGGTCGAAAAGGCCCGGGATAGGCAGATATTCGCGGAAGAAGGATAGACAAGGGCTGCACTTGTATCTGGTCGTCTGTGCGACAGCGTTAAACAGGTGGACAAAGTAGTGGATAACATGGAGCACGGAGAACTACCTGAGAAAGGCCGCACGTTAGTCCTGTTCGACGGACTCTGCGACCTCTGCAGCGGCTTAGTGAGGTTCACAATCGCCCGGGACAGCGAGGAGAGGTTCCGTTTCGCCCCGCTGCGATCGGACACCGGGAAGGATATACTGGATGAGGTAGGAGTGGATGCCGGTGAACTGGAGACTTTCGTGCTGGTGGAAGACGGGCAGGCTTACACCCGCTCCACGGCAGCATTAAGACTTCTCAAAGGACTCGGAGGAGGATGGCGCATCGCGGCATACCTCCTCGAAGCAGTCCCCAAGCCGTTGAGAGACCTCGGCTACAGTCTGGTCGCCCGCATCCGGTACCTTTTGTTCGGGAGACGAGAGTCCTGCATGGTTCCGTCTCCAGTGATCAAGGACAGGTTCCTCGAGCAGGACCTCTAAAAGAGCCCTCCTGAGGCCTTTACAGGCCACAGCGCCGCATATTTTAAAAACGAGCTCCGGCATAACAGCGCTATGCAAACCAATGTAGGCGACACGGACCACATGGTCCGGCTCGTACTCGGGGTAGTGCTAGCTGCTGTATCGGCTGCCGGCTTCCTTGAATACGTGGCGATGTCTCCTGTAGTAGCTGGAGTCATCGGGGCTGCAGGCCTCGTACTCCTGGTAACAGGTTACACACGCAAGTGCCCGGTATGCCAGATGGCAGGAGTCAGCACGACAGGATCTTCTGCCTCATCTACGGAAGAGCAGGTAGAAGAACCAGAAAGCCCTGGTGACTGGGAAGAAGAGCCAGAGCCACGAGAGTAACAGGCAAAAACTTCTTTCTTATTTTTCTAGCCCTCGGGGTTATCGTCTACCAATCCCTCGGCATTCTCCTCGGCGAACTCCCTGCTGGAGAACCCGTATCTCGGTATATCTGCTTCCAGGCCGGTCTCTATGGTCCAGAAGCCGCTCTCGTTCTCCACCAGCTCGATACTGGTGCCGGAGGTGTGCTCCCACCTGTCCTCTGAGACCTGTTTCCATTCCCCGGTCTTCCTGAGGTCTTCTACCTTCGAGGCGTAGCGCCGCGAACCCTTCCTCGCCACAAGCACGAGTTCGGGGTCGTCCTCCGCCGGGAAAAGGATGTACTCGCCGCCCTGTGGACCCTCTACGTGAATCCTGTTTTCGTCGACTGCTTCGACCTCAAGAGGGTGCTTCCTGTCGTTGAAGAGGATTTGGTCCCCTTCCTCCAGTTCCTCGAAGGTCTCGATGCTCATACCAGTGTATTCCCTGCTATTTTTAAAAGTGGAGTCCTGATTTTATAGGGGCTATATACAGTTTATAAGCGCTGAGGTGACGTTTAAGACCTCCTTTACAGCTTAGTGGCTGTCCGCCGGCCGATATTTTTTATACGACCTCTTAAAATTGGTTATCACCTGTTTCAAGGTGATTCGTATCGATAAATGGTCCAGACATGGTGTCGACAGGGACGGCGTACACAGCCTCTGGCGGCACGAAGAAAAAGAACTGGAAGTAAGGGTAGAAAAATTCGAGGATGGTACCTGGGACACACTCCTGAACGGCAGGCTGATAGCCAACAGGGACGAGCCTCCTGAAGCATCAGAACGCGCCCGGGAGCTCATGGAGGAGCTCTCGGGTTAACTGTTTAAGATACGGTTACGACAGGTTTCCTGTGAAGTTCGAAGACCCGGTTTACGGGGAAAAGACGGTGGAAAGCGAACTGTTGAAGGAGCTTATACGCTCCGGTCCGGTACAGCGCCTGAAGGAGGTGCACCAGATGGGGCCGCAACCGCTGTTCGACGACGGAAAGCCGCAGCTTACACGGTTCCAGCACACTCTCGGAGTCATGTTGCTGCTCCGCGAGTTCGACGCGTCGATAGAAGAACAGGTCGCTGGCCTGCTGCACGATGTGCCTCACACCGCTTTCTCCCATGTCGCGGACTTCGTCTTCCAGAACAGCGACCACGAGTACCACGACAGCTTCCTTGAAGACGTGGTAATGGACTCGGAGATACCGGGTATAATTGAGAAACACGGCCTCGAGGTCGACTACATACTTGACGAGGACAACTTCCCGCTGCTGGAGCGCGAAGCACCCGATCTATGCGCGGACAGGATAGACTACTTCCTTCGAGACGTGAGAAAGTATACCGGTGAAATGGTACGGCACCTTTTCGAGGGGCTTGAAGTCGTCGACGGAAAGTTCGTCATCTCCAAGAAAGGCATCTCGGAGGAGTACGCCCTGAGATACATACAGGCTGACGAGGAGATATGGGCTAACCCGAGAGAGGCCGCTTTCATGGAGGTCTTCGCGCAGGCGCTGCGGAGGGCGCTGGAGATAGGCCTGATAGAAGAGGACGATTTCTTCGGCACCGACAGGGAAGTCCTCGGGGTCCTGGAGAGCTCAGGAGACGATGTGATAGAGGAAAAGCTCGATACGCTGAAAGGCGGTTTCGAGGTCGAGCGCGACCCGGAGAACTACGACATAGAGGTGAAGACCAAGGGCCGTTACGTCGACCCGCAGGTCGCCGGTGAAGGGATGAAACGTATATCGGAGCTGTCGGGTGAGGTGGCGCGACGCATCGAGCAGCACATGGATGACGTGGAATCAGGCTACAGGCTGCGGATAGTTGGCTAGAACAGTTGCATACCAGGCACGTTGCCGAGCTTGTCCCTCGCCTCCTCCGACATCTCGTCGGGCGACCAGCGGGGCTCGAACGTCAGCTCCACGTCAACCGAATCGACCTCCTCCAGTTCGTTGACCTCGCGCCTGACCAGATCGTCGAAAACTCCATGCAGGGGGCACCCGGGAGTGGTAAGCGTCATCAGTATCTCGACATCGCCGTCCTCGACCTCTATCTCGTATACGAGGCCCAGGTCGACTATGTTTATATCCAGCTCCGGGTCGATGACCTCCTTCAGCTGTTCCCGGACATCTTCCTTGGTTACCATGTTGAGGTCTTCCCCGTTTAAGCTTATGAGTGGACGGGTTGATGGTTATGAAACCTCTCTATGCGTTCTGTGCGAGGTAACCCTTCTGCCGGGATTGCTCCAGCATGTAGGCCAGGAAGACATAACCCGCCAGCAGATAAACCATGGTCAGGAGGAACGCGACCTGTACCTGGCCCCATGGGATGATGTTCTGCTGTATAGCGGCTCTCATGCCTTCGAAGATGTAAGACGTAGGTATCGCGAAGGAAACGGTCTTGAAGACGCCGGGAAGAGTTTCACGCGGGTAGTAGACGAGTGAGAACGGCTGCAAGATCATTATGGTGCTCCATGCGAAAACCTGTATCCTCTGTCCGAACCGGTATATCAGGCCCGAAACAAACGTTCCTATGGCGCTCCCGAAAAGCACGAGCAGTGATGACAGGAGCGCTATCGCGATGAGGCCCACGTTGAAGATATTGAACGGGTAGAAAATCGCGGAAAGAAGAGCCATGAATGTGAATGCGATCAGGGCTCTCGAAACCGCGTAAAGCGTCGTGGCCGTGAAGAGGTCGAGGTTTGTCAGGGGTGAGGTGAACGTGTTGTAGATGTTCTGGTTCCAGAAATCCTCGAGTAAAGCGGTCGAGAAATCCTGCTGTGAGCGCTGGACCATCGTCCAGAGTATCAGGCCGGAGAGAAAGAATGATATGAAACGCGAAGACTTTGTGACATCCTCCAGGTACAGCGTGGTGAATCCCCAGGTGAAAAGCCCGATCACGGGCCAGTAAAAGATATCGAAAATCCTGTCCAGGTTCCTCTTCATGTTGAAGTAGTACTTCATCACCAGGGCTTCTATCCTGTTGACCTTCATAATTCATTCCTCGCAACTTTCCTGAAAACCTCGTTCAGGTCAGGATTCCTTGCCTCGATGTCGATGACCGTTACGTCTATCTCACTGATACTGTCAAGTATCTCGATTATGTGGTCTTCCTGCTCTATCTTCATCTTGCCCGTGTTGCCTTCCAGTTCCCCTTCGAGATGTTTCACCAGGCCCCTGAAATCCTTGTTCACTTCATCGACGGTGACTTCCAGCACCTTGACGTGTATATTTTTCTTCAGTTCTCTGGGTGTTCCTACCCGCAAGATTTCTCCCTGGTGGAGAAACATCATCCTGTCGGACAGGGAGTCGATATCCTCCATGTCGTGTGAGGTCATGATTATGGTAGTCCTGTGCTCCTGGTTGATTTCGCGTATCGCCTCGCGGGTGACATCGGCTATATGAGGGTCCAGTCCTGCGGTGGCCTCATCAAGCAGAAGTATCTCCGGCTGGTTGATGAAGCTCTTGGCGAGGTTGGCCCTTGTCTTCTGCCCGGCGGATAGATGGTAAATCTTCTTTCCACGCAGTTCACTGATCTCGAACAGTTCAAGAACTTGGTCTATCTTCTCTCGTGCATCTTCCACATCGTATATCTTTGCGAATACCCTGAGGTTTTCTTCTACCGTCAGATTTCCGCTGAGTCTGGAATAGGCGGTCGCTACGTTCATTCTGTTCGCGAGTTCTTCCCTGTTCCGTCTTGACTCCTTGTCAAATATCTTGACATTCCCTTTATCCTTGTACAGAAGCCCGCTCAGTATGTTTACCAGAGTGGTCTTTCCTGCGCCATTAGGTCCTACTATCCCGAATATCTCTCCATCCTCGACCTCGAAATCTATGCCTCTAAGAGCGTCTGTTTCTTGGGGATCGTTCCAGAACTTCCAGCCACCCTTTTTGTAGGTCTTCTCCAGGTTTTCGACTTCGATCACCGGCATGAGAATGGTTTCCTCACTCTCATCTTTAAAGATAAACTGTGGCGCCAGCAGTTTACCGGTTACGAGCTCTCATATCAGGCTGTCCGCTGTCGCCGCGCCCACGACCGAGAACGGCGACATAAGGGCTATAGCCTTCACTGTCTCGATGATCCCCGAGTTGAAAGTAGAGTGCGCTCCGGTGACGAATATCAGTACCAGGATTGTTCCGAAGGCGACGCCCATGAGTGAGAGGTACCGGAATGTGACGCCGAGCAGCTTGCGTTCGCTGTTCCAGTCGCGTTCCTGGTGCGCCACGTATAGCACGCCGTGCCCGATAGCGAGGGAGAAGCCGGCCATCACGAGGCCCTGTACGCTGGACATGTTGGCTGCAAGAGTCCAGACCTCCTCGGTGAAGAGGAAAGGCGCTGTGAGTATGACACTGCCTATGAACTGCTGGAAGAAGTCGTCTACGCCGAAAGGATACTTGTGCGAGACTTTTTTCGCAAGCTCCTCGATCATCTCAGAACAACCATATCACAAGTCCGATGTACAGCAGTAAAAGAGTAAGGGGTATCAGCCGGACGAGTATGTTGATGGAGAAAATCAGGCTGTGGTAATCTTCCTGCAGAAGCTTCATCTTCTCGGCCTTGCCGGACGCGATACCGATGCTTGCAGGGGAAAGACTCTTGCGGGCTGCCTCGACAGTCTTGATAACGCGGTCCGAATCGACCTGCTGCATTGAGCTGAGATCGTGGATGCTCTCGTGCGTGTCGGTGGTGAACAGCATCACCTCGCCGAACTCCTCCCGGTACCGCTGCTCAAGTTCCAGCAGCTCGGGCGACGCCTCGTTGCCCTCTATCCCGAACAGCAGGGTTCGCTGGCCGTCGACCTCTTCCACGAGCGAGAAAACAGGCGTACCTTCGATGCCCGTCGAGAAGCCTGCGCTGTACTCGTGTACGGGCTGTTCGTCGAGTTCCTCTATGAACTCCTCTATGTGCTGCCGGATGTTCCGCGCGTTCTCGGTGTTGTACCACAGCTCCTGCCTTTTCGACGCTTCAAGCGTCTTTTCATGGTTGTGCAGGTCTATCAGGACGGTATCTTCCGTGTCTATGGTTTCGCGGAGGATGGATATCTCGCCGTCGTCGTACTCCATGTCTATGAAGACGATGTTTTTGCCGTCTACGCGGCGCCCGTAGAGCGTTATATCGTCGTGCTCTCTTTTCAGTAGCCTCGAGGCCTCCCTTAACTTTTCGGGGTCTTCAAGCGCTTCTACTATCTTCCGGTAGTCTCCAGGGTCTGTCGGGTCGGATTTATGCGTCGAGGGTACGTGGAAGAAGAATCCTTCTCCGTCCTTGTTCAGCTCCTCGATTATGTCGCTGGTTATGCGGCCGCCGCCGAAACCTTCCAGCGGTCCGGGATGTATCCACGGCACGGCGATCCTTGTCTTCCCTGTCTCGTTCTCAATCTCCAGTGTCTGTACCTCCGGGCAGGTCGGGTAGCCGAGGTCGATGGCCTCCTGTTTCTTCTGGAGCAGGGCGGAGGTCAGGCTCAGCACGGATACGCCGGAGACGTTCGCCCTGAGGAGGAACTCCACGATGCCGAGAGCGGCGAGCAGTACTGCGCCGGCGAGAAGTATTATACCTGCGTTCAGCAAGTACACTTCGAGCGGTATGGTAAGGTAGGAGCCGAGTATCACGTGGAAGGACGCCAGTACGAGAAGAGGATGCACGATGCTCAGGACCGCGATACGCTTGACCTGCCCGTAGCCGAGCGTCAGGAGGAGCACAAGCAAATTGCTGAGGAACAGCGTCGTCGTCCCCAGCCAGGTCACGCTCCATGCGTTCGCGATACTGTCCGCACCGGAGAATATCAGCAGGAACACGAACAGTATAGACTGGTTGCAGAGCGCGAGGAAGTAACCCCACTTGCGGGGGTAATCAGGGAGCAGGCGGTGCAGCAGCTCCCCTGAAACTACCGAAGGCACCATAAAGGTCGAGAACCAGAAGACTGGTATCAGCAGGGGTTCGATGGCCGAAAGCTCCACCAGGTTGCCCGCAAAGGCCCGCAGCGAAAGGTAGAAGATTATACTGTACAGCAGGCCTGTCCCTGCTAATGCGAGCAGGTTCTGTCTCTCCGACGGTATGCGGAATATGACTTTCTTGAATATATCGACGTTGTCAGCCGCCATGTAGACCACCATAGATATCTTCCAGCCTGTCTATGGAGCTGTCAACAGAGTAACGCATCGCCGAACCTCTCGTATCGTAGTTTTTCTCGAGTGCTTTTTCCACTTTTCTCCTGAAATCTGCTGTGTCCCCGAAACTGTACAGCTCGCCGCTCTCCCCGTTAATGACAGCTGTGAAAGGCCGGACATCCGGCGCGACCACTGGAGTACCGCAGGCGTTGGCCTCCATCGAGGTAAGGCTGAAAGTGTCCGCGTCCGATGCGTGGACGAACACGTCGAGCCCGGAGTAGAACTCCGGTAAATTCTCCCGTGGCAGGTAGTCCATGAACACCACATTCTCTCCCGAAATCTCCTTGAGTTCGTCTTCTTGGCGCCCGTTCCCGACCACGAATACCGTCCCTTCGAATCCTTCCGCCATCTCCAGTATATGTTCGATATTTTTCTCCTCGCTCAGCCTGCCGGAGTAACCGGCGAAAGGCCTCTGGCACCCGGTTTCGTCGAGAAAGCTGTCCACCCGCGCGTAGAAGAAGCCTGTGTCCACTCCTGCAGGGACTTCGAGCGCATCGACATCCCGGTCCCTGAGCTCGCCGGTGTTGGAAGTCACGCGGTCGAAGGTCCGGAGGTACCGCTCATCGATCTCCACGAATATCTTCCCGAGCAAACGGGACAGCGCCTTCGATTTGAAGAATCCCTCGGCGTACTCCTCGAGCGGGGTGTGGAATGTGAATATGCTGGGTATATCTTTTCTCCAGGCGTAGTACCTCCCCATAAGGCCGAGGAGCCCTGGCGAATGGCAATGGACGACATCGAGCTCCGGGAACTTCCTCGTGCCGAGCGGTAAGGGCCAGCGATGGCCCTCGTACCAGGGGTCAGGCATCGAAGCGACAGGTATCTCGTTCTCCCCTGGCTCATACTCGTCCACTCCCGGGTAGATGACGTATACATCGTGCCCGCGGCTCTCCAGTTCTTGTTTCCACGATTTCACTGTGTAGCAGGCACCGTCTTTCCTCGGAAAGTAGACGCCGGAGAAGAAACCTATCCGCATGTAAGTTTACCCTGCAGGAACTGTTTTTAAACCAGTTCTTCGTAGACCGATACCAGTTCGCCGCCGACCGCGTCGAGCGAGAACTCCTGGCTCTTCTTCTCTGCGTTTTTACCCATCCGGTTCCGTTCCTCCTCGTCCTTCAGTCTCTCCAGCGCATCGGTGAAGTCTTCACCGGCCTTGAGGCAATTTTGTCCGTCTTCCAGCCACTTGAAGGTCTCGATGTTACGCACCACGGGAGGTTTGCCGCAGCCCATCGCCTCGAGCAGCGCTATCCCTTCGTTCTCGTTGTGTGTCGGGAAGAAGAAGATATCTCCTGCGGCGAACGCCCCGCGGATGTCCTCGATGTAGCCCGTGAAGGTGCAGTTCTCGGGCGATTTCTCTATCATCTCCAGCGTCTCCCGGCTCTGCAGGTATCTTCCAAAACGGCCGCCGGTAGGGTTGATGTAGCCGAACCAGGCGAAGTCAAGCTCTGGCATCCTCTCCGCGGTCTCGATGAAAGTCTCGAGTCCCTTACGGGCTATCACGTGTCCGACGTTGAAAACGACCGGCGGCTCCAGGTCGTACCGGTCGAGGTACTCTTCCCGTAGACCCTCGAATCCTTCGAGCTTCTCCGGGTCGAAAGCGTTGCTGATGACCCGTTTCTCCGCACCTGTGTAGCCCTCGATAGTCCTCCTGTTGTACTCCGACGGGCATATGAGCACGTCGGCGAGCGAGTAGACGTACTCGAGGTACGGTCTCATCGGCCTCGAGATCAGGTCCGAGAACGCAAAGCTGTTCTGGAAGTCCTCTGCGGTCTGGTGCGTGTGGATAACTACTGGCACTTTTTTCATCCGGGCTCTCTTCGCGTAGTAAACGGAGCGCGGTCCCATGTTGTTGAGATGCAGGATATCGCAGTCAAGTTCCGGAGATGTAGTGTAGTCGATTCCGTTTCGTTTCATATTCTTCCTCTGGTTCCTGACGGACTGCATCTGCCCGCCGGTTATCCACCGCTCCCACTCGAAGTAATGGCTTATCTTCACTGTTTCCTCCTCTTGGAGTGAAGACTAAAAAGTCACGGTGTACTTTTCAACTCTATGTCCCGGGCTATCGGCGAGGAGCGCATCCGCAGGCTGTTCGAAGTCGCCGACCGCCGCGTAACGGAGGAGCGTGACGACGCACAGCATCTCGCGGATCGTTACGTCAAGCTGGCCCGGGAAATCGGGATGTCGTACAACGTCTCAGTACCTGAGGATTTGAGGAAACGGTTCTGCCACAACTGCGGCAGCTTCCTGAAGCCCGGTGTTAACTGCCGCGTCCGTATAAACTCGAAGAACTCCGTGGTCAACTACCACTGCGAGGAATGTGGCGAGGTGAACCGGTATGAATTCTAGACTGTACAAGCTGCTGTGGTTCTCGGTCTCGACCGCGATAATCGGGGGTATGGTGTATTTCGCGGACATAAACCGGTTCGTCGAGGCCCTGAAGACCGCGGAAACCATGATGCTGGTGCCAGCGTTCGTCTTCGGGCTATCCGTGTTCCTTCTGTGGTCGTACGTCTGGCACAGCTTCTTCCAGACCATGGAGGTCTCTATCACTTACTTCAGGTCGCTGAAGGTTTTCATGGCCGGCCAGTTCATGAACTCGATAACGCCGATAGGCCAGTTCGGCGGCGAACCGGTTATGGCCTACATAGTATCGAAGAACACTGATGCGAGTTATGAAAAAGCGTTCTCTACCGTTTTCTCCGCAGATATAATCAACGCGGTGCCTTTCTTCACGTTCATGATCGGCGGCGCTTTCTACCTGCTGCTATTCGGCTCGCTGAAGCAGATAGTACTGCAGACGGTCTACATGGCGCTTCTTGCCACGGTCGTGGGCGGAACTATAGTTTACCTGCTGTGGTTCGAGGCCGGCAAGATAGAGGGCGCCATACTCGGGTTCCTGGAAAAACTCTCTGATTTGCTCGGCAGGGGCCAGAGCATCGTCGACCTCGCGAGGAATAAGCTGGAAAGGGTCGAGAAATCGTTCCGCACAATAGGGGAAAGTCCCCGCCATCTGCTGAAGGTCGCGTCGGTGGCACACCTCGGCTTCCTGCTCCAGCTCGGCTGCCTTTACTTCATACTGCTGTCGCTCGGGTTCGATGTTGACTTCACGCCTCTCTACTTCGTCCTGACTCTGGTGTCGTTCGGCAACTTCTCGCCGACACCGGGCGGCTCGGGGACCTTCGAGGCGCTGATGGCCTGGCTGCTGACCGTGTTCGTGCCCGAAATCACTTTTGCCTCGGCGCTGCTCGCGGCCATAATCTTCCGGATGACCACGTACTGGCCCGGCCTCGTCATAGGATACATAAGCCTCAACACGCTCGACAACGGTGCAGAAAGATGAAAGAGGGACTGGTGGAGAAGCTGAAGTCCGCGGGATACAACCGCGATGTCGTGATCAGCAGCGAGGAGTGGCAGGAGATGCTACCTGAGGAACATAGCTCGGATCTCGCGCTTGCCGCGCTGGAACAAAGGGATGAGGACACCTACCGGGACGACAGGAAACGGACCAGTGTCGAACTCAAGGATTACCGGCACCGGGATATGCGCGGAGAGTTCGTTGCGGAGCTGGAGCGTTTCAACCCGGAGCACCATCCGGTCCTGCATCTGCTAATCGACTTCCCCAGCTGGCTGTGGAAAAACAGGATAAGAAACCGGGGTCCCGTGGAGCTGTGAACCGTGACCTACGCATACCTGCTTGCCGGGGAGGACATGGAGCTCGCTGAGCACGAACTCAAGGGTTTCCTGGATTCCCAGCAGCTCGAGACCGGTATCGACCGGCAGGGTTGTTTCGCGACAGCGGCGGAACCGATGGAGGGCCAGCTGAGGCGGCTCGCGCTTGTCCACGAGGTCTCGGAGGTCCTGGAAAGCGGAAAACTCGGAGAGGAGCCGGGTTACAGGTCGGAAGGCAGTTTCGCTGTCCGCGCTGTAGAGGTCACGGAAGCCGGGCACGATACCGCGGCGCTTGAAGAGGAGTTCGGCAGTGCGCTCGAAACGTCGAACAACGAGGTGGATCTGGAGGACCCGGATGAGAACCTTAGGGTCTACCTGCTTGATGATAGGTATGTGCTGTGCCGGCTCGTACAGGATATCGACCGCGGTCTTTTCGAGAAAAGGAAGAACCAGGAGCGGCCGTTCTCCTCGCCGGTGTCTCTCGACCCGGTCCTGGCTCGTGTACTCGTCAACCTGTCGGGTGTGAAGCCGGGCGAACACCTTCTCGACCCGTTCTGCGGTACCGGCGGCATCCTCATAGAGGCCGGTCTCTGCGGTGTAGGAGTCCACGGCCTCGATGTCCAGGAGGAGATGGTGGAAGGAACCCGGGAGAACCTCGAGGAGTACGGCGTCTTAGCGCATGACGTGAGGCAGGGCAAGATAGCTGGCGCGCCGGAGATATTCGACAGGGAGTTCGACGCGGTCGTCACCGACCTGCCCTACGGAGAGGCGTCGAAGGTGGAGGGTGAACCTGTAGAGGATTTCCTTGAAATCATAAAGGATATCTGCAGCGGAACGGCGGTGTTCATGAGCGACCAGCCGGAGCTCAAGGGAATGGAGCCGGAGTACGAGGTCTACGTCCACAGGAACCTGACACGGTATATCTACGTTCGAGACTAGAGTTGTTCGTATTCCTCATCGCTTAGCATGGGGAGTACATAGGTGCCTTCTACCTCTTCATGCAGTTCGTCCGGCTGGGCGCCCGCGTTCTCGATCAGTCTATAGGCGCGGTTTTCAAGTCCCTTGGGGAGCTCGTATCTCATATCCTTCAGCGTCTCCCCCAGCTGTTCTTCCTTTTCCGAGTAGCTTATCGCGGTCTCGATACTTATCATATTCTCGGCCATTTGTAGCCATTCCTCACTTGCGTAGGCGTCTTTATCGCCCTCGGGAGAGACTACCGCTGGGAATATCTTGCCTTCAAGTATCCCGTAAACGAAGATATTGCCTCTCTGCTGTAGCTCTTTCTCCACCTCGAGCTGTAGGGCATGGATGCTTCTGGAAGTTTCCTGTTCTCTCCGCCTCTCCAGACTCTCTTCCGCCAGAAAATCGATCTGTAGGTCTTTTATGGCTGCTTCTTTGTCCTCTGCATCATGCCTATGACCGGGAATCTCCTCCCAAGATATGTAGTCACCACCGCCCACAGGAAACCTTGACATATTTGTTACTTATAGATAGTTACTTATATACCTGTCGATGCGGTCCAATAACCGATTAAAGAATAGCGACCCAATCCTTCATCATGGACGTATGGACTATCGGCACTTCGAGCGCGGTTCCTACACGCGAGAGATCCCTGCCGGCGAACATGATAAACTATCAGGGTGAGCGCATCCTATTTGACTGTGGAGAGGGAGCACAGCGCCGGATGATGATGGACAAGCTCGGCCTGATGAAGGTCTCTCGCGTATTCATAACCCACTGGCACGCTGACCACTTCTCCGGCCTCCTCGGGCTGATACAGACGCTGGAGATGGAGGGCCGCGAGCACCCGCTATACATCTACGGTCCGCCCCGGACCGAGGAGTTCACGGAACGCATACTTGACACCGGCTACTTCAACCGCAACTACGATATATTCGTGGAAGACGTGGTCGAGGGCGACGGTATCGTGGGAGAGGGCTACGAGGTCCGACCATTCGAGGTGGATCACAGCGTCAACGCTTTCGGATACGTGTTCGAGGAGGAGGACAGCGTCAAGGCCAACAAACAGAAGATGGAAGAACTCGGTCTCGGCAGCTCGCCGAAGATCGGCAAGCTGAAGTCGGGAGAGTCCATAGAGTGGGAGGGCGAAACTATCGAACCGGGGGAAGTCGTGGAAGAGATGCCGGGCCGCAAGGTGGTTTACTCCGGTGATACCGCGAAATGCCAGAACCTCATCGACCACGCGGAAGGCGCGGACCTGCTGATCCACGAGTCTACTGTCGGCCACGAACTCATCGACAGCCGACGTTACCACACGTCGGCGAAACAGGCCGCGGAGATAGCGAAAGAGGCGGGGGTCGACAGGCTCGCATTGACACATCTCTCAAGGCGTTACCGCGGCGGCAAGGAGAAAGAGCTGCTTGACGAGGCCCGGGAAGTGTTCGAAGATTCCTTTCTTGGAGAAGACGGCAAGAAGTTCGAGATAGGGCCGCACCGCCCAGAATAGCCTTTTAATTGCTGTGGCTAATTAGTAACATATGATTAATGAGGAGATCCGGGAGAGGCTTCTGGAGGTCTCAATTGAGGCGGATCTGGAGTTGAAGGGTTACGGTCTAGACCAGGATATGATGCCAGAAATCCGTTACAGTACCATTATAGGGGATACCAACACTGCAAAGTACGACCCGGTTTCTGACGCTATATATGTCTCACTGGACCCGGGACAGGTATCGGAGGTAGGAAGAGAGGAGATACGCACCGAGATAATGTCTGAGCTCCTGATAGCCTATTCAGTCGACAGGGAAGAACTCCTGGAGGAAAGAGAGGAATACAGGGAGCTGCAGAGTCTTTACGAGTCAGCCAAGGAACCTCTTGAGATATTACTGAACCATATCGAGGATGTTTACTCGGAGACTTACGGTGTTCCAAGGACACATTTCGGGACACCGGAATCAGTAGAGTTCCACGTGGATAAGATAAGAGAGGGGGACAGGATCCGCCTGAGGGATCTAAGGGGCAGGTTTACGAACCTGCATGCCTGGGCCGAAGAGGCGGGGCAGGATGCAGAAGGCCATCCTCTTATAGGAGAGGAAGATGTAGACTTCTACCTCGATGTCCTGGATGAGAACTTCGATACGCTCCAGGCAGCTCTTGATGCAAAGAGAGAAAAGGAGAAAAAACTCGAACGTACGGTCAGGAACGGAAGAGACGCTGTAAACGATAAAGTCAACCAGGCGGCTTCCCGCATAATGCCTCTCGACCGGCACGGAAATCTCGGCAGCATAACCGGTGAGGAAAGAGAAAGGTTTCTGGACAACACGGAGGTCGACGAGGATGTCGAAGAATTGATCGAAGAGATACTTCTCGGAATCGAAATCGCCGAAGACGAGGACCCCTCTGAAGCTCTGAAGAGCGAGCTCAGGAGCCATAAATCAGATTACTGATCGGGTTCTTTCGTCAGCTTCTCTTCTCCGCTCGGAACTACCTCTATCTCCGCGTCCTCGAAGTCTTCCTTTATCGCCGTCAACCGGTCGAGCAGCACTGCGAGCGCCGCGATCTCCGAGTGAGGCTGGTTGCCGACCGAGATGTTGTAGTCCGCCTCCCTGTATACCTCTTGCGGCACCTTCTCAGCACCGACCACGACAAGAAAATCGCCTTCCTGGAACGCGTCCTGTAGCTCCTGCTCCTTTTCATCTACGCGCTCGCCGTACATAGTGAGGTGTACTATCGCGCCCTCGAACTCGTCGAGGATTTTCCTCCAGTCCTCCCGGTACTCGACGGAGAAATCGCCGCCCCACCGCTCCACTATGTCGCGTATCGACTTCATCATCGGGCGGTCGCGCTCGCCGCTGTACGTGATGCCCGAGCATCCCCACTGCCGTGCGGTAAGCCCGACGTGGGTGGAGATGCGGTCGTCGCGGCCAGCACGGTGACCGAGCCGGAGAACGTGTATCATGCTTGAGTGATTCGGCCGGGAATTATTTATCGCTGCTGGGTACGTGGTTGTAGGCGTCGTATATCGAGTAGAACCAGATCACAGGATAAAGTATGAACCCTATAAGAATGATGACCAGCGCTCCTGCTATCAGCGCGCCGAGAGCAATACCTATACCCTTCCATAACTCTCCCTTCACTATCTGTCCAAGTCCAGGTATGAAAAATGACAGTATGGCGGGAACCCCGTATTTCTCATCAATAAACCGTCTTGGAAGGGAAGCCGTTAAATAACTGTGGAAGTCTTTAATCGCCGCTGATTTAAGGAAGGGGACGTAAGATTAAGACACTATGGAACTACTCGACGAATGGCTCGAGACTTTCGAGTCAGTTCTTACTGGACCTTCCGAGTACTTCCGGACCGAAGAGAGACGTGACGGCTTCGGCTACTCACTGAAGTTCGCGATCGTCTCGGTCGTCCTCGCGGCAGTTTTCAACGCTGCAAGAGCAGGGTTCTTCGGACCGACGCAGCTCGGCCAGACGTTGCCTTTCGCGGGCAGCGCGATGGTGGCGCTGGGGGTACTGGTACTTTCGCCCATAATGGCTATCATAGGCCTGCTGATCTCCGCGGGACTTGTCCACATCTTCGTGGCGCTGCTTGGGGGAGATGCAGGTTACAGCGAGACCCTCTCGGTCTTCGAGTACGCCACGGCGATCTCGCCGATCACGTCACTGATGTCTCTCGTCCCGGTAGTCGGGGGGCTGGTAAACCTGGTTCTCGCTATCTACGGCCTCTACATACAGGTAAGAGGCCTGGAAGAGTTCCAGGGTCTCTCCACATGGAGGGCGCTCGGGGCTATAGTCCTACCAGGACTCGTGATCGCCGCGGTAGTGGTCATCCTGGTATTCGCTATGGGGGCGGCTTTCGCCGGTCTCACGCAGATGTCGCCAGGGATGGTCCAGTAGCTACTTCTACCTATTTTTTTACTTTCTTTTTTCCCCGCGACCACCCTTTTAAGCTTGAACCGGCAATACACTCTTGATTCCAATGAAGGGTGGCTACTTTACCCCGCGGTCACGTGTATAGCTACGACATCTCCAGCCTCCGAAATCTTCTAAATAGCTTCTCCCGGTGTGTACATGTATGATGGAAGTAGAACTGCCGGACGGCTCCACGCTCGACCTCGAAGAAGGCGCGACAGTGGAGGACGCGGCCTACGAGATAGGAGAAGGACTCGGAAAAGATACTGTAGCAGGAAAGGTCAACGGCGACCTCGTGGCGAAGGAGCACGAACTCGAAGACGGCGACGAACTCGTGATAGTAACTGAGGAGAGCGACGGGTACATCGACGTACTCCGGCACAGCGCAGCACACGTCTTCGCGCAGGCTCTAAAGAGAAAGTTCCCGGATGCGAGGCTGACCATCGGACCCTGGACCTCGGATGGATTTTACTACGACATCGCGAACGTAGAACTTGACAAGGAGGACCTCGAAGAGATAAAACAGGAGGCCGAGAAGATAATAGCGGAGGACCTCGAAATCGAGAAGGAGGAAGTTTCTCGGGAAGAGGCAGAGGAGTTCTTCAGCGACAACCGTTTCAAGCAGGAGATACTTGAGGAGGAGGCATCGGGCGGTGAAACAGTTTCGTTCTACGAGCAGGGTGAGTTCCGCGACCTGTGCATGGGCCCACACGTCTCCTCGACTGGCGAGATCGGCGGCTTCAAGCTGCTGGAGATAGCGGGCGCCTACTGGCGCGGCGACGAGGAGAACCGGATGCTGACACGCGTCTACGGAACTGCGTTCCCCACGGAAGAAGAGCTCGAAGAGTACCTCGAGCAGCGGAGGGAGGCCGAGAAACGCGACCACCGCCGTATCGGCCAGCAGATGGACCTGTTCTCCGTGCCCGAGTTCGCGCCGGGAGGCCCGCACTACCACCGAGCCGGCATGAAAATACGCCGCGAGCTCGAGGAGTACATCAGGCAGAAAAACGAGGAGCTGGGCTACGAGGAGGTCTGGACGCCGGAACTGAATAAGGCGGAGCTTTGGAAGAGGACCGGCCACTACGAGGCGTTCAAGGAGGAGGGCGAGATGTTCGCCTGGGAGCAGAACGACGAGGAATACGGACTGAAACCGATGAACTGCGCCAACCACAGCCACATCTTCGACTCCGACAAGCGCTCGTACCGCGAGCTCCCGATAAAACTGTCGGAGTTCGGTACCGTCAACCGCAACGAGCAGTCCGGAGAACTTTCAGGTCTTCTCCGGGTCCGCACGCTCACGCAGGACGACGGACACGCTTACCTCAGGAAGGACCAGATAGAGGAGGAGGTCAAGAAGCACCTTGAGACGATTATCGAGATGTACCAGGAGTTCGGGTTCGAGGTGAGCTTCATCATGGAGACCAAGCCCGACAAGGCGCAGGGCCCCGACGAGCTCTGGGAGGAAGCACAGCAGGCGCTGCGGAACGCGCTGGAGGAAAAGGTCGACGACTACGAGGTCAAACCGGAAGAGGGTGCGTTCTACGGCCCGAAGATCGGCGTCGAGGTCGAGGACGCCATAGGCCGGGAATGGCAGCTTGGAACGGTGCAGCTCGACTTCGTCATCCCGCGCAACTACGGGCTGACATACGTCGGCGAGGACAATGAGGAGCACTATCCCGTGATGCTCCACAGGGCTATCCTCGGCTCCATCGAACGGTTCATGGGCGTCATGATAGAGCACTTCGCCGGCGACTTCCCGACATGGCTGGCACCGGAGCAGGTACGCATCCTGCCTGTCAGCGACGATAACCTCGATTATGCGCGCGAGCTTCAGGAGGATCTGGATGATTTCAGGGTCGAAATCGAGGACCGGTCATGGACGCTTGAGAAGAAGATACAGGCCGCCCACAACGACCGGGTGCCGTACATGCTGATAGTCGGGGACAACGAGGCAAAAGCGGGAGAAGTCTCGGTGCGGGACCGCGACGAGAGGGAGGAGCGTGGCTTCACGGTCGACGAGTTCCGCTCGCATCTGTGGGAAGAGGTCGACGAGAAGCGGCTGGAGCCGGACCTGCTTTCAGATTAGCTCGGCAGGTTCCGCCTCTTCGATATCTTCCAGGCTGTACTCGCGGAAGACGCTCCGGCTTTCTTCTTCCGCGTACCCTGCTTCTGCCAGCTGCTGGAGGACAAGCTGGACGCTTCCCATGCCGTACTCCGGTTTCAGGGGAGAGCTTTCCAGCAGCCGTTCTCCCTCCTCCTGCCAGTGGCCGCGCACGTTCACCTCATCCTTCCCCACAAGCGTATCGTAAATCGCTTTCACGGTCTCCAGGTTCTGGTCCAGGTGCCTGGCGTGCCTGTCGGTCGCTATATACAGGTGCCTCTGGAAGGGAGCTTTTACTGCTTTTCGGCGGCAAACTGATTTTAAACGCCGCGAGAACACAGCTTTGTGAAATTTCCCGATGTCGAGACCTCGGGCCTGAGAGGGAACATACCAAAGGTGTATGCTCTGAAGTTCCTGACAGGCTTCCTGCTGCTGACGCCGATAATCGTGGTTTTCTGGCAGAAGAACGGCCTTAACATGACGCAGGTCATGCTGCTCCAGTCCCTTTTCGCGGTAGCAGTGGTGCTGCTCGAGGTGCCGACAGGTTACATTGCCGACACGTTCGGCCGGAGGAAGACGTTACTTTCCGCGGGTGTCTTCATGACGCTCGGGATGGCCGTCTACAGCCTCGGCCATACGTTCCCTGAGTTCCTGCTGGGCGAGACTATCTGGGCGATAGGTGTATCACTCGTCTCCGGTGCCGACTCCGCGCTGCTGTACGACTCGCTGGTCGAACTCGGCATGGAGGGAGAGTACCAGCGCCTCTGGGGTAATGCGACGTCGCTCCAGATGGTCGCGGCAGCAGCTGCAGCGATACTTGGAGGATTCCTCGGCGACATATTCCTGCGTCTCACGCTTTACGCCCAGGTCCCGTTGATACTCTTCGCGATACCTGTGGCCTATAGCCTGAGGGAGCCTGAGCACCACCAGAGTGTGGAGGAGGAAGAGGCAGCAGGACTGAGAGAGATACTGGAGAGCGGTTTCCGGGACCGGAGCCTGAGGTGGCTGATGCTGTACGCCGCAGTTATAGGAGCTGGGCTGACGGCCTCCCTGTGGCTCTACCAGCCCTACTTCCAGCTGACAGGGCTGGATGTCGCTTCCTTCGGCCTGATATTCGCAGGCTTCAACATCGTATCCGCCGCCAGCTCGAAGTACGCCTACCCTATAGAAGACCGGCTCGGGAAGAGGAACTCACTGCTCCTGCTATCCGGGCTGCTGGTGTTCAGCCTCGCAGCCATGAGCAGCTACGTCTACATCTTCAGCTTCGCCTTCATCTTCCTCCAGCAGTTGGCGCGCGGCTTCTCCCAGCCGGTGATATCCGACTACATCAACGAGATGGTATCATCCAACCGGCGCTCCACGTTGCTGTCCGCGAAAAGCCTTCTCACCCGCATATCCTCCGCGGCCCTTATGCCCGGGATAGGTTACGTAACGGACGTATTCAGCCTGACACAGGCCCTGTCGCTGCTGGCTGTGATAGTCATGGTTATGGCGTCGATGCTGGCGGTACTGATGTGGAAGGAAGGAGTGATCTGACCCGGTCCCTCATTTAAAAGTTTTTAGCGCGATACCGGATGTATGGCAACAGCATACGACGTAGAAGCCGAGCCCCTCATCCAGGAGGTAGCGGAGGAACTCGAAGACGAGTTCGAGGCGCCTGACTGGACGAACTACTCGAAGACTGGCTCGCACAAGGAAAGAACGCCAGACCAGGAGAACTGGTACCACATCAGGGCGGCAGCTATCCTGCGACGCATCTACCTCGACGGACCTCTCGGAGTCTCCCGGCTCAGGACGATTTACGGCGGCCGGAAGAACCACGGCCACGGACCGGAGCACCACGAGAAAGCCTCCGGCAAGGTCATCAGGACCGCTCTCCAGAACCTGGAGGAAGCGGATCTGGTGGAAGAGGAAGAAGGAGAGGGCCGCGTCATCACCGACAGGGGCAGGAGCTTTCTCGACGGAAAAGCCTCGGAAGTAGCCTGAAACTGTCACGATGGTAGACGACGAGGAGCTCGAAAAACTGAAGGAGGAACGCCGCCAGGAGATAGAAGGCTCCGAGGACAGGGAAGACGCGGTCGAGGAGCAGCGCCAGCAGTTCAAGGAGATGGCCGCGAAACACCTGACGAAAGATGCGCGTTCCCGGCTCGGCAACATACGTGCCGCGAAACCGGAACTTGCTTCGAGCGTCGAGATGCAGATAGCCCAGCTCGGGCGTGCAGGGCGCGTAGACAAGATAACTGATGAACAGCTCAAGGACATACTTAAAGAGGTCCAGAAATCGGACGAGGACACAGATATAAAATTCAGGAGGTGAAAACAGAAATATGAGTTCTAACAAGTCAAGCGGGAAGAAGAAGCGGCTGGCCAAGGCCGCCAAGACAGCCAAGTCCGCGCCACGATGGGTTTCTCTCAAGGCGTTCGGGCTCGAGAAGGCACAGCACAAGTCCATCAAACCACGGAAGAGCCGTCACTGGAGACGGAACGACACCGACGAGTAAAGGATGGCACGCTACACGGTCAATCTTTCCCGCGCAAGAGCATTTTCCCGCAGGAAGCGAGCCTCGAAGGCCATGAAGATCTTCCGCGAGAAGCTGGAGGAGCAGGAAGGCGAAGAAGTCTCTGTCAGCCCCGAGGTCAACTCCCGCATCTGGGAGAACGGCATCGAGAAGCCGCCCGCCAGGCTCGAGGTAGAGGTAGTAGAATCAGGTACAGGTCTCCGCGCTGTCCTGCCGGGAACTGAAGTAGAAGAACCAGAGCCCGAGCCAGAACCGGAGCCTGAACCCGAGGAAGAAGAGGAAGAAACAGGAGAGGAAACCGGCGAAGAGACAGACTACGAGGAGATCGTCTCGGGCACCGTCGGAGAAGCCAAGGAAGCCGTAAAGGAGCTCGACAGTCCTGACTACGAGGCCATCCTGGAAGCGGAGAAGAGTGGCAAGGACCGCAAGACGCTGAAGAAGTGGCTCGAGTCGCAGATGTAAGGATGATAGAACGCTACAACTACCGTGGAGAACCCTCCATCGGTTTCTACGCCACGGTCACCTCCTCACAGGCCATCTTCCCTCCCGGGTTCAAGAGGAAGGACTTCTTCTACGTCGAACACGTCGAGACTTACATCGCCAAGACCCGGATGGCCGGGCTTTTCACCGCCGGCAACTCGAACTGTATCCTCGTGCCGGAGAACACGACAGGGAACGAGCGCGAGAAGCTGGAGGAGTCGCCGATTGAGTTTCACGTTCTGGATTCACGGGAGAACGCGCTTGGCAACCTTGTGCTCGTGAACGATAAAGGCGCGGTCATCAGCGACAAGCTCGAGGACAGGAAACAGGAAATCGAGGACGCGCTGGAGGTGCCTGTGACAGTCGCGGAGGTCGCGGGTCTGCCTTCGCCGGGAGTATGTGCTGCGTGCACCAACCGTGGAGTTCTGCTTCACCGCGAGGCCAGCGAGGAAGACGCTGAAAAACTCAAAGAGGCGCTGGATGTCGAGGAGGTCGACATCGGAACAGTCAACCTCGGCTCGCCGTACATCGGCTCGGGACTCGCAGGCAACCGAGAAAGCATCCTTGTGGGAGAAGCCACTTCAGGCCCTGAGATAGGCCGTATCGATCGCACGCTTCATTTTCAGGAGTAGCCCTGCTGCGTCCGCGTTGGGTTTAAAAAGTTCGTAGTCGCCGGGTAGGATATGCCAGCATTCAAGTTTTCCGGTAGTATAGAGCAGGGACGTGGAGAAAACCCGTTCGAGCGAGAGGTCGAGGCAGAATCTCTCAAGCACGCCCGCGACCAGCTCTACGCAGAGCTCGGCAGCGAGCACTCCGTTACCCGGAGCAAGATAACAATCGAAGAAGAGGAGGAAGCCTAAATATGCCAGGAGAACAGCAGGGACAGCAGCAGATGATGCAGCAGTACCAGCAGATACAGCAGCAGATGGAACAGGTAGAGGAGTTCCTAGAACAGGTCGATGACAACCTCGAAGAGCTGTCACAGACCATTGACGCGGTCGAAGACCTCGAAAACGTGGAGGATGGCAGACAGATACTGGCCCGCCTCGGCTCAGGAGTCCTTGTAGCCGCGGAGATAAAGGATACCGAAAAAGTCATCACCAACATAGGTGGAGACGATTTCGAGGAGCGCGAACTCGGCGCCGCAAAAGAAGTACTCGAGGGAAGGAGGAAAGACCTCGAGGGAACACAGGAAGAGCTGAACTCTACGATGCAGGAGCTGCAACAGGAGATGCAGAAGATGCAGCAGCAGTTCCAGCAGATGCAGATGGAAGAGCAGGGATAGTTTAACTCTCTTCCAGTAGGACCTTCCCGGCGGAGGAGAGACCTATCAGCTCCTCCCGGTCTTTCTCTATACTTTCGAGGTTCTCTCTGGCAATCCTCCATTTAAGGGAGGAAAGTTCATCGGGGCTGAAGCTCCTGTATACCTGATGCGCATCAAACCATATCTGTAAAGCCCTACAACGTTTCTCGGAGAGTTTATCTCTGATTTTTGCCGGTAATCTTGGACTTCTTCCTCATCCAGCCCGTTCTCCATCAGGCCGTTGTCAGCTTCCCACATGATATGCTTCCTGTAGAAAGTAAGTATATTCCTGTACTCGTTGACCTCGCTGGAAAGTCTATCCGCGTAGTGGGAAAGCTCTCGCAGTTCGTCGTTTGGGCGATTCATATTACGAGAGCTCCTGTAGAGTTTTTAAAGCGTGACGGGATAGTCTCCTCTATGCTCGACAAATTCAAGGACTCTGTCAAGGATTTCTCCGACAACGTGAAGTCCGCGGTCGCTGAGAAAGAGCTGGACGAAGACACGCTCGAACCGCTTCTGGATGACCTGCGGCTGAAGCTTCTGCAGAACAACGTGTCGCTTGAGGCCGCGGAGGCCATCGAAGACGAGCTCCAGGAGCAGCTGCTCGGTGAGAAAGCCAGGCGGGGCAGCGCGGAAGAAAAAGTCGAGGAAGCCGTGAAGCAGACACTTCTCGACCTGCTCGACGACAGCTTCGATTTCGAGGAACAGCTTGATAGGGCGGAGAAGCCGCCGTTGGTTTTCCTTGTCGGGTTCAACGGCTCGGGCAAGACCACGACTGCTGCGAAGCTCGCGGACTACCTCGACCGCGAGGTGGTGCTCGGCGCCGGGGACACTTTTAGAGCGGCGTCGATCGAGCAGCTCGAGGAGCACGGCGAGAACCTCGGCGTGAAGGTTATCTCACACGAGTACGAGTCCGATCCGGCAGCTGTCGCGTACGACGCGGTGGAGCACGCGGAGAAGAACGGCAAGATCGCGGTTATAGACACCGCGGGCCGCTCACACTCCGACAGGAACCTGATGGGTGAGCTCGAGAAGATGATAGACGTAAACGACCCCGACATCACGTTCTTGGTGGTCGACGCGCTGGCCGGTAACGACGTGCTGGAACAGGCAGAGGCATACGAGGGCATGTTCGAGGCAGTCATCATCACCAAGATGGATGTCGACGAGAACGGCGGCGCTATAATCTCTATCTCGCAGAAAAGCGGGAAACCGGTTGCGTTCCTCGGCACAGGGCAGGGTTACGATGACATCGAGGAGTTCGACAGGGAAGAGTTCGTAGATAGTCTATTATAGAACCTCGGCATAGATATGTTCTCTTGCGTCGATCCTTTTCCTCTCGAGTTCGCGTGACAGTAGTATGGCAGGGGGCATCTCGTTCTTGTAGTCACCCTGAGGCATCAAGGCTCTGGGTATAAGAGATATCTTTGCTTCTGGAGCCGTATTCCCAGAGTTTTTTCCTCTATAGCTGGTCCTCCGGGTCGCCTGACATGAAATCCTTTACCTTGCCTGCCTCGCTCGCAGTTCTCATCAGCTGAACGCAGTCTGGCTGTCGAGGCGTTCCTCCATCGACTTCTCCAGCTCCTTGAGCTTGGACTTGAGTGGCTCGAGGTCTTCCTGGAACTCGTCCATCTTTATCTGCTTCCCGCTGCTTCTCTTCTTGATCCTGTCCTTTCTCATCGTGGAAAGCAGGTGGTTGACCTCTGCGACCAGCTGCTCGTACTCCTTGAGCTGCGCCTCGATGTAGGATATCTCCTGCCGGAGTTCGTCCCTCAGCTCGTCTACTGCTTCGTCTTTTACCTCTCGCTTGAGCTGCTCTTTTTCGACCCCAAACTGCTTCCGGACCGTCCTGTAAAACTTGTCCATTCCCATCGCGGTAAACCTGTATTTACTACTTGCTCCTAAAACTCTTTTAAGCTTTTTGTGTCGGTGGTGTCAATCCTGCTCGGCAAGAGGTTCAGGGATTATAACGCCGAGGTCGCGAACCTGGTTCTGCTCGTAGAACCTGGCGGTCACCGCACCCAGCATCGCGTCGAACTGTTCAGCGTTTTCGATACCTGAGGAATCGATGCCGTACGACCTGAGCGCGTCTTCGCCGTTTATCGCGAGCTCGTCAGCGGTTATCTGCGGGTCGAACCTTATGACCTCGGGCTGCTCCGCGCCGAGCTCCTCGAACAGCCGGGCCTTCAATGCCTCGATACGCCGCACCTTCTTGGTCTCGTGGGAGTTCGGGGTGAAGCTGTAGCCTTCCTCCCGGAGCTCTTCCTCTTGTTTTGTGAACTCGTCCTTCGATACCTTCACGCCTACATCGACTGCGATTACCTCCGGCTGTTTCTCCTCGATGAGTTCTATTATCTCGTCGTTGGTTCCTGCCGAGCAGCACTTTACCTCCTCCCCGAGGAATACTACGCATGTGTCTTCGTCCACGGTATCCTTGAGTATGATACCTGCGTTCATTTCTGCACCTTCAGCTCGAACTCCTTCAGTGAGCGGTTCTTCTCCCGGGTTTTCGAGACCTTCCTGCGCTCTACGAAACCTTCGAGCGTTGACAGGAAGTCCAGTACCGCCTTGTTGTATTCCTGTGGCTTCTCGTAGAAACTGAAAGTTCCCGCGCCCCTGATGACGCTTATCGACACCCCTGGCTTCAGCTCTCTCGCGGTCTCCAGCGACGAGAACGGGTCGGACTGGGCGTGGATCACCAGCGCGTTCTTCACTGGCTTCCTGACACGGAAACCGTTCCGGAAGGAACTGTACTCGCTGTACTCAGGACATTCCACATCTTCAAGGAACTGTTTGACGACCTGGTACTCTGTCAGGCTCGAGAAGAACAGCTTCTTGAATATCTTCGGTTCACGCTTGAAAGCCTTCGTCAGGAGGCTGTAAAGCTGTCTCGGAAGGCCCATACTGTGGTCGCGGGCTCCTGTCATGACCGTGGCCACGACCTCCTCCCTGTACTCGAGTTCTCTCGCCAGCCTGTTGCCGAGACCCTGTGACACGAGCACCGCGTTGTCTATGTGATCCTGCTCCAGCAGTTCCTCCATCAGAGACATCTGGTCGCTGTAATCCCTGCTCTCCATGCACTCGTACGTCACCGTCCGGAAGTTTTGCGAGAAATAATTGGTCTGGTGGCTCCATATCGAGGAGTCGAACACACCGGGAAGGAAGACGAGCTGGAGGCTCGAATCGGTTTCAGACTCGTAGTACCGGGTTTTCTGGCTCCCGAAAGTCTCTACTGAGAAATCCATATACCCTCCTGTCCCGCAAAATCTTTTATCCCTTTAAGCCGTGAAAAGGCCCGTGGACTACGGAAAAATATCTATCATGGTGTTGCTCGGCTCCATCGCGGGGCTATCAGGATACCTTGCGTACACGCGTTCCGGCGCGGGGGCCGCAGCAGTAGTGGTCTTCACGGTAGCCCTCATCCTTTTCCTCTTCACGACCGGGAAGAAGCGGGCCTGGGATAGCTTCATGCTGCTGACGAACCCGTTCTGGGCCGCTGTTTTCGCTTTCCTCGCCGGCTTCAGCTACGCATCACTCCAGGGCAGGGCTTTCGGCGACTCGCTTGTTTTCGCGCTCGGTGCAGGACTGCTCGGCGGAGCGCTCGGGATGTTCCTCTACAAGTACTGGAACATCGGCTGATAGCACTTAAACCTTGGACACGCACATCCTGATATGTTCGACAGGATAAAAGACTCCATAGAAAAGTTCTCCTCTCGCAGCGTCGCGGACAAAGAGGCGGTCGAGCAGCTGGTGAAAGACGTCCAGCGCGACCTCATACAGGCCGATGTCGATGTCTCCCTCGTCTCCGAGCTCAGTGACGAAGTACGGGAGGAAGCGCTGTCGGACGAGGCACCCTCCGGTCTTTCACGGAAGGAACACGTTCTCGAGATACTGTACAGCAGGTTGGAGGAACTGCTCGGGGACGAGGCCGAGATAAGGGAAGAACCGCACGACATCCTGCTCTGCGGCCTTTACGGTGCGGGCAAGACCACTACCGCGGGAAAGCTCGCGGACTACTACAGGAAGCGCGGCTTCAAGGTCGGACTCGTGGCCGCAGACACCGACAGGCCCGCGGCCTTCGAACAGCTACAGCAGGTCGCGGAAGACGTCGACGCGGAGTTCTACGGCGAGAAAGACGCGGAGGACCCTGCCCGGGTGGTCGAGCAGGCGGAGAAAGAGCTTGACGTCGACATGCGTATCGTCGACTCCGCGGGCCGGAACTCGCTGGATTCTGACCTGAGAACCGAGCTGTCGGAGATATACTCCGTGATGGAGCCGGAAGAGGTCTACCTCGTGATGCCCGCGGACATCGGCCAGTCCGCGAAGGAACAGGCGGAGAAGTTCGACGACGCGGTCGGCATCACAGGCGTCATCGTCACGAAGATGGACTCCTCAGCGAAAGGAGGAGGAGCTCTCGTCGCCTGTGAGCATTCTGATGCGAAGGTCAAGTTCGTCGGTACCGGCGAGAAGATGGGCGACCTCGAGGAGTACGACCCGGTCGACTTCGTCTCCGACATAATGGGCCAGCCCGACCTCGAATCGCTTCTCGAAAAAGTGGAACAGCTCGATACCGATCCTGAAGAGTTGCTGGAGGGAGAGTTCACGATGGAGGACTTCCAGAAGCAGATGGAATCCGTGACCGGTTCCGGCATGATGGACGAGCTGATGCAGCAACTGCCGTTCTCGAAGGACAAGCTGCCCGACGACATCTCACAGATGACCGACGAGAAGATAGGAAAGTACAGCGTGATTATAGACTCGATGACTGAAGAGGAAAAGAAGGATCCGTCGGTCATCAACAAGTCCCGCACCGGGCGGATAGTCGAGGGCTCAGGAACTTCCCGGGAGGAGGTCCGCGAACTTGTGAAGCATTTCCGGCAGACCAAGAACATGATGGACAAGTTCGACAAGAAGTCGATGAAGCGCGGCAACATGCAGGACATGCTCGGCAAGCTGATGTAGATATCTTGAGGCTTTATGAATTCGGAAATTCTAATTTAGCTATATGTATAATAATTTGGAGTATTCAGGAAAGCTGCTCGGTAATTATACTATCGCCTCTATATCAGGGATAGTTCTCATAGGCCTGCCAATAGCTATTATTGCGACACCTCGGTTCTCTATTTTCCAGTACATGGCTCTTTCTATGGCTTTTGGCTCAGGAATGTATCTTGCGTTCAGGTCGGTGAAAAAGGAGATACGGGTACTGCCGGAGATGCTTCTTGCCCTTGTACCTGTGATTTTAACTCCTATCGGTGGGGTATTGCTATCTCTTCCTATTTGGATAATCGGAGTCTTCAGGAACAGGCGCTAGAGCTTGATTTCGTTTATCTTGCCCTGCAGCTCCTGGAGTTCTTCTTCGCTGTAGAACTTCTTCTTGCCTATACGGCGGTCGAACTGCTTCTCGACCTCGCGGAACTCCTCCTCTACCTCGGGATCGACCATCCCTATCCGTTCATGGAGCACGCCTGAAGAGACGCGGAGCGAGTCGAGCATCGAGTACCATTTCACCGGCAGGTTGAAATCCGCGCGGTGGAGCGCCCTCGTTACAGCTAAGAGGACGAAAAGTGTGTTCCGGTAAAACTTCTTTCGTGCTCTCATCGCGGGCTCCCGAACGAGCCCTTCCCCCGCGTAAAAATCCTTGTCTCGACCAGTTTATAAAACTTCGAAACCCGGGCCTCGATATGATAGCAGCCATCTCCGACTCACACATCCCGAACAGGGCCGAGGAGATACCGGAAGAGTTCCACGGGGAGATGGAAGAGGCCGAAACAGTGGTCCACTGCGGGGACTTCCAGAAGGAAGAGGTATACAGGGCGCTCGAAGAGAGATACAGCGAGTTCTACGGCGTCAAGGGCAACGGCGACTTCTTCGAGCTCCCGTCCTCCGAAACCTTCGAGAAGTCAGGAATCAAGTTCGGGGTCTACCACGGCGCAGGCATAAACCCGAGAGGCCACCTGCCGACAGTCGTCGAGACAGCGGAAAAGCTCGGCGTCGACGTTCTCATAGCCGGCCACACTCACCAGCAGCGCGCAGTCGAGAGCGAGGGAAAGATAGTCCTCAACCCGGGCTCCTGCACAGGCGCCCGCGGCGGCTCGTATCCCGGTGGCAACCCGGAGATGATGACGGTAGGAGTGGAAGAAGGCGTGCTTCAGGCGAAGCTCATCGAGCTGGTCGACGGCGAAAAGATATCTGAGACAAAGCGGTTCGAGGTGGAACCGTGAACGTAAGAGAGAAACGCGACGCGCTGCTGGAGGAAGACCTATGCGACCACTGTCTCGGCCGGCAGTTCGCACAGCTCGGGCACGGTCTGGAGAACTACGAGCGTGGGGCACTGGCCCGGGAGATAGAGGAGCTGGATGAGGACGACTTCGTCCGCGAAAACATACCGGAGGACGCGTCGCCAGGCGGCAGCTGCGACGTTTGCAAGGGCGTGTTCGACGAGCTGGATGACTGGGTCGAGATGGTGGAGAACGCGTTCGATCGGCACGAACTCTCCACATTCCTTGTCGGTATCCGGCCGCCCGGAGAGGTCGTCGCCACGGAGGAAGAGCTCTGGGAGGAGTACGGCCTGGAGTGGACCGAGCCCATCAAGACCGAGCTTTCCCGGCTGATCGGCAAGCGCATCGAGCGCGATCTTGACATCGAGGTGAACTTTGAGCGGCCGGACATCATGGCTGTCGTCGACATGCAGGAGGGCAAGCAACGCGTCGAGCTACAGGTAAACTCCCTGCTGGTCTACGGCCAGTACAACAAGTATTCAAGAAACATACCGCAGACCGTCTGGCACTGCCGGAACTGCAGAGGAGGCGGGTGCGAGGAATGCGACTGGACTGGCAAGCAGTACCAGGAATCGGTACAGGAGATCATACAGGAGCCGTTCATCCGCGAAACGAACGCCATCGAGGCCAAGTTCCACGGAGGCGGACGGGAAGACGTCGATGCGCGCTGCCTTGGCCGCAGAGAATTTGTTCTTGAGCTCGGGGAGCCGCTCAACAGGCACATCGACCTTGAAGAGCTGCAGGAAGAAGTCAACGAGTCGCAGGACAAGGTGGAGATCTTCGAGCTGCGGTTCGCGGAAAAGGACGAGATAGCCGAGATAAAACAGAAGCACGTCGACAAGAAGTACCGCGCAAAGGTTTCGCTGGAGGACGAGGTCGAGGACAGCGACCTCGAAAAGCTGGAGCAGCTCGTCGGCACCGTGAAGCAGCGGACGCCCGAAAGAGTGGAGCACCGCCGCGCCGACAAGAAGCGGAAACGGGAGGTCTACAGCGTTTCATGGGAACGCACCGGCGAGAAAGAGATAGAGCTGGAGATAGAGGCCGAGGCGGGCACCTACATCAAGGAGCTCATCCATGGTGACGAGGGCCGGACGCAGCCGAACGCCTCCGACCTGCTCGGGACACAGGCAGAAGTAGAGGAACTGGATGTTATAGATATAGAAAAATAGGAGAAGGAGGAAATCGCTAGAGTTCCTCGAGATACTGGTTCGCTCTCCGATCGAGGGTCCATCAGGTCGTGTATGGCTGCCGCGCCGTTCGCCCGGCTCCTGTGTTCTTTGTTTTCTTTATCGGTGTCCGCCTGTAGTATATCATTGCTCACGCTACTTTATAAAAGTGTTGTTACTGAAGAGTGGTGTAAGTGCTTTCTCCGGCGGCATTCCTGTTGGTTTAAAAAGGTTCCATCCGACCGACTACACAGGTGTAAAGGTAAAATGGCACAGAAATCCAGCGGTTCCGCGCACGGTACCCGGCACAAGTTCGCCCGCAACCCAGACGATACTACCACTGTCAACGATCACATGAAGGAGTTCGAAGAAGGCGAGCAGGTGCTCATCAAGTATGACGCATCCGTGCAGTCCGGGCGTTCACACCAGCGTTTCTACGGGAAGAACGCTGAAGTCGCTGGTTTCCGTGGTGACGCCGTCGAACTTGAGGTCAAGGACGGCAACAAAGTGAAAACCCTGTTCCTGAAGCCGGTGCACCTGCAGAAGACGGAGGAATGATCCAGATGGAGATAAAAGAAGAGGAACTGGTTTACCCGGTCGAGGCCCTCGAGGCCCTCGAAGAAAAAGACGAGGAAGAGATGACGCACGAGCAGAAGATCGCTCTCGAGACTCTCCAGAGACACTGCAAGGTCCGCGACCTCGACACGCTTGAAGAGCTCTACGAAGAACTCTCTGCTGTTGACTCGCTCAAGGACGTGCATATCTACAAGCTCTTGGAAGTCGTACCGCAGCACGAATCGACCGTTCGCGCAGTTTTCTCGAAGGAACGGGTAAAACTTGAGGATTCCGAGGTCGAGCAGATACTGGATATCTGCCAGAGCATCGAGACCGAGGATTAGAAAGGCTTATAACTTCCAGAACCGCTGGATTTCCATGCCTTCGTGGTGATAGATTATGCCAGAAAAAGATGAATACATCAAGGTGCTCGACTTCCTGCAGCATGGCCGTGCTGGCGGCAAGGATGAACCGGTGGCCCAGGGTATAGGGACGGAGAATTTCAACCTGCTGGAGGTCGTAACCCGTGAAGACGAGCATCCGAAAGGCGGAGAAGAGCTCTACATCGGCGAAGGCGACCGCGAGAAAGTCAAATACATAAAGTCTCGTATCGACTACACCGACCTGACAGGCAACGCACAGGCCGAGCTGAAGTACGTTCTCAAGGAGCTTGTGCAGGAAAAGGAGGAAGAGTTCGTCGACTTCTTCAACGAATCCGGGCCCGTTACGCCCCGGAGGCACGCGCTCCAGCTCTTGCCCGGCGTCGGAGAAAAGCACATGCATACCATCCTTGACGAGCGCGATGAGGAAGCATTCGAGAGCTTCAAGGATATCAAGGAACGGGTTCCGGCTATCCCCGACCCTGGCCAGCTCATAATCGACCGCGTCATCGAAGAGCTGAAGGGAGAAACCAAGCAGAAGCTTTTCACCTCTTAAGATGATAGAGCAGACTCTCAAGGAGCTGGGCATAAAGCCGGTCAAGGGGCAGAACTTCCTGGACTCGGAGCCTGTGGTCGAGGCCCTCGTCGAGGCAGGAGAGACGGAGGACGAGATAGTTCTCGAGATAGGAGCCGGTACAGGTCTCATAACTGCGAGTCTGGAGGAGAAGGCCGAGAAGGTCTACGCGCTCGAGACCGACACGAAGCTGTCCCGGCATCTTGAAGAACGGTTTCCCGGCGGGAAGGTCGAGGTGATGAACCATGATTTCCTCGACTACGATATCCCGGGGGATGTCACGAGATGTGTCTCGAACCTGCCGTTCCAGATATCCTCGGATGCGGTCAGGAAGCTGGGCGAGGAACAGGTCCAGTCCGCGCTGATAGTGCAGGATGAACTCGCCGACAAAATGGTGGCCGAGCCCTCTACCGGAAAGTACGGTTTCTTCACGGTCATGGTGAACTACTTCTTCATACCGGTCAAGCTCAGGACCGTTTCACGTGAGAACTATCATCCGCAGCCGGAGGTCGACACCGCGATAGTGAAGCTGTACCCCAACAGGGAGCGACACGGCGTAAAAGACGAGGAGTGGTTCTTCAGGGTGGCGAAAGCGCTGTTCACCCATGACCGCAAGAAGGCCCGGAACGCGTTCGTCGACGCCCGGCACATCCTCGAAATCGAAAAGTCGCGTGCCAAAGAGCTACGTGACGAGATACCGCATTCAGAGAAAAGAGTCGTCAACCTGGAAGTCATCGAGATCGCTGAGATAGCGGAGTTCCTTTCCCGAGAGCTCTGAACTGTTCTTGGCTATCGAACACCGCCGGATATTTATTTGCTGTGCCGCTGTACTTGTTATGCCGGAAGCCGGAGACACGAAATGGATTTTCGTCACCGGCGGGGTCCTTTCCGGTCTCGGGAAGGGACTTGTATCTTCTTCCATCTCGAAGCTCTTGCAGGACAGGAACCAGGAAGTCGTGCCGATAAAATGTGACGGCTACCTGAACGTGGACCCGGGAACAATGAACCCACACGAGCACGGCGAGGTGTTCGTGCTCGAGGACGGGACGGAGGTCGACATGGACTTCGGCCACTACGAAAGGTTCCTCGACGTGAAGGGGAAAGGCGACTGGAACCTCACATCCGGGAAGGTCTTCCAGGACGTCATAGACAAGGAACGCGAGGGAGACTACCTCGGGAAAACGGTCCAGATGGTTCCCCACGTAACCGAAGAGATAAAGGACTGGTGGCGGAGCGTTGCGGACGAAGAGGACGCGGACATCGTGATAGTCGAGATAGGAGGGACAGTCGGAGACATGGAGAACGAACTGTACCTGGAGGCCGCGAGACAGATGCGGTCGAACAAGGAGGAGGACGCGTTCCTCATACATACCACGCTTGTGCCATACCTTGAGACCACCGGCGAGCAGAAGACGAAGCCGACACAGCACTCCGTCAAGGACCTCAGGGAGCGAGGTCTCGCGCCGGACATGGTGGTCGGCCGGAGCAAAAAAGAACTGCAGGATTACGTCGTCGAGAAGATAGCACTGTTCTGCGACGTTCCGGAGGACGCGGTCATATCCGACCCGGACCTGGATACCGTCTACAGGATACCGCTGCTCTTTGACGAGCAGAACGTGGACTCGATAATAGCGGACGGACTTGACCTCCCGGAACGGGACAACGGCATAGAGGACTGGCGTGAACGCGTCGAAAACATAGTCTCGGAGCCTGTCGCCCGGGTCGCCATATGCGGCAAGTACACCGACATGGACGACTCATACGTGTCGGTAGAGGAGGCGCTGAAACACGCGGCCGCCGATATCGGCGGATCGGTCGAGATAGAGTATCTTTCCAGTGAAGATATCGACACCGGCCAGCTCGACCGTTTCGATGGAATCGTGATACCGGGAGGATTCGGCTCCCGCGGCGTCGAGGGCAAGATGGACGCTATAGGTCACTGCCGCGAAAAAGGTATACCGGTACTCGGGCTGTGCTACGGGCTCCAGCTCATGGTTGTAGAGTTCTCGAGAAACGTTCTCGGCCTCGGTGCGGCGTCGCAGGAGTTCGAGAGCGGCGAGGAGCACATGGTTATAGCGGAGCTACCGGAGCAGAAGGACTTCAAGGAGATGGGAGGAACTATGAGGCTCGGCGCATACGACGCGGATATAGAGGGCCAGGTGGCCGAGATCTATGGCTCCAGTACCGCCACGGAGAGACACCGGCACAGGTACGAGGTCGATCCCGCGTACCACGAAAGGCTTGAGCGGAACGGCCTCCATGTTTCAGGAAAGACCCGGGGAGGGAAGCTCGCGGAGTACGTCGAGCTCGAGGACCATCCTTTCTTCATCGGGACGCAGGCCCACCCGGAGTTCACGTCACGTTTCCAGTCGCCAAATCCGCTCTACCTTGCCTTCATCGAAAGCTGCGCGGAATGACTTACCAGCCGCGCGAGGACTCGCTCTTCCTCAAAGAGTGGCTGGAAGAGCAGGACCTCGAGGGGAAGAGACTCCTTGACATGGGGACAGGATCAGGCATCCTCGCAGTCACCTCGGCCAAGAAAGGCGCGGAGGTCACCGCTGTCGACGTGGACCCGGAGGCCCTGGATGACGCGAGAGATCACGTACGGCAGCAGGAGGTGCATGAACGTATAACTTTCGTGGAGAGCGACCAGTTCGAACAGGTAACGGGACGGTTCGATATCGTCGTCTTCAACCCGCCGTATCTCCAGGGTGAAGAACACCTCGCACTCGAAGGTGGGAAGGGAGGGGTCGAACTGACGGAGAGGTTCCTCGAGGAGGTCGATGACCATCTACGGGATAACGGACAGGCGGTGTTCATCGCGAGTTCGCGCTCCGATGTCGAGAAGCTCAGGCAGGGGTTCGAGCTGGAACTGCTCGATGACCGAAAAATGTGGTTTGAGACGTTGTACCTGTTCAAAAGTGAGTAGCTTTTTATAGTCGGACTCCAAACTTTCCCGATATGGAGAGAAGGTCCGCTGCTTTTCTGATATCGGTTATTTTCCTGTCATCCGCCGTGGCAGGAGCGTGGAGCATAAACGATAATGACAGCCCGGTCAGCCATGATGTGCTTTCTGAAGATACGGATACAAAACAAGTGGTGGAACTTGTGGATTCTAATGGAAATCCGGTAGACCTGGAAGAGTTACAGACAGCAGGCTACGATTTCAACTTCATCTACAACCGGACCGGTGGTTCGGCGTCCATGGAGGCCGATATGAAGCATCTCGCTTCGGGATACTACTACGCTGATTTCCAGGCCAACTTCACCGACGGCATGATAGAGTACGAGCTGGAAGGCACCTCTCCAGAGATAAACTCTACAGAGAACATTCCTGTAGGAAATCATACAGTAAGCATACAGAACGATTTCTCCGTAAAGTACAAGGCGGGCAGTGAAATCGAGGTAGGCGTCCGTCTTGAGGATGAATGGAACGATACCATCGAGGACAGGGCTAACGTCGAACTTCATTTCACAAACGGCACCTGGACTTCCAGCCCCGTCCAGCTTGGATACAACAGCCGGAAAGAACTCTACACTAATGGCGTCACTCTGCCAAGGCAGGCAGAAGGAACTTATGTGGTACATGTTGATTCTTATAGTACAGGTGCGGCCTATGAAAATGCCAGAGGTTCGCACTCCGTGATTCTTGAGACGCATCAGTCGGTACAGGGCGAGACCCTCTACCTGAACGCATCTTCCGGCTGCAACAACGAGACGTACTTCACGGCGTGCGAGAGAGGAGCAAGCATCGAGACCGGGTACAACGTGACGGCCTCGAGCGCGAACCGGGTCGAACTCGATCTCTTGCTCGTCAACAGATCGAACGGGGAATGGGTGGAGCGCGACTCCCTCTCCATGTCGGAGGAAAGCGGGTTGTGGGAGGCCAGCTTCGAGTTCCCCGACATAGACACGTCATGGTACAGGAAGAAGCTTGTCCTCCGGTACAACGCCACCAACGGCAAGAGGAGTGATGTCGATACGAGGAACATAAGCTACCGTACATACAGGATACAGGACCGCAGCTCACCCGCGGCCTATCAGGGCTCGGATTACGAGGTCGAGCTGTTTTTTGCGAAGTATTTCTCACTGGAATCGCTTAACAGGACCAGGTTCGACAACGCGTCCATCACAGTTGAAGGCCCGGGGGACAGTGAACTGATCTCTTTCAACATGAACGAAATGAGCTTCAGGCGGAGCACAGGACTGTTCAAGAACACCATACAGATACCCTCCGACGCTACATCGGGAGCCTACGAGACAGCAGTAACAGCCTTCAACAGGTACGGGGAGAGGAAGACCTTGAGCTCAGGTTTCAACGTCAGGGATATACAGGCTACCTTCAACACGTCAGGAGATATGGAGCCGGTTATCAACAAGACCGGCATCCACACGCGCAACTTCACCGTGACGAACAAGGTAGGAAACAGTAAGACACTGACAGCAGAGGTATCAGGAGAGATAGAGAACTTCACGGAGGTCAACAACGGCGACAACATAACGCTCGAGGCCGACGAAACCCGCGATGTGACGGTCGAGTTCAACCTGTCATACGTGGAAGACTACAGCGGCGAGATAGTGCTTGAAGACACGAGCGCGATGTACAACGAGACGATAGATATCGAGATAGAAGCACCCCAGTGCGGGAAGCGCAGCGGAGTACTGTGCCTGACAGGTCTATCCGGTGAATGGATGAACGTATCCCGGGACAGCCGCGGAAGCACGGTCAGGACGGTGGATGTCAACTACCTCGGCGAAAAAGGAACTGATGAATCCGTAGATATCGACGTTACCGGCAAGGTGTCTTCTTACCTCGCCGCAGAACCTGTCTCGTTCACGGTCAACGAGACCCAGACGGTGGCGTTTAACTACACGGCTATCGCCCCCGGGAGTTACACAGGTACAGTGAACGTTTCCGGGGAAGAAGGCCATGTCAGCTTCCACACAGCGCTCGACTCTGATGTCGAGGCAACGAACGCGAGTATATCTGCCCCCTCGTCAATAGACCTCGGCTACTTCCCGTCGGGTGAAACTGTATCGAAGGTGATAGAGGTGCGGAACACGGGGAGGATAGAGATAACATCGCTCGAAGCATCGTCCAGCACCCTGGATGTCTCGGCGGAACAGGTATCCATACCCGCCGGCCAGTCCAGGGGTGTAGAACTCACCTTCGGAACAGTTACCGCGGATTCGGGTACTGTAACCCTTCGAGGGACCACTGTAGCCGACAATACAGTCGCGGAGCTATCCGTCGTTGCGAACCCTGTACCGGACTACGCGGCCCAGGCAGACACACTCAGCTCGAGGATAACCTCCCTCAGCCAGCGGGCCACCAGCGACTCGGTCCAGACACAGCTCCAGAGCCTCGAGACACAGGTTTCACAGGTAAAAACCGCGTACCAGAGAGGCAACTACCAGGAAGCCCAGAGCCAGTACCAGAGCATAGCAAGCCAGCTCGACTCGGTAGAACAGCAGATACAACAGAAAAGCCAGGATGACGGAACCGGAGAACAGCAAGAAAACGGAGGGTTCCCGGTCCTCATGGTAGCGGTAGTCCTGTTCGTCCTGCTGCTTGTAGGATTCGTGGCCTACACCTCGATAATACCGGAAGAGGGAGACCCTCTCTACAACCTCCTCGGTGGTTGACATGCCGCTGCTACCTGCTATAGGTACCGACGCCACCGCAGTGGTGCTTTTCCTGCTGCTCGTGGCATCTTTCGTGATAGCCTTCAAGGTGATGCAGATGGTCTTCGAGACCATACTGGTCTCTGTCCTTTCCGGTCTCTTCTACGTCGGCATGGTATACTTCTTCGGCTATCCCATGAACCTTGAGCGCGTGCTGCTTTTCGCGTTCCTCGGCGCCACGCTTTACATGGCCTACAGCTTCATAGTCTCGGCCTACAGCGTCGCATCCACAGTACTTGAGGTGCCCTACCACATACTCAGGCCGGTGGTGCTCATCCCTTGGAGAGGAGGCAAGAAGGCTTACCTGCATCTCAGGAGAAGATACAGGCTATACAGGATGCAGCAGGGTACGAAAGACGAGGGAGACGAGCAGGACGAAGAAAGCGGCGACGACGTAAAAGAAGTGGTCCTCGACAAGGTCCGGAAGGACTAACCGCCGAAACTGAAACTGCCGGACTCCAGCCTGTCCACCTTGCCTTCAAGAACGACGGTGGAGTTGCCAGGATAGACTGTTATCGAACCTGAGAAAGAGTTGATACTTACTTCCCTCTCCTCCTTGATCTCCACCGAGCTCGAGTTAGTGCTGACGGTTCCACTGACCTCTTTCAGCTCTATCGCGGAACGGCTGACTCTTTCGGCCCGGATTGTACCGGTTTCGAGCTCCCTGCGTACCTGCAGGTTGCCGGAAACGTTGACGCCGCTCGTCGTGAAACCACGTGCGCGGCCTCTTATCTCGGTGAGCTCCGCCGGCATCAACTCGCCCGTGAAGCCGTAGAGGAATATCTTGCTGTCCGAATCCGCCTTCTTACCGCCGAAACCTATAGATGTGAAGTTAGCGGCCGAAACCCTTGCGTTCTTCACCCTCAGCTTTTCATCGGCTATATCACCCGAGACAAAGACGGCGCGCACCTCGTTCTCGGGCCGCGGGTTCTGCAGGAACCGGTCAAGCGAGCTCAGCGACTCCGGTACGATATCGTTGAACGAGAACTGGCCCGGCGCACTGACCTTGTTCGCCTGCACCTGCTCCGCGTTAAGTCCCCCGCCGTTTATAGCGGCGCCTATCGCCGCGAGAGATGCAAGAACCGCGGTCAAAACCTTTCCATCAAGCATATTTCACGACTGTAAAAAGCTTGGATATAAAATATGGTGCATGCGCGCGGCCGTACTCGTGAGACCTGAAGTACCGGAGAACACGGGTTTTATAGCCCGGCTCTGCGAGAACTTCGACTTTTCGCTACGGCTCGTGGAACCCGGTTTCAACCTCGAGGCCGCGAGAAAAACCGCCGCGGGCGCCCAAGAAGCGCTGCGGGACGCAAAGATATACGACTCGGTGGAAGCCGCCGTCGAAGACCTGGACTGCGTTGTCGGTACGAAGCCGGGAAAGGGCATCGAGGCCCGGGAGCTCGAGCCGCGCGAGAACACGTCGCTGATGCTCGGCCCGGAAAGCACCGGACTTTCGAACCGGGAACTGGAGCTGTGCGACGCCGTTTCTCAAATCTCGACGTCCGGCTACAGCTCGCTGAACCAGGGCCACGCCGCCGCGATATACATGCACCGGCTGCATCCTGCGGGGGAGAAGGGTATCGAGCCGTCGCAGAAGCAGCGCCTCGAAGAAGTGCTGGAGGGGTCTGTCATGAAGAAGCTGCTGCTGAGAGCGAATCCATCGAGCAGGGAGGCCGGGAGGCTGCTCGGGGAGATAGCAAAGATGGGAGGCGACTCCCCTGGAACATCTTAACCGCTCTCTATGCAGGAGTTTGCGGATGGACGGGAATTAAAAAGATAGCTCCCGTGCCTGTAGATATGGTACTACCAGGACTTTTCCCGGGCTCGAACAACGGCATCTTCGCCATAATACAGACACTCATCTCGTTGCTTTTCCTCGGTATGATATTCTTCTTCCCGAGGATAATGATGTGGCAAGTCGACCGCAAGCTGAAATCACTGCTCGTCGACCTCGATACTTACCGTAACGACGCGGAGATGATGTTCCTGAAGAAGCTGGACCCTCACCAGTCGAAGGCGTTCCAGCGCAAGTTCGAGTCGATGAAGGATTTCAAGTTCTCCCAGCCGACCGGTCTCGACCCGGCAGGGATGGTGCAGAGACTGGAGAACGTGCTTGACGCGTCCGAGGATAAGTTCGAGAGGTTCGTAAGAGACAACACGGAAACAGAGGATGAAGAAGAGCTTGCCGACCTCAACATGGCCTTCAAGGGCGTCATGGGCACCCACCAGGTATACAAGGTCATGAGGCATTTCCGCCAGCTGATATCCAAGACCAAGACCTTCCAGCTCATCGGCATCGTCCAGATGATGATGCCGATCTACGAGGAGATAGCGGAGGCGCAGAGGGACGCGACTCGTGCCTTCGTGGACCAGGCACCGATCGGCGACGCGATAGGCCCGCTGGTCGCCGCGAAGATGATATCCTCCGAACCGGAAGAGATAGCGGAGGACATAATCCACTCGGAGGAAGAGCTAGACGGACAGGAAGTCCACATACTGAAGTCGAAAGGACCGGGCGCACGCCTCGGCAAGTACGGCGACGCAATCGACACCCTCGCAGAAGAAAACGACCTCGAGGCCATAGTAACGGTAGACGCCGCGGCAAAGTTCGAGGGGGAGGAAACCGGTACAGTGTCAGAAGGAGTAGGCGTCATGATGGGAGGCCCCGGCGTGGAAAAGAGGAAGATAGAGGACGCCGCCACCGAGCACGACGTACCGCTTGAAGGCATAGTCGTCAAGCAATCGCCCGCGGAAGCCTCTAAACCGATGAAGAAGGCTATCTACGAGGCCTGGAACCCGGCGGTAGAGAAGGCCGAGAAGATAACGGAAGAGTTCGACGGTCCTGTAGCGGTTATCGGCGTCGGAAACAGCTGCGGCGTAGGGAACACCCGCGAAGATACCTCGGGCATCCACAGCAAGCTCCAGAAGTACTGGAAGGAGTACGAGGAACAGGAAGAGGAAGAGGTATCCTACATGGGCCTGCTTGGTGCGATGCCCGGCGGTGACTCGATGGAAGGTGCGGCAGACTCGTTCCTCTGGCGGATACCCCGGTGGTAACATTCTCCGTTCGGAAACATCTTTAAACAAGGCTTCCGAACGATAACTCAATGCGCAAGTCGGTGTTGCTAGCAGCAGCCGTTCTGGTACTGTCCGGCCCTGCCATCGCACAGACTAATATGCTTCAGCAGAGCGGGGGCGGAGGCGGAACGGTGGAGGGAGACTATGGAAACTCCTACATTTTTCCCTACAAGGACGTGGCGGAGGATGAAAGCCTAACCGCGTATATCAGCTGTTACAATAGCGACTTGAGTGCCTGTCCCATAGACAGTGGAGCTCCTGGTGACGAGATCAAACTGGCTATACAGGGATGTAGCGCTGAAGTAGGGCTATCAAGCAGTGTTAAGAAGTCGGACAGGAAGGTGTATGAGTTTACCGGACACGTCAGGCAGGATTTCGGCTGCGATCCTGGTGTTTCCCAACCAACGGAGCCCGCGAAATTCGATTTTATAACTCCGCGGAACACCGTAAGTGGAGGCACAGTCTATGTGAGACCGGTGGCATCAGGACAGTACCTGAACGTACAATTGGACCCGGAAACAGGTGATAAAGACAAGGCGATATACCAGTTCCACTTCACTGATAAACCGGACCACCAGTGCGGTATAGACGGTGTCAGATGCTTTTCCGCCCCGGAAGACAAAGCTGCATTGCTGATAAACAACGACAACCAGATAGCTGACCTGGGAGACGGAACCGTGGATAAGTTCGAGGAATACGTCATAGAACCGGGGGAAGCAGGTATGCAGACTCAACCCGATGGAAAATCCAGTTTAAACGAACTCCTTTCCCGTTCTCCCGACAAGGCCTGCATGGACGGCTGCTGGCAGGCCACAGACGAGATAGTCAAGATGAATTTCTTCAGGAATACTCTTGACCGCTGTGACAAGGATTCTTTCTCGGAGGGAGACAAGTGCTTCCTGAACCACGAATACGATACCGGGGCAAATCCCTACATGCCGAGAGGAGAGATTATCGTGGCCTATCCGGACCAGATAGGATCGAACCCTCAGGAAGAGTTCTTCATGTGCGACCCGGGCAACCCGGCAACAGATGGTAAAGTGGTATATGTCTCGGAATTGAAGAAATACAAGTGCAACGCAGAAAGCGGGCGATGGGAGAAGATATACGAGTGCAACGACGGTAAGGACAACGATAACAACGGAGATGTTGACCACAAAAACGATATCCCCAACGTCCCGGTCGACCCAAACTGTGATTCAAAAACCGACAATTCAGAGGAGGACACGCAGCCCGACTGCCCGCCGCTCATCAAAGAAACGCCCAACCAGAAGGTGGCGTACTACGACGGCAACACGGATGAAGGCTCGTTCACAGGCATAAGGGACGGCTGCACCTACAAGCAGGACACGACGATAGCTCGTGGTGAACCCGAACTGTTCACCTGCTACGAATCCACCACCAGCGACGAGACCAGCTCGGGCCAGCAACGGTTCTGCGACACCCTGTTCTCCGCGGACTTCACGGGTCACGGTTCGTCGGTGAAATCCGTGCAGTACCACGTTCCGAAGTCGGCGATACCGACGAGCGATCAGGACCCGCAGCTGGCGAGCCGGTTCGTGGCCGACTCGGGGCGGTCGCCGAGCTCATTGCCGGAAAAGGCGCAGTGCACTGAGAACACGGAGACCAGCGGCGGCTTACCGGTTACTTCCGGCGGCTTCGTCAACACCCGGTGCGAAACCCTTCACACGGCTGAGAAAAGTTACAGCCGCTCCCCCGGCGGCGAAACCGTCACGCCGCACAGCCTGTCGCACTGGAAATCACGCAACCTGACCGACACCGGCGACGGCTACCAGCAAGCCGGAGACAGCAACGGCGATTACGGAACCGGCGAGGAAGACCGGCTCGACTCATGGACAATCGCCAACGCCACCGCCCAGACCAACGACAAGATATTCAGCCCGGACACAGCTAATTTGATAACGGACGATGCGGCCTTCAGCGGCGGGTTCGCGGGACGCTGCCCGACAGGGAAAAGATGGCAGCACTTGGAATCGACAGAAACCGGATCTGGCAACTCTGCTGGCTGGTACTGTTCAGGTGCTCTCGACTGGCCTTTCAAGTACTACGTCCCTGATCTGGATAAGTCGGGTAACAGTGTTAAGACGGGTATTTTCCTACAGAAAGAGATTTTCAGGACAGGAGATATCGGCAGTGCGCCGCCTACTTCGTTTACTGCTGCCTGGTTCAGGCAGAACGACGGAGAGGTTGCTACGATCGAGAAGATTCGTTACGACTGCTATCCGGGTAAGCCGGGGAGCCAGACGCCGACGTGGAAGACCTTTGACGTGCCTGATACTTCGGGTAACCCGTTCAGCAGTACGGTGTTCCTGCCGGATACTGTGAGTACGAGTGGTGTTGGTGAGTACAGCTGCGAGTTCCAGTTTAAGATTCAGAAATCGGACGGGACGATGACGTGGGAATCTGATTTAGGTAGTCCGCAGGAGGTTTCCGACGACAGAGCCGGGGAGGTACTGGGCCTCGGTGACTACGTCGGCACGAAAGGAGATACATACATCACGCTGGATAAGCCGGGAGATGCAGATTCGCAGCTTCCGGGCCCTGACCTCCAGAACTGAAAAACTTCAGGTGGCGAGCTGGTATTCGATTCGGTCGGGATGCACGTGGAGTGTGGCGCCCTCGAATTCCGGTAATTGTCCGTCGGGGTGTGCTTCGTGGTATATGTGTGATGCCAGGCACATGCTGTCGGGGTATTTCATGCCGCGCTGTGTATCTGGGTTGCGGAGGAAGTCTTCCCAGTCCTGTGCTCCATGAACCTCGATGTAGAGATTGGCTTCCTCAGTCTGCCGTTCGATTTTTCCTAATTCGTCTCTGGTAAATCCCAGCGCCATCCAAGCCCCGCCGTCTGCGTAGTTGTTTTGTAGCATGATATTGCCGCCGTCATT
>JBDGRE010000017.1:0-14510 GCA_042218325.1 Candidatus Nanohaloarchaea archaeon
ATGGCCAAATCTCCGAGAGGATTGTTTAACATGTATCTGCATGGTTCGGCGGTTACATCGGTGATAAAGATTCTGTTAGCAAGTATAGGTCTCTATGGCTCTGCAAGCTCCGGTAATTTTCAGGCTATTTCTCAGTACTTGATGATTGTGGTAAAAACCGTTATGCCTCTCTTCATGTTGGTTGGAGCTGGCTTTATCGGCGTCTTTGGCGCTGTACTAACCTTCGTGTTAAATCTAGCTTTTGGCCTGCTTTGGTCAACTCTAAAATACGATCTTTCAACAGGGTGAATATTCTGAGCAATCCCTTAACTGGAGTTACCGAGAAAGTTGAGGATTTTCGGCCAGTAATGATAGCTTTGGGATCAATAGTTTTCGCAATTACAATTTTGATCCCCTGGCTTGAACGGATGCCAGGAGTTAATGCATCGACCAGTAAACGAACTGGCTGGATACAGGAAGGTTTCAATATACTTGCTAGTCTTTCAATGCCGACTTGGTTGAACTTTCTTCAAAACCCTGTTTTCTGGGGAGTTATTGCTTTGATCGTAGTACTCATCGGGTTCATAGCTAAATCTTCTGGGAAGGTGACAGCATGAATGATGCCTGAAGAACTCTGTGACCTGATAGAGGAGTGTGGGCCGGAGAGGGTGGAGTTTCCGCAGCATGTTTATGAGCGGGCCAGGAAGAGGAACGTGGATGTTTCCGGGCTGGAGAAGAAGATACTGGGTTGTGAGTTTGAAGAGGTCAGGGAGAACAACCAGAGCGATCCGAAGTTCGAGTACAGTTTCAGGGTTAAAATCCGTGGAAACGACCATTTGGTCGAAGTCCCGGTATACTTTAATGTTCCGGGCACCAAAATCCTTGTAAAGAGCATCTGGAGAGGTTGAAACCGTGACAGAGGTAGAATACAAGAGCGAACTGGACATCCTCGTCGTAGAGGAAGAAGACTACGAAGACTTAGAGAGAAACGTCGAACTAGACGGCTTCGTTCTTGACCTCGACAGCGATGGAGGGTTCCTCGGACTTGAGATAGTGGATGTCTCGCAGAAAGTCCCACTCTCAAGGGAAGAACTGGAGAGGATTGAAGACGCAGAAGTGAGATTTGAGTCAGGAGAGGACTACATCGCAGTTCAGATCGTTCTCACTATCGACAGCTCCAAGAACGTCATCTCCAGCCGCTATCCTGCCGGTGCTATCGCCTGACCGAGGCCATAAAATGAAGAAATTCGGCGAGTACGGCGTTGAGCAGGACTTTATGGACTGGCTGGAAGAAGTCGGTTGGGAGGTCTACGGTGAACCCGATACCAATAAGTGGGGCGCGAAACAGCTTGACAAAAAATACGGGCGGCAGCCCGAGGAAGTTATCTACTGGCAGCTCCTGAAGCAGAAAGTAAAGGAGATCAACGACGTCGGCGACGAAGTCGCCAACGAGGTTATAGAAAAGCTTAAGCGACAGCTGGGAAGCGAGAAACTTTTAGACGGTAACGAGGAGTTCTACAGGTTGATGAAAGAAGGAGTAAGCCATACCGTTAGGGAAGACGGCGAAGAAACATCGAGGTATATCAAACTCGTCGACCTCCCTGAAGACGAAACCGATGAAGGTTATCTCCTGGAGAATAACAGTTTTATAGCGGCGAACCAGTTCGAGGTAGCAAGAGAAGAGCGTGTCCGTCCCGATGTCTCGCTCTTCGTCAACGGCATCCCCGTCGTGCACGCAGAGCTGAAAAGTACCGCGCAGGGCGCGACTGTGTTCGATGCGATTAGCGACCTCAAGAGCTACGAGGAAGAAGCCTCAAGGATGTTCGTTCCTTCGCTCTTTAACGTGGCCTGCGACGGCGCGAAATTCCGTTACGCCGCGGTAGGAGCTGGCAGAGAGTTCTACTTCCCGTGGAGGCCAGAGGAAGATACAGGTTTCGAGCCCAGAGATGCCACGAAAGACGCGCTGAACCCCTCTACATTGATGGATATCTTCCGGTACTTCGTATTCTTCGGAGAAGACGCAAAGATTATTCCACGTTACATGCAGTACCAGGCCGCGAACAGGATGATAAACCGTATCGAAAGGGGGGAGAAGAAGAGCGGGCTTATATGGCATACGCAGGGCTCCGGTAAATCTTTCACTATGATGTTTACCGCCTACAAGGCGAAAAAGCATCCTCAGGTAGATGATACACAGTACCTGCTTATAGTGGACCGGTCGAAGCTGGAGGAGCAGATGTCGGAGACGCTTCACGACATCGACTTTCCTCTCTTTGAGGTCGCGGATTCGATTAGGGGCCTGGAAAGGATACTTGGGGAATCCAAAGACCAGCTGGTTCTCACCACCATCCAGAAGTTCGAAGATATCGATACCGATATAGAGATCGACGTGGAGAAAGAGCCCGTCATACTTGTGGACGAAGCGCATAGGTTCACCGAGGGCAAGCTCGGCAGCAAGCTTAAAGCCGCGCTTCCCGAGGCGTTCTACTTCGGGTTGACCGGGACGCCCGTTGCCGAAGGCAACAGTCCAGAAGACAGGAACACATTCCAGGAGTTTTCCCCAGAAGGAGAAGAATACCTCCACCGTTACTCCATTACAGATGGCCAAAGAGACGGCGTTATTACCGAAGTAACCTTCGATGTCCGGGAGGTGGACTGGGATATACCTGACGAGGCTCTGGATAGAGACTTTGAAGGTGAGTTCGGCGACCTGCCGCTCAAGAAACGTCGAGAAATTTTGCGGGAATACGTTAACCAGGCCGAACTGGCCGAGTTGAGGCCGCGGATCGAGGAAGTGGTTTCCGATATACTGGATCACTTCGAGAAAAAAGTGGAGCCCAACGGCTTCAAGGGGATGGTAGTTACTCCCAGCCGGCGAGCCGCCGCACTCTACTGCGACGAGTTCCGGAAGTACCGGGATGAGAGTGAAGTTGACGCAGTCATATCATCGGGGAGCGATGACCCAGCAGAGATGCAGAAATATCACAGATCAAACGAAGAAGAAAGGAAACTGGTGGAGCAGTTCAAGGAGGTAGGAGAGAATCCTAAACTTCTCGTGGTCTGCGATAAACTGCTAACCGGCTTTGACGCGCCTATACTCACCACATTATACCTTGATAAGGAGCTTAGAGATCACAATCTTTTGCAGGCAATCGCACGGACAAACCGCCCTGCAGAAGGCAAGAATAATGGAGAGATTGTAGATTATAGTGGGATCTTTGAGAATCCTGAAGAGGCGCTGGACTACGACTTTGAATTCGTTGAATCCGTCGCCAAAAATACCGATGAACTCGCTGAGAAGTTCCTGGAGGTCCTCGAAGAGCTTATGGGAATGTTTGAAGATGTAGAGTTCGACGGTAGTTCCGAGGAATTCCAGAAGATTATAGCAAGGCTCCGCAGAGATGAAGACCTGGCCTCCGACTTCCTGGAGAAGTACATGGAGGCTGAGAAGCTATACGAATCCGTTGCTCCACACGAGAAACTCGGCGCGGAAGAGGTTGACCGGAAGTGGAGTATAGTTACGCAGATCTACGACCGGTTCAGAAAGGTTCAGAGGGGAGAGGAACCTGGAGGAGAAATAGGAGAAGAAGTTAGAGAGAAGACCAAGCAGATACTTGAGGATAATATCGGATTGGAAGTTCAGAAAGGAGAAGAGATAGAATACGAGATAAGTGAGCCAGAGGTCAAAACTGAAGAAGTCAGCGATGTTGAACCCGAGTACAAGGCCGCAGCAGAGGGTGCGCAGCTTGAGAAAAATATCGAGGTTAAGCAACCAGAAAATCCCTCTTATCCTCGCTTAAGCGAACGCGTTCGTGAAGTGATCCAGGAATGGCGTCAGGAAGGCCTGAGCTCTGAGGAAGCGCTCGAAAAGTTCGAAGAAGTTGAAAAAGAGATAGACCGGTTGGAAGAAGAACAGAAAGAGCTCGGCTTTACAGAGGCAGAGCACGCTGTTTATCGGCTCGTATTGGAAAAGTTCAATGATTTCGTCGATAGCCCTAAACAAACAGAAGAAATAGTTAGAGAGATAGGCGATAGAATAGAAGACGTGGATTTCACCGGTAATAGATCCGCAGTAGTGAAAGAAGTCCGAAAGAAAATTATCCGCGCACTTTCAGAGACAGAGGCCCTAAAATTAGCGAAGGCCGAGGGTAGAGAATTTCTCAGAGAAGCCTCAGAATACATCTACGAGAACAAGAGGTGAGAAAATGCCGCAGACAGATCTTGAAGGTGTAAAAATCTCTTACACAGTTCGGGAAAGCAATGAAGCCTCTAACGCGAGAATAGACTTTAACCGCGGTAGCGTAAAGGTGGTGATTCCTGAGGATGCTGAGAGAGATCCCGAAGCTATGCTTCAGGAGAAGAAGAACTGGGTTTTGAGGCAGAAACGCGAATTCAATCAGTTCAAAAGACAAATACCTGACCGCAGCTTCGAAGAAGGAGAAAGATTTCCGTTTCTGGGAGACCAATATCCAGTTACTGTAAACGGGACCGGTCAAGAAATTTTAGATAACGAAATAAGGCTATCAGAGAGAAAAGTAGAGAACAGCGGCATCAAGACTGCCTTAGAAGATTTCTACAGGGAGAAGGCGAAAGAAATCTTCCCCAAGAAAGTCGATAAATTTCGGGAAGAAGTAACAGGTGCTCCTGGAGATATCTACATCCGGGACCAGAAAACACGGTGGGGGAGCTGCACCGACAAACAAAACCTCAACTTCAACTGGCGTCTATTGATGGCACCAGAGCATGTCGTTGACTACGTCGTAGTTCATGAGCTGGTCCACCTTGATATCAAGACTCATGACCAAGAATTCTGGGAAAAAGTAAGCGAAATTTATCCTCGCTACAGAGAAAGTAACCTCTGGCTAGAGGAAAAAAGTGCAAGGCTCGTTCTGGATCAGGAAGACATCAGATAGCTTACCTCACCTAATCTTCCCCGGTCCAGAGGATGCGGGCCGTGACGGGGAGGTCGTGTTGGTGGGCGGCGGCTTTGCGGTAGATGTCGAGCTGTTTCTGGTATTCTTCTTCGTTGGTGTGGTCGCGGGCGGTCTTGTAGTCGATGACCTGGGCCTCGTCTTCGTCGATGTGGAGCAGGTCGGCCTTGCCGCGGTAAACCACTTTCCTGCCGCCGTCCTCGTCCGGGTAGAGCACCGGTATCTCCGGCCGTAGCTCGCCGTCGAGCGAGTCGATGAACTGCTTCACGTTCTCCTCGTCCTCGTTGCGGGGCTCGACGTCCTCCCCGCGGGCGTATCTTTCCGCGAACCTGTGGACCTGTTCGCCGTACTCCTTGCCGGGGCCTTCGCCGTCCTCCTCGAGGTCGAGCAGGGCGTGGACCGGTCTCAGTACAGGCGGTCTCTCGCCCGTGTCCTCCACCTCGAGCTGCCGGGCGTCGCTCCCCGGTTCCTCCTGGTGCGGCTCCCTGTCGTACTGCTCGAAGTCGAGCGGGAGCTGGCGTGAGAACCTGCTCTTGTAGTATCCTTCCGCGTCCCGGGTGAAGTAGAGGTGGTCGCGGGCCCGTGTCATGCCGACGTACATCAGGCGTCTTTCCTCGTCGAAGTCGCGTAGGTCGACCTCCGAGAGAACGTGGGTCCTCCAGTCATCGAGCACCCATCCCTTCTCCGGCGAGTAGTAGCTGGACTGGCGGAGGCCGCGGATCCGGTCGTATGTGAAGGTGCCGGAGTCGCCGCGGAAGTTCGGGAAGTTGCGGTAGTTGATGTTGGATATGAAGACCACCGGGTACTCCAGGCCCTTCGCGCTGTGCAGCGTCTGGAGGGTGACCGATTCCGGGCCGAGCTCCTTGTCCACGCGGTGGGTGGCCTCCCGGTGGATGCTCTCGTTGATGAAGTTGACCAGTTCGCCCGTGTTCCGGTAAGACGTGTCGAACGCCTCCTGGAGCACCTCCAGCATCTTCGACTCCTCGTTGCCCTTGAAGCCGTAACGGTCGAAAACCCCCGCGGCGACGCCCGCCACGTCGTCCATCGCGCCTAAACTGTCGCGGAACTCCAGCATGTTGGCCGGGTAGTCGCCCGCGTCAAGTCTCTGCCGTATCTCCGGGAAGCTGTAGCCTGCGTGTTCCAGCACCGGTATCCAGCCCTTCCGAGAGTGCCTGTCCTGCAGGATGCGGAGCCAGGCCAGCAGCAGCCTGGCGGAGTCGCGGTTGAATATCTTTTTCTCGCCCTCGAAGCCGGCCGGTATACCGTACCGCTCCGCCTCTTGCTCGAGTTCGCGGGTGAACTTCTTGTCGCGCGAGAGCACCGCGAAGTCGCCGTGCTCCACCGGCCTTTTCTCCCCGTCCACCTCTACCTCGGCGCCTTCCTCGACCAGCTCCTGTATCTTCGCCAGCACGGCTTTTTTCTCTTCGCCAGACTCTATTGCGTGGACCCGGGTGCCGTGGTCGTCCCTGTCCGCCTCCAGCTCAGTGATGCTGTAGTCGTCCTCGTCGATATCCTCGTCGCCGTGGGCCTCCAGCCCCAAGCTGCTGCCCGAGAATTCGATTATGGGCTGTGTGGAACGGTAGTTGGTGCGGAGCGTCACCTCCTGCACCGCCGAGGAATCGACCTTTACGCGTTCCGTGTCGCGGTTGAGCTCCCCCGATATCTCCTTGAGCCTTTCACGGAAACCCGTTATGTTTTCCACCTCGGCGCCCTGGAACCTGTAGATGGACTGCTTCCAGTCGCCGACTACGCAGAGGTTGCGGGAGCTGAGCAGCAGCGCAAGCTCCATCTGGACGCGGCTCGTGTCCTGGAACTCGTCTATCATCGCATAGTCATACCGGAGCTGTTCACGTAGCTCGTCGTCCTCCACGAGCAGGACGTACGCCAGCACCACGCTGAGGGAGTGTGTCAGGTGGTCGCGGGAGAGGCAGTGGCGGATGTAGGCGAGGTAGAGGTCGTGGAAGAAGTCGAACAGGCGTTCCCTGTCCTGGTCGAAGCTCTCGACGAGGTGTTTCTCCTTCACCTGCTTGGTGTCGTTCGAGATGGTGTCGCGGTCCATCCCGTCCTCCAGCAGGAGTTCGTCGAGTTCGAGGGTGGAGAGCAGGTCGGACATCGCGCTTCCCGGTGTCGCGCCCTGCTTCCGGTTCTGGTGGCGGGCCTCCTCCAGGAGCTTTTCCCGGTCGCCCTCCAGCTTGTCGCGGGAGTCGCGGTACCAGCCGTCGCTGGCGGGCACTATCCCGCGGCTGGCCAGCCTGTCGATGAGATGCAGTAGCTCGGCCTCGTATCCTTCTTCCTCCACCACCGTGTAGAAGTCGCGGTACTCCTGGTTGTCGGTGCGGAAGTCGCGGTAGAACTCCGAGAACTCCTGGTCCTTCAGTACAGGGTCCTCGATGACCCGTGTCGCCCGTGTTATCGAGGCGTCGATGCCGAGCAGGCGCGGTGCCTGGTGGCCGTGGTCGATGAGAAGGCCGCGCGCGAGCGAGTGGAACGTCGATATCGGTGCGTCCTGCAGCTGTTTCTGGTCCCGGCCCGACCTGTCCATTATACGCTCCTTCATCTCCTCCGCCGCGTTACGCGTGAACGTCAGCAGCAGGATATCCCCCGGGTCGACACCTTCCTGCTCCAGGATGTTGACGTATCTCCGGGTCACCGCAAAAGTCTTGCCCGTCCCCGGGCCGGCGTCGACCTTCAGAGGTCCGTCGATAGTTTCGATTATCTCTTCCTGCTCCAGGTTCGGTGATTCAGCCATCGAGTATCATCTCCCTGTGGTCGTGCCTGTCGAGATCCGCGTGCTCCCCGACCGGGAAACCGTTCTCGCGGTACTCCTCCAGTTTTTCTAGCTGGCGGTCGACGAAGCCTATGAACCAGTCGATGTCGTCGCTGAAGACGGTCGTCTCCCTTTCCTCCATCACTCTTTCGAGGAAGCCTTGCATGTCACCGTCCACATCAAGCTGTTCCACCGGGTCCGTGTCTTGGAGCAGCTGCCGGGGCTCGATGCCCGCGTCCTCGAACCTTTCCACGAACTCCTCGATGTCGACCCCGTGTGCCTCAGCGGCCTCCCTAATATCGTCATCCTCCAGGATGTGTTCCGTGAAATCCCGGTCGACGTACCTTATCTCGACCTTCTCCGGCCCTGATTCCTCGATGCCCGCGGCCTCCTCGCCCACTCCGTCGAGCAGGTAGACGTAGGAGAACGTGAAGCCGCCGGGCAGCCGGTCGCGGAGCATGGCGATGTAGAACAGGTGCTGGAACTCTGGGTAGGTGTAGCTGTCGACCTGTTCTCCCGGCAGCAGCGACACCTTTACCAGATCCTCCGCGTCCTTGCTGCCTCCTGTCTTGAAGTCGACGACCTCGTTGTCCGAGGCGACGAAGTCTACCTGGCCCGAGACGCCTTTCTCCTCGTCCCGGATGTATATCTCCGTGTTGGTGGAGGCGAACTCGTGGCCGAGTTCCTCCGCGTATATGTTCCGGTCTATCCTTTCGCCGGCATCGATGTCCTGTTCCTCTACCTCCACGTCTTCGAGGAACTTCTCGAGGTTGCGTATCCCTGTCTCCACTTCCTTCCTGCGCACGGCTTCACCGGCGGGGGTGGAGAACTCCTTGACCTTCTCCACCGCTATGTCGACGAGTTCGTCCCTTCTCTCCCTTGCGACTTCCGGGTTGTTTATGTAGAACTCGGCGTAGTCGTGGATGACCGTTCCCTTGACGAAGTGGTCCTCCTGGGGCGAGTCCAGCAGCCTGTCCAGCATGTAGGACTTCGGGTCGCGGTAGAGCGTTTCTAGGTCCGACTTGCTGATGTACTCCTTTTCCTGCGGCTCCGCGTCCGTCTCCTCCTTCCGGAAGCTGTCGCCGCCACCGCCTTCTTTCCGGCCGTACCGGGTGTTTTCCGCGTCCGTGAACGCGTCGATATCCGTGAAGTCGCGGAAGTAGTGGCAGGGAACTACCTTCTCTCCCTCCTCGACGTCCTTCACCATGTAGTACTGTTTCTCGCCTGACTGGAGCAGGGACCGGAAGTCGCGGGAGGCCTCCCCATGCTTCTCCTCGCTGTCTATCCACGGCCTGTCGCCCGGCGACCTGTTCCAGCCGGTGTCCATGCCGAGGAAGAAGACTATGGGCCGGTCGACGCGTGAAACGTTCTTCGGCGACGCGAAAAGGACTCCCCCGCTACGCGACTCTATGCCGGTTTCGAACGAGTCGAGGAAGAACTCCAGCGCCCCGAGGTTCTCCCTGTTCACCTCTTTCCCGGCGAGGCCTGTCTCGTCGAGGAACTCCTCTATGCCCGCAGTGTTCTCCAGCGACTTCCCCGAGTAGTCCTCGAGCGCCGAGAGGAAGGTCGAGCCCTCAACGCCGCTCACGAGTTCGCGGAGCTCCTCGATACCGGGGTGGCTGGCGCGGGAGATGTACTTCCTGTCGTGCCTCGGCCCCACATCGATCTCCAGCCGTTCCAGCAGGGAGCGGGCCTCCTCCACGCGGAAGTCGCCGGTGCCGAGCCCGAGCCTGAGGAACTTGACGTACGACCGCATGCCGTCCGATTCGCCCAGCGACCGGTCCTCGATGAAGGGTACGTCGCGGGACCTGAGCTCGGCCTGTAGCTGGGAGTTATAGCTGCTGTCCGCTGTAGTCACGACCGCGGCCTTTCCCGGGTCCACGCGCTCGAGGTTGTCGGCGACCGAGCCCACGAGCTGCCGGTCCGTGTCGAAGACCCGGAAGCCGTCCAGCTCCGCGGTGTCGCCAGTAAAGGACTCGACGGTGTCGTACTCTTCCGGGAACAGCTTTCGGTCCAGCTCGTCGAACTGGTACAGGTTGATGACCGCCACTGACTCCTCTTTCAACCCGGTGTTCTCGAGCCGGGAGTAGATGCTGTCCTCTTGCTTGACGACTTCGAGTATGGCGTCTACCATCTCCCGGTCGTAGCCGGGCTTCCCCTTGAGGCGGTCTCTCTCGCCGGTTTCCCTCCAGGCCTCGATGAGGGAGTCGAGATGGTAGGCCACCCGTTTCCAGCTCGCGCCCGACTCCCGGGCCGCCTCGAAGAACAGCTGTTTCTTGAGCAGTATATCTTCGTTCTGGCCCCTGTCGAGGACGTAGTGCATCGGCGTGGAGGCGAACCTGCCTATCCTCGGCTCCTCCACCCGTGCGTTCAGTGCGTCGGCAAGCGGTGCCTCCGCGGTCAGCACGAGGTCGTAGTCCTTTACCTGTTCGAACAGCCGGTCGATGGATTTCGCTTCTTCTACTTCCACGTTATCCATGTCCCGGGTCGTGGTAATAAAACTGTAGCGGGTAGTTATCCGCGGAATCCGATTCCCTGCATGAAACTGTCCTCGTCGCCCTGTTCCAGGTACTCGAGGCTCCAGTTCTTAACCAGTTTTCTAGCCACATTCACTTCGTCCTCTGTGCTGCCGTAATCCTCCCAGCGGCCGTCTATGGTAGTTGCCAGCCAGTCCGGTACTGTCATCTCGGTATCGTCAAGGTCGCGCATACACTGCAACCGGAACTCCCTGCTCACGTCCGCCTCTTTCAACCGGTGATCGATGAAACTTAGCTGGGTTCCAGATAAGTCATTGGTGGCTGCCGGGACTTGCGGAATCTCCTCTATCAATCTCTTTCTTATTTGCCGGTATTCTCCCTTAAAGGAATAATTGGACATGTAGTAATTTTAATCGGGGAAAAATTAAACGCTACCGAAGCATCCTGTCCGACCCGCTTGCCCGCACAAATCGCTTCTTAATAGCACGTTCAGGCCCTTCATAAATCACAGAGCTTATCCCTCCGGTAGATATCTATCTCGTTGAGGGTGTTGGGCGACTCGGTGTCTGCGGCGGTGACGATGGCGCGGGCGACGTCCTCGGGCTCGGTGACTTCTCCCTCCTGGAATCGGTCGCGGAAGGGGTCGCCGTCCTGGCCGGCGAAGCCGGTGCGGACCTCGGAAGGTTTGATTACCGTTACCGCGACGTTTTCGTCGCCTATCTGCGCGGAGAGCGAGAGGGCGAAGCCGCGGGTCCACCACTTCGTCGCCGCATAAACCGGATTCGCTGCTCTCGGGTACTGGCCGGCGATGCTGCCGAGGAAGATGAGGTTGCCCTCGCTCTGCTTGAGATGGGGTAAGGCGGCGCGGGCGGTGTAGAACATGCCGTCGCAGTTGACGCCCATCGTGGTTTGGTAGTCGCCGTCATCAATCTCCTCCACGTCGCCGCCGAGGCCCACACCCGCGTTGCTGACCACGATGTCGAGGCCGCCGAGCTTGCTAGCCGCGGTCTCGACCACCTCCTCGACCTGGTCCCTCTCCGTCACGTCGGTCGGTATGACAGCCGCGTCCTGGTTATACTTTTCATGTATGGTGGAGGCTATCTCCTCGAGCTGGTCCTGGCTCCGGGAGGCGAGAGCCACGTCGGCGCCCTGCTCCGCCAGCTTGTACGCGGTTTCGCGTCCGATTCCGGATGATGCGCCAGTGATGAGTGCGTTGCGGCCTTCTATCATGGTTACACCTGGTCATTTGACAGAAGATACCAAAAGTGCGCGGGGTGGAGAGAAGAAGAAGGAGAGGAGAGGATCAGGCCGTTGCCGGCCTTCCGGGTGCCTCCATCTCGACGGGTTCCTCTGGTTCGACCATCTCCGAGGTGAGCGCGATGCGGACGAGCGCACCCGCCACCGCGTCGCTGTCGATGGTGTGGTGCTCGTGCACGTCCGTTTCAGCTCGTCGAAATTGGCGGAGTCGAACTTGCTGGAGAGCTGGTCCAGCACCGCGCGGAGCTCCTTGCTGTCGCCGTCCCAGAACTGCTCGATGATGGGGTCGTTCTGGATGCTGTACCAGGCGTAGCTCTCCGGGTCCGTGAACCGGTTTACCTCCAGGATGCGGTGGGACGGGAAGAACTGCTCCCTGCCCTCGGACGAGAGCGTGAGGCCGGTGCCGGACTCCCAGCTTGCTTCAGCGTTTTCGAGGTGCGGCATATAGGTGGTCTTCGAGCCGTCCGTCTCGAGATACGATGCTATCAGCTTGTCGTCCACGAGACATCACCTCGTTGGATTTTTACCCCTGAACCGAATGAAAAATTTTGCGGCTTTCGGTCGCGGAACTTCCGGAGTTCTGCGTGGAGCTTGATAAATGAGGGAGGAGAAGCCGTGGGTATGACATACAAGCTGTCGCCGTCTCGTATCAACCTGTTCTTCGAGTGCGAGAGATGCTTCTGGCTGAGGGTTAACGAGGGTGTGAAGAGGCCGAGCGGCCCGTTTCCCTCGCTGCCTGGAGGCATGGACCAGGAGATAAAGAACCACTTCGACCGGTACCGGGCGAAAGGCGAGGTCCCGCCCGAGCTGGAGGAGGCCGACATAGATGCCGAACCTCTATCGGACCAGGAGTTCCTGGAGAACGCGAGGAGCTGGAGGACCGAGCCGAAGTGGCGAGACCCCGAGACGGGTGCGCTGCTGCGTGGCGGCGTCGACGACCTTCTCAGGGACGAGGATGGAAGCATCATCGTGATGGACTACAAGACCCGTGGCTATCCGCCTAAGGAGGAGAACGGTGCACCCGACTACTACGAGCGGCAGGTCAACCTGTACAACCTCATCCTCCGGGAGAACGGTTACGGGACCCGGGACTTCGGGCTGATACTGTACTACTACCCCGACCGGGTCGTGGAGAACGGCGACTTCGTGTTCCACCGCGAGCTGAGAAAGGTGCCGGTCGATATCGAGAAGGCGAGGAGGACCGTCAGGAACGCGGTCGATGTCCTCGAGGGACCGATGCCGGAGCACAGCGAGGACTGCGACTTCTGCGAGTGGAGCGCCGCCGAGCACTAGCGCACCGCGGTATCGCACCAGTAAAAAAGATTTGCCTCGAATCTTCATCGGATGTCATCGAAGGCGAGAGGAACCCAGCCGGAAATAGAAAGCCATCGCCCCATCAGGGAAAAAATCCTTTTCCGGGACTGGATATCAGAGATTCTGGCGGAGTTCGAAAGGAAAGACCAGCTAAACGATGTCGAAAAACTGGTGGACAGGATAGATGGGAAGCAGAAGCAGAACCACACTTATTTCAGGGCCAGCAGGGATGTCGAGAGAAGATTTCTCCAGAGCCTCGCCAACAAAGGAGTCGTGAAGAACTGGGAAGACCGGCTTTACCGTCTGGAAGACGGTTTCGAGACGGTAAAGGAGAGAGTGGAGCAGCACAGCTCGAGGGGCAACGACGCGAGGGAGCTAATCGCCGAGATGAAGGTGGAGGATCGCTACTCGGACTCTCCCGTCACCGCGAGAGATGCACGGGAGTCTGACCTCATGTCGACCGAGAACCCGTACCTCGACAGGTTCGAGAGGTGGAGCTGGGCCCAGTGGAGGGCCGGGATAGACGGCCACCAGAAGCTCGAGGCGGACGTCATGCTGGAGAGGCTTAAAGACGAGATCCACAGGTACAACAGCGACAAGGACGACATCGACGACTACGATATACCTGCCGGCCCCGAGCTGGACGATGAAACCGACGCGCCGTGCGAGAGAAGCTTCAGGAACCACGACGAGTTCGAGGGCTACGACGACGCTCTCCGCCAGATAGGTTTCTACAGGCTCAAGAACTGGTAGAACTTCTAGGGTGCGAAAGACTCGTTCTCCACTCCAATGCCTGCGAGGAACAGGTGGGCTGCTATCTGGTGGCTGCAGGTTTCGCCCTGAAACGGGCAGGGGCAGAATGTCTCGCCAGTGTCGATATCGACGCCGACCTCGTACTCCTCCGTGTCGCCCTCTACAGCGAACTGGTACCGGTCCTTCGACTCCATCGATACTTGGATGCGTTCCTCGTCGATTATCTTCCGGGCCTTGCCCCACTTGTGGAGGTTCTCGCGCTGCTCCCTGGAAATCTCGTCGCTCACGCCGCAACTTTGCCGGGCAAGCCTTTTAGCTGTAGTGGCGGAAACGGCAGTGGGGAAAACATGTAACATCCTTACTACCCCGTCCAGACAACATGGAGCACAGCGGAGGGGTCGGAGAACTCGAGGAGGCCGGTAACTTTCTCTATCTCGTCCTGGGCCCGCTGTCCTACAGTTTCAAGAAAGATGTCGACCGGTACACGAGGCACGTAAGAGGTAGAAACGGCGTCAAAGTGGGCAAGGAAGAGGTAGAGCAGGAGCTTGAAAGGATAGAAGACCCGGTGGATACAGCCAACGACCACCTGCGACAGGCGGCAGATTTAAACGGGCGCATCCGGGAGACAGAGCCAGCATTCGTCGCTGGTGAGGAAGAAGTGATGACAGTAGAACAGTACGATGAAGACGCCTCCGGCATGTTCCAGCAGTACCGGGACGTCTACCACAAGCTGGAAGAGGCCGGACTGGACCTCCACTCAAGAGGAGATGTAGATCCTTCAGGGATCCTGGAAGACCTGAACGAGATATCCCCAGGCGACAGAGAAGCTCTTTGACCTACATGGTCTACGCTGTTTAGGAACCTCGCTCTGGTCCACCCGGTTTCAAATCGAAGGTTTGATGGCGGGAGACCAACAGAAGTTGGTCCACCCGGAATCGAAGTCAACATGTCTCCCTAGTTTAAGTCGCCGAGGCACCCGCTGGAGCCTTAAGCGCATGATCAAACTCTGCGAGGAGTTTGGTCCACCCGGGA
>JBDGRE010000018.1:0-3355 GCA_042218325.1 Candidatus Nanohaloarchaea archaeon
GAGTCAAACTCGACAACAGGAAACCTGTCAGCCAGAGAAACGAGATGCTTACCAAATGTGTCGCACACAACATACTTGTCCTGATAAAGGCAGTCCATACTCTCGGCATCGAGCCAGACTTTGAAAATTGTGCAGACCAAATACTCGCACAAAAATAGATACCTTTATTGTGCAAAGCCCTTGAAGGCTTCGAAGGAAACGATTACTACTTCGGTGGAGGTAATACTCCCGATTCAGAGAGTTCCGGAGTAAAGATTGAGACCAGTACAAACCCGGCTTCCGGAAGCCCGATATTTATAGTGGAGAGTTCCGGTGGCTCGGAGCGCTTAAGGGTTGAGCATAATGGTAAACTAACCACTTCAAATCCCACGATAGAAGCAAATGGTAACACAGTATATCATGAAGGAAATTTTAGTGCCCCTAGTTTTGCTCATGAGTCAGGCAGGGGCAGTGTCTCGGCACCCGCAGAGTTCAGCACAAAAACTATCTCGATTTCCTTCACCAATACATATTCTCACGCTGCTGGCGATGTGAGTGGTGGCGGTAGTGGTGGTGTCGATAACAGATTTTACAGTTGGAATACAGACGGCAGCGGCAATATCACGGGTATGACTATAGAGATCAGGAACGAAGACGATTTCAGTGGTACATCCTATTATGGTTGGAACGTGATGGGGACTACGGTCTAATTGGTGAAGAGTATTTAGTCTAAGGCATGATTTGCTCCTCCGGTAGCATTTAATAGTCTGCGCGAGAATTGTTTGGTATGCCACTGGTTGGTCCTACCGAGTTGATTTTGATCGGTGCGGCGATACTGGCCCTGGTTATCGGGCCGAAGAAGCTGCCGCAGCTGGCGCGCAGCCTGGGAGAGTCGAAGAAGGAGTTCAAGAAGTCGATGAAGGAGGCTGACGAGGTCGCCGAGGAGCTGGCTCCCGAGGAAGGCGACGAGAACTGAGTTGATGCTTCAGGAGGAAGTAGCTCTACCGGTTAGTCGCTGCCTATTCGACTATCTCTCTAGCTCTGCGGATAAAGGTTTCTGCCGTCTCCAGGTCTTTCTGGACTTCTTCCTTGGCTATATGCTTCATCTCGCCGTAGTCGGCGCGTTCCCTTTTCTCCTGTATCCTCGAAAACTCTCGTGTGAGTTTCTTTCCGACTTCTTCTCGGAAAAGCTTGCCAAGTTCTGAGGATATCCCCGAGTGCGTCTTGGGGTCGGAGCCTTTCTGCTTCAGCAGAGCTTTCGCGGCGTGGTACATCGCGTAGTATACGCGTGAAACCGAGTCCACGTTGCTGTCGTTTTCAAGCAGAATCCTGGCGGCCGTAAGCCTTTCCTCAGCCATCTCGAACCTTTCCTCCTGTTCCTGGTTCAAATTCTGACACCCTGAGCGTCGACTTCCTCGTAGAAGCTGTAGCCTTCTCCTAGCTTTCTCCTGAACTCTTCCTTCTCGAACACCTTTGGGGAGAAACGCAGACCTCTCTCAATCCTGTAATCCTCCACTATGTCCCACAAAACCTCTTCATCAACTTTCTCGGTGTCTCTGACGATTACAGCGATATCGATATCGCTCCCCGGAACGTACTCATCTGTCGCATACGAACCGAAAAGTATCAGCTCTTCGAGATTGCTGCCCAGTTGCTTCTTCAATTCAGAGGAGAAATCCTCTATGTCCTTTTCCGTGGCCAGGGTCATAATTTGCGTAGATGACCAAGCGACATAAGTATTTCGGTATCCTGCCGGTTCCCGGAAGCTTTATCTCCAGCCGCAGTGAAGTGAAAACATGCCGGAAGAGCAGCAACTGGAGCACCACGTAGCAGAGCTCAGGTGGCGTCTCAAACATTCCCTTATAGTTCTTGTAGTCTTGACGGCGGTCGCGTTCTACTTCTCGCCGCAGATGCTGACCTGGCTGCAGAACGACCTTACGCTGGAGCTGAACGCCCTTGTGGCGTACGAGGTTCTTTACACACGGCTTATGATGTCGGTGTTGGCCGGCGTGCTGATGTCTTTACCCGTCCTGATGTACCAGGGTATCAAGTTCGCGCAGCCGGGCCTGAAACCGGAGGAGTACCGCGTCCTGCGGAACTATCTTCCTCTCTCGGTCGTGCTGTTCGTCGCGGGCGCGGTGTTCGCGTACCAGGTCATCGTGAAGTCTTCGCTCGATTTCTTCCAGTCCGTTACAACTGGCTCGGGCGTGGAGGCGGTCTGGGGCCTGCAGAACACTCTCGGCTTCGCGCTGAAGCTGTCCGCTTTCACCGGCATCATGTTCCAGCTGCCGATCGCCGCCCTTGTACTGGCAAAGGCTGGTCTCATCGACCGGGAGTCGATGATACAGTACCGGTCCTACTTCATGGTCGCCGTCCTCCTGCTCGCCGCGGTCGCGACACCGCCGGATATCGTGACGCAGGTGATGCTGACTGTTCCTGTCATGGGCCTGTACCAGCTCTCCATCTTCCTCGTCAACCGGACCGATAAGAACTCTCTATGATACCTCTTTCAGCCTTATCTCGAGCGTGTCGTCGCTGTTGAGGCCCTCGTTGCTTACCGTGAGTTCCACCTGGCCGCTGAGCGTGTCGCGGAAGCCTACTATGTTCCGGTCCGGCCGCATCAGCACCTTGACCCGAGGCTTCGTCGGTATGGTGTAGGAGAAGCTCGGGCTGAGAAGTTCGAGGAACCTCCGGGAGTTGACCTGTTCCTGCTCGTCCTCTATCTCGGCATGGCCGCCGGAGAAGAACGGCAGCAGGAAGCTGGAACCGGTCTGTGTCACAGAGGCGATGTCCGGGGAGGGCCGTGAGAGCTTCACGAAACCGCCGTAGCTGACGACCCCTCTCGTGGTGCCCCCCTGCTCCGAGACGATATAAGGGTACTCCGCCAGCCTGAACGTCTCGCCGACCGAAGTGGCCTGGTTGTCGGCGTAGAAATCGCCCGGTATACCTGAAAGCTGCAGTGTTATGTTTTCCGGTGCCTCGCGGTAGAAGCATAGCTGCCTGTCGTACGACCCCATGCCGCCGGCATGAGAGTTGTTGTCGGAGAAGACCGATAGCGCGGCCGTCTCGTTCGGCGGGCAGGAAGGCCTGACCGCTGTCTGCAGCCCGCTTTCCACGCACACGTCGTACCGGTACTCGGGGTAGATGCTGAAGTGGGAGTTGTTCCGGCTGAAAAGCGAGAACAGCTGGGTCTCGTCGCTTCTGCACGTCTGCCTGACCGCCGCGCTGGAGACACCGCGGGCGCACAGCTGGCTATCGTAGAAACCCGGCTCTCCGAGGTGGCCGCCAGACGTGTCGTTGAGCGACACCAGCGCCTCCTCGTCGTCGTGGCAGCTCGGCCTTATCGCGGTGTCGACGGCCGCGATACTTGGCGCCA
>JBDGRE010000019.1:0-31038 GCA_042218325.1 Candidatus Nanohaloarchaea archaeon
ATCTTTCCGGGAACGTCAGGAGAAAATCGACCGGAACGTACATGCTGAAGCCCCGACCGAAATTACTGTATCTAATTTGGTCTCCCAACACCTCTCGACTGCCTTTTGTAATTTATTAGGCTCAGAACTCTATTAAAATTTCTTTGGATTTAAATCCGGTTCGCGGAAATTACTTGAATTTTTAATTATATTTGAGAAATCAACTATATGGCCTTGGACTGGTTCTTTTTTGCATTGTTAACCGGATTTATTTATGGCGGCGTAGAGTTATTTGACAAATTTGTTCTGAATCAGGAGGTTTCCAGAGCCTCCATAAGTGCTATAGTTGCCAAAGTTCCTAACTTCTTAATTTTTGCCGCTGTAGGTATTATACAGACCGAAATTATCTTTTCACTAACTAACTTTATTTTAGGCTTCATTCTTGCCTCTCTGTACATAGTTTCTTCGTATTTCTACTACGAAGGCATAAGTCAGGAGGATGTATCTCGATTTATACCCACACTTTCCGTAAATTCGGTATTTATCGTCATACTCTCATTCTTGTTTTTAGGCGAATCATTTGGAGTATCTGAATATGTTGGAATGTTTTTAACTATAGCAGGAGCGATACTGATATCCGTAGAGAAACCTCAGAGAGGAATCCATATCTTTCAATCCCGTAAAGCGGTTTTGATGGGTATAATTGCAGCACTGCTTTGGGCAGTACGAGACATATTTCTTAAAATAGGAACAAGCTCGGTCGATATATTCCTATTACTTTTCTGGATAGGTGTGAACGGCATATTTCTTACCCTGCTATCCTCTGTATTCGCTTATCATAGAATGGAAGATTCGGAAATGAGAGGTTATGAACATCTCTTGATTATTGGTTCTTTGACAGCTATGGGATATCTTACATTCATTAAGTCTCTCAGTCTTGGTCCTGTTTCGTTAGCCTCAGTTATAGTAAAAATTGACTCTGCAATAGTTTTCGTGGGCTCTATTATTATTTCAAAATTACACCCTGGAATAATAAGGGAGAAATTAGATAGGGATGTTTTAATCCAAAAGGCATTGGCACTGCTAATGATTATAGCCGGAGTTATATTGATTCAGTTATTCTGAAAATCTAATTTGTCGGCCAGCTTGTAAGTCTTTCTGACCTTGTCATGTAGGGTCTGGCTCTTCTCTGTTGTTCGGCTTCTTCTCCAAAGAGTTCGAATTCGTTTGTTCTGTAACCTGTTCTATCGCTCATTATATGCATGATTTCGTATCCGTGCCATATGTTATCTCTTATGTCTAAGTCTTCGATTTCGCCGTAGAAATTTACATCGTGTGCAAGGTTGTTTCTTATTTCTCCAAGTTCTTCGAGTCGCTGTCTCGGGTCCTCAAGAGCGTTAGGATAGGCGGTTGATGGCAGTATGTCTATTTGAGATATTATCTCTTCGTCAATCCAATCATTCAATGAGACTCCATTGATGGGTTGTGGGAGCTCATCAGGCAATATGCCTGTATTCAGGTTTTGGGATTCATACTCGTCCTCTATTATTTCCGGAAGCCGGGTTTCGAACCAGTTATACATCAGTATTGCTGAAGCTGGTTGAGCCGGATTATAACGAGTTGTATATCCGCCCCTATTCATTTCACTTAAATTTGGATGGCCTATGCCATGGTACATTCCGGATGCAATCGAGTTAAGATGGTTCACTCCTGTTGGATTTGGTTCAAATAAATCTGCGTGTAACGGTTCGTCGATTAGAGATTGAGAGTAAAATTCGTTGGGATTTCCATCTGGGAAAAATGCTGTTTCTGCGCTTCCTGAATTGGAATTGGTTATAGAATTTTCTTCGGGAAGTCCGAGAATCTCTTCGTATAGGTTTATGACTTCTTCTGGGCTGGTTTCAATGCCGCCTTCTCCCGTATAGTCATTGAATTGTCCGTCTTCGTCTAATGGTTCGGATTCGAAATATCCTGGTCGGTGGCAAGCTGCATTTCTCAACTGTTGGAGGTCTTCAAGCACATCTATAGTATTGTTAGAGCTTTCCGTAAGGTAGTCGGAATTGATGCTTGTTCTCTGGTTTAATTCCTGATAGTAATCGTTGAAGTTGATTCTCTCGCCGTCGATTTCAATGGCTTCGTATCCTCTACCTGTGTCTACAAATTCTGCGCCTTCATTTTCTAACTCGTTTTCTGTCCAGGTCTGGAAGAAAGGTTCAATGGTGGTTACAAGGCCGGTTATCCAGCCGTTCTCATAGCAGTATTCGACACTATCTCTGTGGTTGCTATACGCAGTTGCATCTAACCATTCCGGCAGTTCCAAACTGCTTTTCGTATCCACCTAAATTTTCAGTTGTCATAGTTATTTGTTACTCATCAATAGTATATAAACGTTTCGTAATCTGTCCTATAAATTACGGTCCAACTTTCCTCGAATCAAATCTAGTCAACCGGTTTATAGGGCTGATAAAGGCTCTGTTTGGTGGAACCAAATCTGGTACAGTGCTGGAGGGTCTCCCGAATAAGCGTTAGTAAGCCCCGACCGGGTGCTGACCTTAGACTTCATACCTTTGGGCTAAGATTCTATCAAAAATTTCCAGAAAGATTCGTGTCGATATTAGCTTATGGTTAAAGTATCTCTGGGGACTGAAAATGACGCTAAAATAGAAGCTTGCAGAGTGGCTCTTGAGGAATTCTATGATAATTTCGATCTTAGGATGTTTGATGTCGATGGAGGTATAGCACAACCAATGACTGCTGCTGAAAGCAGAGAAGGAGCAAGAAACAGAGCCAGAAGAGCATTTGAAAAATCGGATTCCAGTATAGGGATTGGAATTGAAGGCCATGCTGAACCTATAGATTCCGAATATTATCTATCCAATTTTACAGCCATTCATGATGGGGAGCACTATTGGGAGGGAGCTTCTGGGAGAGCAAAGCTTCCGAAAGATTTCCAGGAAAGACTGAAGAAGCGAGATGAACTTGGCGATGTTATCTTGGATGAGATCGGCGATAATCTAAGTGAAAAGGGGGGAGCCATCAGAGTTCTCACTGATGGAAGAATAGAAAGAGCTGAACTAACTGCAAGATCGATTGTTTATGCTTTAAGCGATATGGAATATTCAAAAAATAAGAGTTAAGAGCTTGATTCAATTATAACTCATAGCCCCGCCCGGGATTTGAACCCGGGATCTGTCCCTCTCTCGCGTTAAACCTTTTCCCGAAAGCCATGCACGCAACGGCAGGCGCTACGAGGGGACCGCTCTAGCCAGGCTGAGCCAGCGAGGCCTGTGATTTTTACACCTCTGGAAACTTTTTAACCCAGTAGGTTTCCGGGAACTGATTTAAACCGGACTGGGTAATTTGGCTGTAAAGGTGCATATGATGGACGAAATGATAGGTGAGATAGCTGGAGAAGTCTGGGATTTCCTTGAGGAAGAGGGAGAGGCCTCTGTTTCCGCCATAGTCAATGCTGTGGGCGCCCCCCGGTCCAAGGCCTGCATGGCGATCGGGTGGCTCGCGCGAGAGGACAAGCTGAGTTTCGATGACGGGGGCAGGGGCAGCACGGTCAGCCTCGGGTAGCGTTTTATTTCTGCCTCCGCCAGCTGTTTTTTATGTCGCTTCGAGAGGGCGCGGAAACCATAGTCAGGCAATGCCTCGACGTTTCCACCGGGGAGGAAGTCGTTGTAGTCGACGACGGTAACGACCCGGACCTTGTAGCGTCGCTGCTCCAGGTCCTCGACGAGACCGCGGCGTACAGCCATCTCGAATACGAGGAGCCGGAGAACCACGGCGAGGAACCGCCACAGGCGGTCGCGGAGGCGATGATGGAGGCCGATGTCTTCATAGCCCCGACCAGAAAGTCGATAACACACACCAGGGCCCGGGTGGATGCCTGCGAGAACGGGGCGAGGGGAGCGACCCTTCCGGGAATCACGAAGGAGATCTGGAACACGTCGCTGCAGGCGGACTACGAGCGGGTGAAAGAGCTTTCAGAGAAAGTTTACCGCATGCTTGAGGACACCTCGAAGGTGACGGTTGAGACACCTTCCGGTACCGGCCTGCGGTTCGATGTCGAGTTCGACTCTTTTTACACGGACACAGGGATGGCCCACGACCCGGGGCAGTTCACGAATCTCCCTGCTGGCGAGGCTCACGGCGGCGTCGTGAACGCCTCCGGTGAACTCGTGGTGGACCACATGCCCTTCGTCCCTGAAGACAGCGAGGGCGCAGTCCTCGAGATAGAGGATTCTCGTGTCACAGGCTGGAGGAATCTCGAAGAGGACGCGAAGCTCGCACACGCCATGAAAGAGGTGGAAGGAGCCCGGAACGTCGCCGAGTTCGGGTTCGGGACGAACCCTGGGGCCGCGGTGATCGGCAATATCCTGCAGGACGAGAAAGTCCTCGGCACGGTCCACATCGCCATCGGCGACAACACTCACTACTTTCCGGAGGGCCACAGCCGGAGGAACGGCAGCGACATACACTGGGACGCTGTCTGCCTCGAGCCCACTGTCTTCTTCGACGATCGCGAGGTGATAGCCCGCGGTGAGCCGGTGTTCCTCGAAGAAGACTTTTAAAGTTGCGTATCGAATCCAAGTATCGATGTCAAAGCCTTGCTCGACCTGGCGAAATGTTTCCGGATGCACAGGGAGAGCGGCGGCTATCTCCAAGTTCGGTTTTAATACGAATTTCACCGGGACCAAGTTCATGAAGTAAAAAGGTCCCGGAGCCACTTTCTCGAGGTTTCTGCACCGTGGTTCTGGAACAGCTCAGTGATGGCGCTTCACGGCATCTGTCGGCTTTCGACGCGGATACGCGCAGGCTTGTTTTCATCCTCTGCCTGCCACTGATCGATGGGGTGTTCGCCACGCTGCTCGTGACAGGTGCGGTGCAGACCTTCTCGGATATCCTCGCGGTAGCCCTGACAATCTTCACCGGTGCGGGCGCTCTCGCGGTGCTCTACTCCTCCGCCGACAGCTTCGGGGAGGCTGCGGGGATGGTCACGAAGGCCGCCCCTGTGCTGCTACTTGGTGCCGCTGTAGTTGCGATGACATCCCCGATATACGAGCAGCTTTTCTACGTGGAGAGACTGCGTTACGCTGCAGGTATAGCCCTGCTAGTGATCGCTGCCGATATGCTTGACCTGGAAGTAGTCGAGTACTTCCCGGTTCCCGCGGTACTGGTGACGGGTATGGCGGTCTCGCTGAGAAACCCGGGCGCGCTCGAGTTCACACTCGCCTACTTGCAGCCCGCCCTGTTGACCGCGCTGGCCTCGATAGCAGGGCTTTACGTGGCGGCGACGCTCGCGTCCCGCGACCTGGACCTCGGTTACGTCCGGCGTGGAGGCTCGGCGGTGCTCTTCATAATCGGGCTCTCCCAGTTCGGTCTCCAGCTTCCATCCGGGCTTGGGCTTGCGGTTTTCGCCGCATCTGTCGCCGCTTCTCTACGGCTCTAGAACGTTCCTATCTCGAAGCGGAAGCTGGAGCTCTCCTTGAACCTCTTCGCCAGCTGCGCGACTATCCTTTCCCTCAGGGGCCGGAAGGCGAGCAGGACGCCCATGAGGTCGGTCACGAGCCCCGGGCTCAGCAGTAAAAGGCCTGAAAGCACAAGCATCGTGGCCTCTATGAAGTTACGCGACATCTCCTCCGCCGTGACCGAGGACCGGAGCTTCCTGAGCACGAACCGGCCTTCTCTCCGCACTATCTCCGCCCCGATGAGACCTGTCAACAGCACCACCGCGAGCGTCTTCCAGAAGCCTATGGCCGAGGCGACCTCCATCAGCAGCCAGAGGTCCATGAAAGGGAGCACGAGCAAAAGTATCAGGATGTACCGGAGACGCATACCGGTCCATGTGAAATGAGGATTTAAAGATGCCCTACATACTTTTCCACATGAAGGAGCTTCTGAGGGAGCTTGTGGAGACGCCCGGGATAACAGGTAACGAGGTAAAGATAAGAGAAGTACTGAGAGAGAAGGTCGAGGGCCACGCCGACGAGGTGGAGGTCGACGACTTCGGCAACCTCATAGCCAGGAAAGGTGAGGGCGAGAAGAAGCTGATGATAGACGCCCACATGGACCAGATAGGAATGGGTGTGAGACGTATCGACGACGAGGGCTTCCTCCGCGTATCGCCCCTCGGCGGCGCGTATCCTATATCCATAGTCAACCAGAGGGTCAACGTGCACGCCTCGGAAGGCGAGGAAGAGGTAACAGGTGTCATAGGCGCCAAGCCCTCCCACCTGCTCGAGGACGAGGAGGAAGGCCTCCCGCAGATGCAGAAAGCCTTCGTCGACATAGGCGCCGAGGACGCGGAAGACGCCCGGGAGAAAGGCATCAGGGTCGGCGATTACATATCCTTCGAGCGCGATTTCAGGGAGCTGGAGAACGACTACGTCACCGGCCCGGCGTTCGACAACAGGGTCGGATGTGCGATGGCCGTCGAGGCGCTGAAGCGCTTCGATGACGAGGGTTACGAGCTGGCGGTCGTCTTCTCCACACAAGAAGAAGTGGGAGGTAAGGGCGCGAAGACGGCGGCCTTCGGCGAGGAACCTGATGCAGCGGTGGTCCTTGAGGTCGCGAGGGCGGGCGACGTGCCCAACATGGATATAGATGAGTCAGACGAGCAGACTGGCGAGGGCTTCGGCATAACGATGGTCGAGGCCGGCGGGAGAGGTGTCATAGCCCCCACAGAGATAAGGAACTGGCTGCTGGACACCGCCCGCGACAACGACTTCGACTTCCAGAGGAAGCTATACGACAAGGGGAAGACCAACGCCGCCGCCATCGAGGTCTCCAGGACCGGCGTCCCGACAGGAGTCGTCGTCATCCCGACCAGGCACCTGCACAGCCCCGTGGAGGTCATCAACATGGAGGACGCAAGGCAGTCCGTCAAGTTCCTCCAAAAGGCGCTCCAGGACTTCGAGGACTACTTTTAGCCGCGGTTACCTGGAAAGGTTGAGGCGCACCAGGGATCTGTGGCGACGCGGATGGAAGCTTTAAACCGTTTTATCACAATCTCTACTGTATGAAAGAACTTCTGAGAGAGCTGGTCGAGGTAAAAGGCGGTTCAGGCGATGAAAAAAGAGTCAGAGAGCTTATCCGCGAAAAGGTGGAAGACAAGGCGGACGAGATATCGGAGGACAATTTAGGGAACCTGATTGTCAGGAGAGGTTCCGGCGACAGGACACTGATGGTCGCGGCACATATGGACCAGATAAGCGCCTCGGTAAGAAAGATAGATGAAGAAGGATTTATCCACATGAAGAAGATGTGGGGTATAGATTCCCGCGAACTTCTAAATCAGCGTGTCGAGATAAATGCGTCAGACGGCGACATGGTGCCTGGCGTCATCGGCCAGCCGCCCGTACACATCCAAGAGGAAGAGGAAAAGGGAAAGATACCCGACATGGAGGATTTAGTAGTGGACATCGGTGCCAAGGATGAGGAGGCCGCTGAGGAGCTCGGAATCCGGGTGGGGGATTACATCTACTACGACAGAGACCTTAGGGAGCTAGCAGATGACTTCGTGACAGCTCCCGCTTTCGATGACCGTGTAGGATGTGCGATACTTATCGAGCTCGTCGAGAGGTTTGACGAAGACTACGAGCTGGTTGCGGTCTTCACGTCGCAGGAAGAGGTCGGGACGAAGGGAGCGCAGACCTCGGCCTACAGCATCGAACCGGACGCCGGTCTGGCTATCGACGTAACTATAGATACCACCCCTCCAAATATCGAGACATCGAAGTACGAGGCGGAGATAGGTGCTGGACCTCACATCGAACTTGTACAGACCTGGGGTCGAGGCGCTATAGTCCCTGAGAGCGTTAAGGACTGGCTGATAGAAACCGCGGAAGAAAACGACCATGACTATAACCGGCGTTTGGGTGGAGGGAACGACGCCCGGGCGATATACATGACCAAGTCGGGGATTCCCACGGGTTCTATAGGAGTACCCGCGAGGAGCATACACTCCCCGGTGGAAGTGGTCAAGATGTCAGATATAGAGGCGACCACGGACTTCGTGGAGGACGCGTTCTCGACGATGGAGGATTACTTCTGAATATGGACAGGGCAACGGTCTCCAAGGTCATCCAGAAAGATTTGGAATGTGGCATGGGATCCTTTACGAATTTAGTTTACAGGAGAGATAACTGGGTTGCCGCTTTGAGTACCGATGTATCGAATCCGAGGTGGAACAGATTGGTTCCGCTGCCAGACGAGAGTTCAGGAAATTTCCAGCAGGTGCCCAGGTGGCTCAAGGAGATATGTTCGGCTGTCGGGCATCAGCTCACTCTCTACGGAGAGACCGACTGGATTGACGAGGTCAGGGAAGCCCTCGAGCCAGATCTGAGTAAAGAATACGAGCTGACATACCTAATTCCAACTGCGGAGACATTTCAGAGAGAAGTTCCGGCAGATCTGAGCTTCAGGGAAGTTGGCTCAGGTGAAGTAAAGAAAGATTTTCTTCGTACTTGGAAAGCGGCTTTCGAAGAGGAGTTTGACGGAGGTATTCCTGAAGATGTAGAAGAGGGAGTGTGGAGGATGCTGGAAGACAGGTGGTTCACAGGTGAAGAGATTTCTATAGTAGGATACTCGGAGAGCAAGCCAGTATGCGCAGGAACCTTAGCAATCAAGAACGGAATCTGTTTCCCTTATAACGTCTCTGTGCGCCCTGGGCGCCAGGGAGAAGGACTAGGAACAGCGATTACAATAAGGATACTTGAAGAGGCCAGAGAGAGGGATAGAGGATAATAAAATCTATATCGGGAGCGAACCCGGTACCGGAGTAGAAAAATTTTACAGAAAACTGGGGTGCGAGGAGGTTTTCATGACAAAGGGGCTAAAAGGGGATTTGATTTAGAGGACTACTTCTGAACCTCCTTCGCGATGATCTCCAGCTGGCCGCGGTAGAGCGCGACCCGGCCGGTCACGTTCACATCCTCTCCTTCTCTTAGCTGCAGCTGCGAGTCGAAATCGACGACCTGTATCTCTCCGGTGGAGTCGTTGACCTGGAAGAAGGCGTGGCCCGAGGACCTCGAGAAGCTGGTGACCTCGCCGGAGATTTTCACGTTTTTCCCGGACCAGCTCTTCTCGATTTCGCCGATTTCAACGTGTTCCAGTGAGATGTACAGCGAGGCGAAGTACATCAGCGTCAGGCCGATGACCGCGAAGAATACGCTGGCCTTGTAGACCTTATTTTTCATCCCAGCTCGACCTCCCTGATGACCCGGTACTCAGAGCCTTTACCAGTCAGCCGGCTCTCGAAAAGCTTCACAGCGTCGACCTCCAGGGTACTGAAGCTGTGGCCGGAGAACTCCTTCAGCACCCGCTGCAGCTTCCGCATCTTGGAGGACGAGACGTCCTTCACGCGGGCCAGCGTCACGTGAGGGTGGAAGTCGTGTCCGCTGTCTTCCGGTACTTGGTGCGACTCCGACACCTTCTGGTACAGCTCCCCGAGCTTTTGCTTCTCCGCGCCGGCCCAGACTACACGTATGTAATCCTCAGAAGGGAACGCACCCACTCCGCTTATCTCGGCGGCAAAAGGTTGCGTAGAGATGGTTCCCAGACCTTTTTCTATAGCTTCAAGTTGCCTCTGGTCGACCTCCTCGAAGAACTGGAGAGTGATGTGCATCTTGTCTTTCGGAACTGGATTGAATCCCAGGTCGACTTTTTCCCGGACCCGCTCCAGTTCCGCGAGTAACTCCTCGTTTTCTATGTCGACGGCGGAGAAAATCCGCATACAGATTTTTAATGTTCCCTCTCTCATAAAGCTGTATAGGTGTGAAGATGGCAAACAAACCGCGCGCCAAGGAGCTCGTTGGCAAGACGATAGTATCGGAAGAACACGGCAAAAAATTCGGAGAGGTAGAAGACATCTCGTTTGTCGGTGATACCGGCGAGCTGATGAACCTTCTCGTAACGGACACGACCCAGCACCTTGACGAGGTAAAGCTCCAGGAAGACAGGAAAGGCAGGCACATCATCCCGTTCAGCGCGGTCAGGAGCGTCGGCGACTTCGTGATAGTCTCCGAAGACGACATAATGTGAGGTATCCGGTTCTTGGAACTGGCGTCGGATGCGCTAAAAGCTGTAGAAGACGAGTTCTGGAACTAATTTCTCTCGAAGGACGAAGTCACGAACCCGGATGTCGAGAGGCACCCCTCGGGCCAGGCGGTATATGTTTCTTGGGGCCGATCAGGGACTGGAAAGAGCCGTATACGCACTTGATTCCCGCGGCCAGCGGGTTTCGCTCGGCGTGATAGCGGCCGAAAAGCATTCCGCGGGCAGGCCCTGTGAGGTGCGTGAAGCTGTCGGCGAGGTTTATCCCGTCGACATGGATGTGCATATAGACATGGCATACGGCATGGTCAGCGGCTACGGGCCCGGCGATATCGAAAAGGTAGAAGAGACCTTCCTGTAGCTCAGGCGTCGATGATGCCGCGGTCCTTGACCTTGAAAACGGCCTCTCCCTCGGGCATGTAAGGGCTGTCGACCAGTCTCGCTATACGTTTATCCTTCTTGCTCTTTCTCAGGTAGACTCTTACCGCTGAGTTATGTGCCACGATGTGGCCTCCTATCGCGCTGGTAGGGTCGCCGAACATCTGGTCCGGGTTGGCCATGACCTGGTTCGTGACAACTACCGCGGCGTTGTGCGCGTTCGCCAGCCTGAGAAGCGTGTTCATGTGCCTGTTCAGTTTCTGCTGCCTCTTGGCCAGCTCTCCTCTTCCGACGTAGTCGGAGCGGAACTGTGCGGTCAGGGAGTCCACCACGATGAGGCCGATGTCCTCGCGCTGGCAGATATCCTGCGCCTCGTCGGCGAGCAGCATCTGGTGGTCGCTGTTGAAGGCCCGCGCCACGTGTATGTTCTCGAGCACCTCCTCCGCGTCCATGTCGTCGTACCTTTCGGCCATCTGCTCGATTCTCTCCGGTATGAAGGTGTCCTCGGTGTCGATGTATACCACGCCGCGGCCGAGCCCTCCTTCACCTTCCGGTCTCTGGACGTTGACGGAGAGCTGGTGTGCTATCTGTGTCTTCGCCGAGCCGTACTCTCCGTAGAACTCCGTGATGGCCTGGGTCTCTACTCCTCCGCCCAGTATCTCGTCGAACTCATCTGAGCCCGTCGCGATACGTTTCATCTCTTTCCGTACTTCGTACTTGTCCTGCCCGGTCTCGAATCCGATGTCCAGCTCCTGGCGGGCTGATGTGATTATCTTCTGGGCGCTGTTCTCTCCCAGGTCGGCGACCTCCGCAAGGTCGCCTGCGCTCATGGTCGCGATAGACATTATATCGTCGTATCCCGCATCCTTGAGCTTCTCTGCGGTCTTTTCTCCTACTCCTTTCAGGTCCTCGAGCTCGAGTTCATCTGGCATCTTCTTCAGGCCTCCATTGTCTCCATAAGGTTTTCAATCTCCTGCTCGGCATCGACTTCTCCCATGTCGTTCGCTATCATCTCGAGCCTCCCGAAGTAATCGTTGTAACGGGTACGGCCCTCTATCATGAGTTCTTTCCCGACAGCGTCGGCGGCCGCGTCCTCTACCGCCTCGATATCTCCTTCTTCCTCGACTTCCTCGTCTACGCCCAGCATCTCGCGGGCCAGGTCGCGGAAGAACACTACACGTATATTGCCGGTTCCGTCGTCGATCACGCCCGAAACCGCGAGCGCCTTGTCAGGTTCCTCGATCTCGCCGTGGTCCTCGCATATCATGTTGCCGTCGTCATCCTCCCTTATGGATGTCCCGCATTCAGGGCAGCGGTTGTAGAACGGGTTGCTGGTGTATATGTTCACGAGAAGGCCCCTGACACGGTACGACGCGTTCTCCGACCTTACGTCCCTTATGGACGCGTCCTGGGTCTCCCCACCCGATCTGGAGGAGGAGTCGATTTCCGGCACCTCGTCATCGTCCGTCATCTTGACCTGGGACTCGTCGCCCAGTCTCAGCTCCGCGTTGCCACGATCATCCTCGACCGTGTAGGCGTTCTGCACTTCTATCGCGTCGCCTTCCTCGACCTTCTCGGCTATCTGTGTCTGCTCATCCCAAAGGGTAACACGGATGCTGCCGCTTCCATCCGCAAGCACGATGTTCTGTACCTTGCCCTCGCTGCCGTCATCCCGGTTGAAGGTGTTCGCGTCCAGTATATTCGTTATCCGGGCCTTGAGATTGACGTTCCTCATCTCCGGGACTATGTTATCGATTTCCAGGTCGTTGTCGCCTGCCTCCGCGAGTTCGACACCTTCCTCCTTCGCGACGAGGTGCAGCGCTCCTTCCTCCGATACAAGCCCGGAGAACTCGTCCATCTTCTCTTCGACTTTTTCCTCAAGTTCGTCCTCGTCCAAGTCCGTCTCATCAAGGACCTTCTTCACGACCTGTTCAGAAACCATACTGGGAGATTGTATCGAAAGCTTAAATCCGTGGCGCTACTCCAGCGCCTTCCGGATATCTTCTGCTCTAACGGTTTTTCTTCCGTCCTGCCGGGCGATGGCTATGGCCTCCTCCGCGACGTCGCCCGCGAACATCTCGAGGACCTTCCTCATCTCCTCGGCGCTGTCACGGGAGACTCTCTTGTCGCCCTCGCTCTTAATCAGTTCCTTCATCTTGGATATAGAGAACTCCATCTTCTCACGTAGTAGTATTTTCCTCAATGATATAAAACGGAACGGCGGCGAAAAAGTATACTCTACTGCTTTAAAAAGTTTATTAAGGGAGCAACCAGAAGAATGAAGTGAAGGTTAATGGGGGAGGAACTTGAGGAGTTTTTCCTGAATCGCAAACCAGTGCATATACTGGTCAGTCTACGGCAACAGACCACCGAGAACTACGCATCGGCTATATCGAGCCAGGTAGACGCCACTTACTCTCACACCATCAAGGTCCTGCAGGAGATGAAGGCCCACGGGCTGGTGGATTTCGAGAAGAAGGGCAGGAAGAAAGTTATCGAGCTCACATCCCGTGGCGAGAATATCGCCGAGAAGCTCTCACATCTGCTCCAGGAACTCCGGGACTGAAACTCCTGCCAGATTACCTGCGGGCTCTTCCGGATGCCTATTGATCATCCGTGTTTCTTGTTTGATGAGCGGTATTTGAGAGCCCCTGACTCACATCATAGATAGTGTCTTATTGGTGAACATCCAATATTTTTTAAACCCTGTTGCCTTTACTGTCGAGTGAATAAGTGTTTTATGAGTGTTTCCCCGTGGCGAACAACCTTGGGTTTACTTATGTATCCGCAGCTACGTTTCTGTCATGAGGATTACTAACATCCAGGACGACGGCGAGAGATTCATAATACACGGTAGCTCGGGCCTGTACGGTAAGCTGCGCGAGACGTTCGACCAGATGGGCTGGGGGACCTCCGTCACGGAGTCCTCGAAGGCAGAGGCTAACATCCTGTACATCGAGAACAACAGAGATATCGTGCTCCGGGTGCTCCGCGAAAAGACTGAAGGCGAGATGCCTGACAGGGCCCCCTGAGTGTTCGGTTCCACTAAACATTCTGGTTATTCCGGAGTTGTCCGGCAAAACCCTCCAACACAAAGGTCCTTTATACGATATATGGCCGAACGCGTTTTTCGGCATATCCTTCGCACTTAGGCAAGGGTAATCCAGACGGATATGGCATATAATAAAGAAGATATAATTTCGCGGTCTCTGTGACGGCTGACTGGTTCACTGGTTCCTGATATACCTTCTTTGTTATGGTGTTTCTTGTTTTTCGGCCCCAGGAACCCGGGTTGTTCGACTTACTCAAACACTCATGGACCCGCTGTTCCTCCGCCGTTTGAACCGTTTCTCTCAAGATCCTCCTGGTACGTGGAGAAAAACATCAGGTAGCCGGCGATCCCCAGCGCCTCCTCCGGAGTCATGCCGTTCTGCTCCAGTAGCTCTCCGGAAGGCTGGCTGTGGCACTGCTCCAGCTATTCCTCTAAGTAGTTCATTATTTAGTAGTAGTCTCGATGCATTTTAAAGTAATTAGGATGTTTGGTTTTTGCGAACACTTGATTGTGGGTTAATTTTGAACACTCCGCGCCGGCCTGTGAGTTCTGGCCTTCCGGCGATTATTGTGGTCGAAGGCAGGTTACAGGCCTCAATGCCGGTTATAAAGAGTTCTTGGCCGTTTGGTGCGCTTGATGAGCACATCTGGAGGGTGCGTGATATGACAGGAGATGAGAGGGATACGTTGCAGAAAGCGAGGGACAGAGTTTCCTCCTGGTGGGGGGACAACTTCGTCCAAAACGAGGATAAAAACCTGGAGACAGCGGCCGGTCTACGGCGACGCCGGTGTCTCAAGAAGAGGATTCCTCAGGGCTATGGGAGCCGGCGGTGCGTTGCTTGTCGCAGGTGACCGGCTGGAGGACGGCCGGTGGGACGCTTACGGCCTGGCTGGAGGCAAGGCAGAGAACAGGGGAGATACCTCTCCGCCTGTTAATACATCCTCGCAAGGTAACCTTACGCGCACACCCACTCCGCGTGAGGATAACACAACACCAGCAGGAGATACGTCCCCTACCGGAAACGATACGTCATCGCCGGAAACTACTCCTGCGCCCGGGAACACGACAGCAGGGAGTAAGAAAAGCGCGGTTACAGATGAGGAGCTTTACACTGTGACATTGGAAGGCCCGGGCAGAAGAGCTACACTGTAAGGGCCAGCCTCGACGGCGAGACCGTCCGCGGCACGGGCCAGGTGCTGGAAAGGCAGGGAAGCGGCAGCACTGGCGAGACACCCGCGGGGATGTTCCATGCGCTTGCATTGTCCGGTCGGATGCTCCTGTCGCTGCTGGCAGGGCTCATAATCTCCGGCGGAGTCCTCTACCGGGAGACGGCCCTGAAACCGTGATTCAAGCGGAACGGGCGAGTATCTCGACCTCGTAGCCCTCAGGGTCCTTCACGAACGCGTAGTCGCCAGGGCACTCCTCCGGCGGCCTGTAATCCTCGCCTCCGGCCTCGACGGCTTTCTCGTACGCTTCCTCGAGCGACTGGTCTTCCTCGGTGTGGACGGCGATGTGGCCGAAGCCCTCACCTTTCTCGTACCTGTCGTCCTCGCCGTGGTTGTAGGTCAGCTCGAGCTCCGCTGTCTGGCCGGGATGGCCGAGGAAATACAGTGTGAACGTGTCCATCTCTTTCTTGCGTTTCAGCTCGAAGCCGAACGCGTCCCTGTAGAAGTCGATTACCTTTTCCGGGTCGGATACCCTGAGCATGGTGTGCGCGAGTTTCATGCAAAAAATGGTATGCGCGGAGATTTATAGTTCTGCGTGGGTGATAGTTTTCCTGATGACCGAGATATACCTGTGCCGGCACGGCGAGACAGACCACAACAGGGAGGGAGTTCTGCAGGGCCAGAAAGACACGGAGCTCAACGAGACCGGCGAAGAACAGGCAGGGAAGCTCGCGGACAGGCTTGCGAACCTGGAACTCGACGCGGTCTACTCCAGCGATCTCCAGAGGGCCTACATGACCGCGGAGAGGATAGCCGAGGCTGCGGGCGTACCCCACATAGATGATGTGAAGCTCCGCGAACGCTCCTACGGCGACTTCCAGGGTAAGGGACACGATGCCAGGTACGAAGAGATAGGTGCTGCGGATGAACTCGACGACTGGAAGCCGGAGGGAGGGGAAAGCGTGCACGACGTTCGTGAACGGGCCTCGGAAGTGCTCGAGCAGATCGAAAGCGAGCACCCGGACGGAAGGGTGGCGGTCGTGGCCCACGGCTGGACCAACCGTGCGCTTCTGACCGAGATGCTGGACGCGCAGAACGCGAGGGCGCACAGCATCAAGCAGGATAATACGGCCGTGAACGTGCTCAGGAAGGAGGCTTACCGCGGCTGGCGTATCGTGAAACTCAACGACACGTCGCACCTTTGATATACCACCTTTGTTAAGAAATCTGTATGGCGGACGACGACAAGCATCCCTTCGTAGACGAGGAGGCCCGGAGATCTTCCACTATAGTCACGAAACATTCTATCGCGATACCCGAGGATCGCGAAAAATACAGGCTTAGCGACAGGGCCTGGAACTGGGAGAAGATAGTCGACCTTGTGTTCCCGCGGGAGCAGGCCGCGAAAAGGAACAAGTACGCCAAGATATTTCTCCGCGAGCTTAAGGAGGAGGGAGAGATAGACTCGGAAAAGCTGAACTCGTTCGATGAATGGGGGCACGAGAAGGGCAAGAGCAACCTTAAGAACAATATACTTCCCAAGCTCCGGCGTCTCGGGATAATACAGTACGAGTACCTGGAGTACCGTGACAGGAAGGAGGGTTCCCAGGGCCGCAGGAAGGTCGTCAAGCCCGCGAAATCTTTCACCTCGATGCTTGACTCTATGGCGAACGGCTGGGCTGCCTTCGAATCTGCCGCATACGAGTAACTTTACTGCTGGATACCGGCGGCTCTCAGCGGCAGCGATACCTCTACTGTTGCTTCAAGACAGTTCTAGAGCGCTGTTGCAGTGACGACTGTCGCTTCCGGGTGGAGCTCTGTCTCTCGTCGTGACGTCTCTGCGTCCTGAGCTACCAGCTCGGTCTCGAAGTCGCGTGTGTTCGCGTCGATTGTTGGCACCTTGTTGGTTCTTCGTTGTCATCGGCTTGAGGGTGTCGAAAAAGTTCCGGGGACGGGCACCACCGTGGCAGGCAGCACCCGTCCTTGGAAAGTTCTACGGTGTAGAGATGGCAGGCGAACTTTCCGTGTTGTTTTGGTCTCGTGGTCGGCAAGACTGGCTCCCGAAGGAGCCAAGGCGTCATCCCACTTTACGCCGGCAGAATAATGTGGAAAGCCTTGGCCTTGGTGAGGTTATAATTATCTCTCACCAGATCCACGGACACGTTTCCGGTGAGACTCCAGGTCGTGTTGACCAAGGCCATTTTTAACTACAGATTGCCGGCCGAGGTTTAAAAGCCTTCGGCTCCTACTGCAGATGCTTCCGGTAGGTCTCCTGCTCAAGCCGGCTATGAGCCTCTGATAGGAGCTTTTTCAGGTTCTTCGCGTCGTACCGGTTGTATTTCACCAGTTTGTCCAGCGCATCCTCATCATCTTTCCTCTCGTACCTCTTCCAGAGCCGTATAGCTTCGCGGCCATCGATATCCTCCAGTTCGCGCTGGATGCCGAGTTTCTTCTCCACTTCCTTCAGGCCGCCGGAGATGCCGAGACGGCGGCAGGTATACATCAGGTCGAGATGTGGTGTCTCCATGTCGATACCGAAGCTTTTCTCCAGGAAAGGCTGGTCGAAACGCTTGCCGTTGAAGGACACCAGCATCGAGGACTCGAACAGCTCCTTCTTGAGCCTTTCACGGGTCAGGTCCTGACCTCTCACCAGGGTCACGTCTTCGCCGCCACGGTGGAAGCTGACGGTCGTTACCTTGTTGCTGCTCGCGTCTAGGCCCGTGGTCTCTATATCGAAGAAGCAGACGTTGTCGCGGAAGTTCTCGTACATCCTCCAGAGCTCACCCGAGGGCAGCTTGTCGCCGAAGAACACGGTGTTACCGACCTCGAGGTTCGTCCTGGCCTTTTCGAGGAAATCTATCGTCTTCTGGCGGCGGTTCTCGCTGACCAAGTCGCACTCATCGATATGGTCCCAGTGCGTGAAACCGTTTCGCCAGAGCTTTTTCTCCGTCTTCTCGCCGATCCCCGGTGCAAGTATGAAACTGTTTTCGATCCGCATGGATAATTCGGTATGAAGAAAGAAGGATAAAAAGGTGTTACCGGGAGGCCTTGATGTCGTCGGCCTGCACGGTCTTCCGGTCCGCGTGCTCCGCGTACTGCTTGGCCTCGCGGGCCCGGTCCTGCGCGTGCTCCTCGAGCTCGTCGCGGAGCTCTTCTACGGCTCCCTCGGCGACTCTTGAAGCGCCTGCCTGCTTGATAATGCGCTTGACCGGTGCGAGTGGTAGTTCTGCCATCTTCTTAATCACCTCTGATACAGCTACATTGCTTTCGCATTATTAAAAGCCCTTTTGTGCTCGATGCGTTATCGAGGCTTTTAGAGCAGGGCTTGTCGCGCTAAAGGCGAGCATATTCCTGGCTGTGTGGGACACAGCTTTTCTAGAGCTTTTTCATCTCGATCTCGACACCTTCTTCTATCTCCGCGACGGCGTAGCGACCCTCCATGACCGGGCCCGGGTTGACTACCGGGGTTCCGGAGAGCTGGTCCTGCCCCGCGGACTCGTGGATGTGGCCTGTCAGCACGAGGTCGAAATCATGGTCCTCTATGAGTTCGCGGACCTCTTCGCTGCCGACGTGGTCGCCGTCCGCGACATCGAGGGCGGTGTCCTTCGGTGGCTGGTGGATGACCGCCACCTTTTTGTCCGACGTCATCCGGCCGTAAAGCGTCTCAAGCGCCTGCTGTATATCCGCGCCCGAGGGCTCGAAAGGGGTGCCGAACGGTGTTATGCCGCCGCCGTAGCCGACGGCCTCGAAGTTCCCGATCGACGCTATCTTCTTGTGCAGGTTCATCCGGGTCTGCATCAGTTTCCGGACGCAGTCCTCCTCCGGGTCCATGTTCCCCGGGACCGCTTTGACCAGCTTTTCCTTCCTGTCGAACGCCTCAAGGACGTCGTCCAGCTTCCCCGTGTAATCTTCGAACTCCCGCGCGTCTGAAAGATCCCCGCCGCAGAGGACCGCATCGTAATCCTCCCTGTCCAGTATCTCGTTCAACTTTTCTACGTCGCCGTGGATGTCTGTCACCAGTAGAACTCTCATATCCAACTTGTTCCCCGGCCCGAGTTTTATGGGTTGCCCCAGTCCTTCTTAACTTTCGCAACAACAAGTCCGGGTATGAAACGCAAAATACAGGTCATAGACGTCGACTACACCATAAAAGACGACGCGCCGGAAGTGCGGGTGTTCGGGAAGACCGCCGGTGGCGAGAACTTCCTCGGGGTCGTGAACGACTTCCGGCCCTACTTCTACGTGGTGCCCGCGGATATCGAACGTGCGGAGGAGCAGCTCCGGGAAGCAGAGTTCGAGGAAGACGGCGAGAAGCTGCCCGTGACGGGTGTGGAACAGGTGGAGAGAAAGGAAGGCAACGAGGAAAAAGAGCTGCTGAAGATTTACACCACGGTGCCCCCGAAGGTCCCGAAGCTGAAGGACGAGGCCTGGGATCTCGACTCGGTTGAGGAGTGCCGCGAGTTCGACATACCGTTCTACAAGCGGTTCCTCATCGACACCGGTATCAGGCCCGCGGAATGGATACAGGTGGAGGGAGCGAAGCTCGAGAGAGATGGTTTCGATGCAGCGGTGGAGGTCGAAACCATTGAGACAGGGGTCGAAGACGGAGAACCTGACTTCGAGAAGATGGCCTTCGATCTTGAGGTGTACGACGGCGAGGTCATCATGGCGTCGATATACTCCCCGGATTTCCGGAAGCTGCTCACCACGGAAGATATCGACCGCGACTACGTCGAACAGGTAGAAGGCGAGGAAGAGCTGATAAAGAGGCTGATGGAGGTCATAGAGCAGCGGGATGTCGATGTCCTTGAGGGATACAACACCGACGAGTTCGACTTCGACGTGCTAAGAGATAGAGCGGAGCACTACGGCTTCGAGCTGTCGCTGGGCCGTAACGGTGAAAGGATGAACTTCAACCGCCGCGGCCGATTTTCTGGTGCACGGCTGAAGGGCAGGATGCACCTCGACCTTTACCCCTTCGTGGCGCACGTGCTGGCGCCCGGCCTCGAATCCGAGACGCTCGACCTCGACTCGGTAGCGGAGGAGCTTCTCGGCCGGAACAAGGACGAGATGAGCTGGGAGGAGATGAAGGAGTCCTGGCGCGCGAAGGAAGAACTGGAGAGGTTCGCGGATTACGCCATGAAGGACTCGGAGCTGGCGTACGAACTGGGAGAGGAGCTGGTGCCGCAGATACTTGAGCTTTCCCGCATCGCGGGCCTGATACCGTTCGACGCGTGCAGGCTGACCTACGGCCAGCTCACCGAGAACTACCTGCTGAGGGAGGCCCACGAGCGCGGGATGGTCGCGGCGAACCGCCCATCTCGGGACGAGCGTTCGACCAGGAGGAGGCAGCAGCCGTACGAGGGCGGGTTCGTCTACACTCCGGAAGCGGGTTTACACGACGACATAGTGCTGCTCGACTTCCGGTCGCTTTACCCGACCGTGATGGTGGCGCACAACATCTCGCCCGACACACTGGATGTCGAGGACTGCGACGAATTCCTGGAGCTGGAGGAGTTCGAATACAGCTTCTGCCAAGACTTCCAGGGCTTCTTCCCGGAGCTTGTCGAGGAACTGGTGGAGGGCCGGTACGAGCTCAAGGAGGAGATGAAGCAGGTTGATAAGGGTTCACGCGAGTACAGGTCGCTGGATTCCCGGCAGCAGGCGGAGAAGATACTCGCCAACTCTTTCTACGGCTACCTCGGCTACACCGGCGCGAGGTGGTACTCCCGGGAGTGCGCGGAGGCCACCACGTACCTCGGCAGGAAGCACATCCAGGAGGCGCTGGAGAAGGCCGAAGAGAAGGGCTTCGAGGTAGTGTACGGGGATACCGATTCCCTGTTCCTGAAGGGCGAGGACATCCGGGAACGCATCGACGGCTTCCTTGAAGAAGTCAACCAGGAGCTGCCCGAGTTCATGGAGCTCGAGTTCGAGGGCTACTTCAGGAGAGGCTTCTTTACGTCGACTGACTCCGGCGAGGGCGCGAAGAAGAAGTACGCGCTGCTGAAGGAAGATGGCGACCTGAAGATAACCGGCTTCGAGCAGGTGCGCAGGGACTGGAGTCCTGTTGCGAAGGAGACCCAGGAGAAAGTGCTGAGAAAGGTGCTGAACGAGGAGGTCGAGGAGGCCGCGGAACTGGTGAAGGACACCATCGAGAGGATGAAAGAGGGTGAGGTGCCGGTGGAGAAGCTGAGGATCTACACGCAGATGAAGAAGAAGCCGGAGAACTACGAGTCGACCGCTCCACACGTGGAGGCCGCGAAGAAGGCAATCGAGCGCGGCGAGGAAATTTCGCCGGGGGACACCATCGACTACGTCATCACCAGCGGCGCCGGTAATATCTCCTCGAGGGCGGAACTGGCGAAGTACGCGGAGGATTACGACGCGGATTACTACATCGACAACCAGATAGTACCGGTCTCGATGCGTGTGCTGAAGGTTTTCGGTTACACCTCCGACCAGCTGAAAGGCAAGGGGAAGCAGAGCGGGCTGGAACGGTTCGGCTGATTTTTTAACTGCCGTGGCGCAAACTTTGACATGGTTCTCGGGTTCACCGGCCTGCTGCCGAACGCCGCGATAGGGCTGGTTTCGGTTATCTTCCTGGTTTTCGGCGCGGAGAACGTCGTCCGGAGGATGGAGGCTGTCTCGAAGGCTTACGGTGTTTCGGAAGTGGTCATCGCCATGACCATAATATCTATCGGTACCAGCCTGCCGGAGCTTTCTCTTCACCTTGTGGGGTCGTTAGAGATACTTGCGAACTCGGGTAACGTGGCGAAGTACCAGACGGTGTCGGCGACGGTTCTCGGAAGCAACATAGGCTCGGACGTGGTGCAGCAGACCCTGGTGCTCGGCCTTGTACTGGTGTTCGCGGCGGTCTCGGGAGCAAGGAAAGGCTTCAAGTTCTCGGAGAAGTTCCTGCTGCGTGACTACGCCCCGATGATGGGTACTACGCTTCTCACCCTGATACTTGCGTGGGACGGCACTCTTTCGAGGATCGATGGCTTCATCCTTTTCGGCTCGTTCCTGCTTTATATGTACTATCTCTACACGACGAAAGACGAGAAGCTGGAGAGGCAGGGCGACACCGGACCCAGCCAGAGGCCGAGATGGGATCTCTTCACAGGTGTCCTGTTCATGGTGATGGTGGTGTACTCCGCGGACGTGTTCCTGAAGGTCGTGGAGATAGGGGTCGAGGCCACGGGTCTCTCCGGCTCGATGATAGGTGTCGCAACTGTAGGAGTGGTATCGGCGTTCCCCGAGATGATAACAGCGATACAGGGCCTGAGACAGGGCGCCGAGGGGATATCGCTTGGCACCCTTGTCGGCAGCAACATAACCAATCCACTGCTCGCGATAGGGCTGGGCTCGCTCCTATCGACCTACGCTGTGCCGAGACCGCTGGTGCTGTGGGATCTGCCGATGGAAACCGTTACAGCCGGTGTACTCCTGACATACGTGTTCGGCCGTGAGGAGCTTGGAAACTTCCTCGCTACTGTGTTCCGCGGTATCGGTATGGAGTCGGCGGCGGAAAGGTTCGACAGGGCCGAGGACAGGGTCCTGACGGTCGCCGGCGCCCTGCTGCTCGCGGCGATGTACTTCGTGTACCTCTACGTCAGGTGGACCTATTTCCAGGCCGACTTCTGACTTATTAAAGAGTCAGCTCTGAACATGTATGCGATGAGTGCAGCAGAACAGTCCGAGAAAGATGTGGAAGAGATACTTGATAGCTTCATGGAGGGAAAGATGCCCTACGACGACATAGTGCTGGAGGTCCAGGCTCGCAGGGGAGGTGGAGTTCCACCTTCAAGGATCGAGGCCGTGCTCGAAGAGGCCTATGAACCCGCCATAGTCTGGGAGGAAGACGGGGACGGCGGTTACACTCCCCGGAAGGGTTACAGCCCGTCCACTACTTGAAGACTTCCCCGGTCTCCATCGACCACAGGACGAGGTCGAACGTCTGGACATCGATCCCTGTTTCCTCCGCAAGGCCCTGTATCTCCTGCTCGACCTCGAGGTACTCTTCCCTCCCCGACGGCAGGCTTGCATCCTCCAGGACGCCGAGGTCGGAGAGCTTGCTAGTTATCCGGCTGGAAACGATAGCGAAGCTGTTACCGTAACCGATGTTTCTCAAAAAGTGTGAAGCGCCTTTCCATCCTATTCCCTTCATGTCGGCCACGAGCAGCTCACGGGAAGCATCAAGGTTTTCCGGGTCGACCCGTTCCCTGAGCTTGAGGTCGCCGGAAGAATCTTTCAGTGTCGGCTGCGACAGTTTCCTCCTGTTCTCGACTATGTAACCTGCCTTGTTTTTCTCGTACCGGATGTCGTGCGGGGCCAGTACCTCCGCAATCCTGTCCTTGTCTCCGTCGAGCAGGAGGCCGAGATTGTCCAGTTCCTCGGCCGCCTCCCAGCACTTTTTCGCCGGGCTACGGGATGTGAGGATGACGAAAACGAGCTCCTTGAACCATCTTTCATCAGTCGCGTCACGCAACTGCCGGAACTCTTCAATACGCGACTGTATCTCTTCCCTGTTATCCCTGTAGTGCTGCTTTATCTCTTCTATTTCCACTTGGAAAACCTTCTACCCGAGATCGAGATGCGTCTCGTACATCAATGCGACACCGGTGTCGAACTCCTCGAGAACCTCTATCACCGCAGTGCGGATCTCTTCCGAAGTCACGACGTCATCCTCGTGCTCCTTTAGCCATTCGAGGACTCGCTCCTTGGCCTCATCCGCAAGTTCCACGGCCTCTTCGTCGCTGTAGTGTGATTCACGTGCAGGGTAGTACATGGAGTTCCAGAGCTTCCCCTCGTCCAGTTCCTCTTTGCCGCCTGTTTCCTTCGCGACTTTCATCTCAGCACCTCGACCTCTCTATGAACTCGTCCGCCACGATATATGATACGAGGAAGAACATCGTGGTGCTGAAAACTGCCACTGCGCCTTCGAACCCGTTCTGGTTGCCGAAGACTATGCCGGCGTAGGCCCCGAACAGGCCCCATAGAGTCGCGAGGATTTCCCTCGAGTCGATTTTTTCTTCAAGTCTCATGGGCTATCCGAACCTCACGATGCCGGTAGCCAGGAGCAGGAGTATCCAGCCGAGGAACACCATCAGCAGTCCCGCGGCCATCCTCATCCTGGCCCTGTTCATGTGTTTCCATTCTTTCATGTCCTGGACCTTGTAGACGCCGAAGTACGAGAAGACCACTATCAGGATGAGCGGCATCACGAATATCAGGTTGTACAGCGCCATCATCGCGAGCGCAATCATCGGGAAGCCCGCCGAGCCCTGGACCAGTGTCTGCTGGATAACTGTCAGGATCGCAAGATACGGTCCGCCGGTACACGGGAGCTCTACCGCGGCCACGAAGATACCCAGTAGTACTGCGGCTGGTGTAGTGACATCCTCCATCCTCTCCGCGATCTTCTCTGAGTACTGTTCCGGTATCATCAGAGAGGAGCCCTTGCCGTACCAGTAGAAGTCCTTTATCTCCAGTATGCCGCCGGATATCACTATCAATGATACGAAGACGGTCACGTAGTTGGCTATCTGCGTCGACACCGATGCGAGCGCGTAGATTATGCCGAGGCCCGCCAGGAAGTATGTTATGTAGACCGCCGCGACGTAGATTATGCCGACTTTAAGGATATCCCGGCGGCGGTCCTGTTTCACGAGCGTCGCGACAAGAAGTAAAGCGACTCCTATCGCGCACGGGTTGATGGAGTCGACCGCTGCGGTCACCAGTACCGCTCCCAGTGTCGGGAGTGCTGCTTCAACCGCCATATCGGCCCCCCTCGATGCTGCTTGCAGAAAATCCCTGATTTTCGAATGCTGCTTCAACCTCCATATCCGCTTCCCTCCTTTGTCAGGCCGAAGCCGCTGTATTCGTTGTCTTCCCGTACATCGGCCAGTGCCTGTTCAAGGGTTTTCGAGTCATATACTATGAATATATCGTCGAGGTTCGGTCCCCTCGAGTAGGGCGATACGACGTATCCCGAAGGCGAGTTCGCGTATCCACCGGTGTACTGGTTCCGGCATCTTTCCTCCTGCGGGACGACGTCGCCGATGGCGCACCAGCGCCTGTTGCCGGCTACTCCGCGGTGGACGAGTATCTTCAGCGTCCTGTTACCGCTGTTAGTCTTTTCCACGACACCGTCGTTCGTCGGGAAGACGAGCTTGCTGTTGCTCAGCTCGCCGTTGAAGGTGTCGAAGAAGGCTGCGAGGGATGCGTCTTCCATAGTCTTGAACGTGCCCTCGAGGTGGATGCGGTCGTCGTTGTGCTCGTGGTACTCCTTGAGCCCTGTCCTGTCGTTAAGCTTGCACATGAGGCTGGACTGCCCGGTGGCCGTCTTGCAGAAAACACCGGGGTCCGCGAGATCCAGTTCCCGGAGCTCGCCGCCATCCTCGACGAGTACCTCGAAGTCGGCGTGGTAATGTATCTCTCCGCCGCTCCAGGAGGTCTGGCTCTGGTGCACGAAGGCTCCCGCGGTATAGAACGAGGGTACGAGTATGGCGACGAGGAAGCCGTTCATCAACATTTTCTTGTCGTGGAGGGTGAGGTCGTCCTCGCTGTGGAACGATACTGCTGCGAGCGCCAGTGTCACTATGAGGCCGGCCCCGACGACCGGTATGACGTACTGGACAAGTTCAAGACCCGGAAACATACCTACAGCTGCACCTGTGAGTACCGCGGCTACGATGGCGCTGTAGAGTATCCTCCGGAGTACGTTCATAAGTTCAGCAGAACTCGCAGACCTCGTCCTCGTCGGGCTGCTCTTCGTCGTGGTACTGCTCTTCGTGTTTTTCACAGCAGAAGTAGACGGTGTCCTCGTCTTCCCTCGCACTCGGTGCTTCTTCAGGGTCTACCTCTTTGCCGCATACGTAGCATTCTGTCTCGCTGCTTGATAGCAGGCTCATGTTCGATTCTGCGGTGCGCCGGTTATTAAAGCTGTCGAGCCTCGAACACGCGGTCGAAAACCTTGCTCATGCCGTACGTGAGGCCGATGAACCCGAGTACTGCGGCGGCTATCCACGTCCAGCCCTGCACCCCCACCGCCAAGGTGCCGAAGTAATCTTTCAGCGGCGTGTAGAGCACCAGAAGCTGCAGGATGAGTGAGGAGGCGAGCGCCGCGACCAGCCAGTTATTGGACAGTACCGACTGCCCGTAACGGCTCCTGATTGTCTGGATGCGGACCATCTCCACCGCCACCAGGAACGTGAACAGCAGCGTCTGCGCCACCACGAGGCCCGGCCCGGTTACTGCGTGGAAGAAGAGGGGAAGCCCGGCGACCGCCATCAGCGCACCCATACCGAATATAGACGCCATCATCCGACGGTTGATGACCGGCTCTTCCTTTCCTCGCGGCTCTCGCTGCATGATACCCTCCGACTTCGGGTCTGTCCCGAGCGCGAGGGCCGGTAGACCGTCCGTGACGAGATTTATCCAGAGCAGCATAACAGGCGTGAGTATCAGGGCCTCCGAGTTCGAGCTGAAGATGCCAGGGAACATTAAGCTACCTATCAGGACGCCGAGGAACACGACGAGTACCTCGCCGGCGTTCGCGCTCAGAAGGTAGTTGACGAACTTCCGTATGTTGTCGAATATGCCGCGACCTTCGGCTATGGCATCCCGGATGGTAACGAAGTTGTCGTCCTGTAGCACCATGTCCGAAGACTGTTTTGCCACGTCGGTACCTCTTTCTCCCATCGCTATCCCCACGTCCGAGTTTTTCAGCGCCGGAGCGTCGTTCACGCCGTCGCCGGTCATCGCCACGTTGTGGCCCTTGGCCTTGAGAGCCTCCAGTATCCTTACCTTGTGCTCCGGTGATACGCGGGCGAAAACCTCGACATCCTTTACCCTTTCCTGTAGCTCCTCGTCCCCGAGCTCTTCCACCTCGTCCCCGGTCATCGCGCCCTCCGGGTCGAATCCTATCTCCTTGCCGATAGCTCTCGCTGTTTCCACGTTGTCGCCGGTCGCCATCACGACGCGTATCCCGGCGTTGCGACAGTCCTCGACCGCCTCACTGACTTCTTCCCGCGGCGGGTCTATCATTCCCTGCAGACCGAGGAAGACCATGTCGCTCTCCAGCTTCTCCGGGTCTGTACCTGAATCCTCCACCTCCTTCCGTGCGAAACCAAGCACCCGGAGCGCATCGCGGGCGAACTCGCTGTTCTTCTCAAGTATATTATCACGCATCTCGTCTGTGAGTTCTTTCTCCTCCCCGTCGATCAGGACGCGGTCGCACTGCTCCAGCACGACCTCTGGCGCGCCCTTCATGAAAGCCTGGTTCTTCGAGGTGACTACGGTCATGCGCTTCCTGTCCGAGGAGAATGGCACGCTGTTCACCCTGTCGATGTTCGACTCCAGGCCGGCCTTCTTCGCCGATACCAGGAGCGCGATTTCGGTCGGGTCGCCGTAGAAGTCCTTCTCCTCGCCCGCCGGGGCCTCTTCCGCGTTGTTGCATACCAGGCCGCACTCGAGCAGCGGCGACAGGTAGTCCGGGTCGGTCTCGTGGCCGTCCTTCTCGAACTTTCCAGACTTCTCGGTGCCGCGGCCGGTGACATCGAATGTCTCACCAGAGAAATACAGTTTCTCGACCGTCATGGTGTCCTCTGTCAGGGTCCCGGTCTTGTCCGTGACTATAACGTCCACGCTCCCGAGCGACTCTACGACAGGTAAACGGCGGACGAGCGCGTCCTTTTCCAGCATCTTTTTCGAGCCGAGCGCAAGCGTCAGGGTCACGACCGCGGGAAGCCCCTCGGGAACCGCTGCCACCGCGAGTGTTATCGCCACCAGCAGCACCGAGACCGGCTCTGCGGAGGTGAACATGAACTGTAGCAGCCCCACCACGAGGATGACAGCGGTTATACCGTAGCCGATGTTCTTGCCGAGTTCGTCGACCTCCTGCTGGAACGGGGTCTTTTTCTCATCGGCCTCCTGTATCTCCGTCGCTATACCGCCGACCTGTGTATCCATCCCCGTCTCCACGACCACCGCGGTCGCTCTGCCCTTCACTACTGTGGTGTTCATGTAGACCATGTCGGCCCTTTCCGCGAGCGGGGCGTCCTCCGGGAGAGCCTCCGGGTCCTTCGAGACCGACGTGCTTTCTCCTGTCAGCGATGATTCGTCTGTTTCAAGGTTCTGTTCCTCGATGATGCGTGCATCCGCGGGAACGGCGTCTCCCTGCTCCAGGAATATCACGTCGCCCGGTACCACCCCGGTGGAGTCGACCTCTCGCTTCTGTCCCTCGCGTTTCACGGTGGCGTTCGGCGTGGACAGCTCTTTCAGGGCCTCTATAGATTTCTCGGCCTTGTAGTCCTGTATGAAACCAAAGATGCCGTTGCCGACGAGTATAAGGGATATCAGCGCCGCGTCGACGTATTCCGGCTCGTGGCCCGGCAGGAAACCGATGCCGAGCGAAAGCAGGGCAGCACCTATCAGCAAGTATATAAGGAAGTCGCGGAACTGGTCGACGAATATCTTGGCCGGCGACACGCCCTCTCCATCGGTTATCTCGTTGGGCCCTTGCTCCTCAAGGCGTTTTCTGGCGTCCTCCTGGTCGAGCCCGGATTCGCTGGATTCCAGTTCTTCGAGGACCTCTCCAGGGGTTTTCGCGTGCCAGTCCATGGCGGGTATTTTGTTCTACCGGTTTAAAGAGATGACTAGCTATCCCTGTCTTCCAGGTCATGTACCTCCTGTTTGACTTCCTCCTCAACTCTTTCAGCCTCTTCCTCCATTTTCTCGACCTCGTTCTCTATGGGCTCTCTTTCGAGGTACAGGAACTCGAAGACTATCAAGGCGGTGAAAATCGATACTATGTGGAGCAGTGTCGTGGGCTCAGTTACGTAGAGGTGGTGGATGACGATAGGGAGCGCAACGAGCGTTCCTGTGAAGCCGAGTAGAGGTATTAGAGGATTGGAGTCTGTCTTTTCGTAGAGGCGCAGGTTGGCGAAGTTCGCGGCGCCGTCCGCTACCAGGAACGCGACTGAACCGAACTCGGTTATCTGCTCCAGGCTTCCGAACCAGGTGAATACCACCGTGAGAGACCCTGTTATCAGCAGGGCGTAAGTCGGGATCCCTTTCCTGTTGCGGAACGAGAAGACTCTCGGCAGTTCTTTCTCGGTCGCAATCCTGTGGGCCAGCCTCGAGGAACCGAATAGCGTGGCGTTTATGCCGGAGGCCGTGCTCTGTATCGCGGTCACGACGACCAGCGCGAAACCCAGCTGCCCGAGGTACGGCGTCACGGCTTTCGCCAGCGCGTATTCCTTGTGCTGTGCGATCATCTGGGGAGTGAGATGGAGAGTGGCCATGTAGGAGACGGAGACATATACCAGGATGGCAGTTACTATCGCGGTGTACATGCCGTACTCAAGGTTCTTTTCCACGTTCTTGATATCGCTGTAGTCGTAGCAGAGGAGCTGGAATCCCTCGTAGGCCACGAATATCACCGCGAAACCGACTACAGGGTTGACCGGGTCCTGGATCAGGCCGGCGAATATATCCGGGTAGCTGCCGTCGAACAGGAATATGCCGATGCCTGCGATAGCGAACAGGAAAGCTGCCTTGAGGTACACGAGCACGTCCTCGAGCAGGCCCGTCTCTCTGACGCCGACCAGGTTCATACCGACCAGCCCCGCGACTATACCGGCAGATATCAGCTTCCGGTAGATCGAGTTCGCCCCGAGTTCGAAGAACCCGGCGGTGTACGCCCCGAACGCGAAGGCATACATCGCCATGACACCGATATAGCCGACTATCAGCACCCACCCGAAGAAGCCGGCGATATGGCGGTTCTCCACAGTGTGCTCTATGAAGGAGAACGCTCCTCCGTTCTCCCCGTAGTAGAGAGTCAGCTTGATATACGAGTAGGCGGTGAGCAGTGTGATGGCGCCCGCGATGAGGAAAGACACCGGTACCGTGTTCCCGGCCTGCTGCATCGCGACACCGAGAACAGCGAAGATACCGCCGGATACCATGCCGCCGACCCCCATCGCCACGACTTCCTTGAATCCGAGCTTCTCTGACATCTATCTACCCTGTGTGTACTGATTCGCCTTTAGCGGCCTCGCAGGCCTCCTGGAACGCCTCCGGGAAGGTCGGATGCGCGTGGATTGTGTTCGCCACGTCGTCGATATACGCCTGCATCTCCAGCGCCAGGGTGGCCTCCGCTATCATGTCCGAAGCCCGGGGCCCGACCACCTGGACGCCGAGCAGTTTTTCGTCGCCCGAGGCCACCACCCGGACGAATCCCTCGCTGTGGTTGGTGGTCAGTGCGCGGCCCGAGGCGGACATCGGGAACCTGCCTACGAGCACTTCCTCGTACTCCTGCTCTGCTTCTTCCGGTGTCATGCCGACCACCGCTATCTCCGGGTCTGTGTATATCACCTTGGGGATGTACTGGCTGTCGAACGCCGCCGGCTCCCCGGCTATGACCTCTGCGGCGACCCGCCCCTCCCGGTACGCCTTGTGCGCCAGTAACGGGTGCCCTGCCGCATCCCCTATCGCGTATATGCCGTCGTCCGAGGTCTCCATCCGCTCGTCGACATCGATGAAACCGTCCTCGTCCAGCTCGACTTCCGTGTTTTCAAGGCCGAGCTCTTCGAGAACAGGCCCCGGTGTCCGGCCCGCCGCGACGAGAACGTAGTCGCCCTCCACCTCGAGTTCTTCACCGTCCTGTTCCGCGGTCACGACTGCCTTGTCACCTCTCTCTTCCAGGCCTTCCGCCTTCGCCCCTGTGTATATCTCGTCCTCGTAGCACCCGGAGACCTCCTTTATCTCTTTCACCAGTTCCTCGTCGAAGTTCGCCAGCACGCGGTCGCGGGCCTCGAGCACCTTCACGGTCGACCCGAACTTGCAGAACTTTGTGACCGCCTCCATCCCGATATAGCCGCCGCCGACCACGACCAGCTCGTCGGGCACCTCTTCTAGCTCTAGCAGCTCGCGGGAGCTTATAACACGGTCTTTCTCGAACTCGAAGCCGTCAAGTTCCACGGGCACGCTCCCGGTCGCTATCACAGCGTTCTCGAACTCTATCTTCTCCGCATCGTGTTCCTCTTCGACTCTCACAGTGCTCGAGTCCTCGAAGACCGCCTTGCCCTGCACCAGCTCCACACCCCGGGCATCGAGCAGCCGCTCGATACCGGACGTCAGCTTTTCGCGCACCCCGTCCTTCCAGTCCTGTATCTCCTCGAAGTCCACGCTCAGTTCCTCTGTGTGGATGCCTATCTCCTCCCAGTGCTGGATGTCTTCCTGGAAGCCGGCCGCGTGTATCAGCGCCTTCGCGGGTATGCAGCCGTGGTTCAGGCAGACACCGCCTACGCCCTCCTTGTCGACCAGCACCACATCTTGGCCTTTCTGCGATGCTCTCAGCGCGGCGGTGTATCCGCCGGGCCCGGCGCCGATGACCAC
>JBDGRE010000019.1:31138-42852 GCA_042218325.1 Candidatus Nanohaloarchaea archaeon
TCCAGGTTTTGCTTCACGGTGTTGATGAAACGGGCCGCGGTGGCTCCGTCGACCACGCGGTGGTCGTAGCTGAGCGACAGCTTGACGGTGTGCCTCGGGACGACCTCTCCTTCCACGACCTCGGCGGTCTCCTCTATCCTGCCGATTCCGAGGATGGCGACCTGCGGAGGGTTGATGATGGGTGTGAACGCCTCGCCGCCTATAACACCGATGTTGGTTATCGAGAACGTGCCACCCTGCATCTCCTCCCGGGAGATCTCCCCGTTCCTCGCTCTCTCCACTTCTTCGTCTATCGCCTCAGCGAGCTCTACTATGTTCCGGTCCTCCACGTCCTCGACGACAGGAACCATCAGGCCTCGCTCCGTGTCGACCGCGATGTCGAAATCGTAGTATTTCTTCCTCAGGAGTTCGCCTGCCTCCCAGTCCAGCTCCGCGTTCAGGTCCGGGTACTTTTCCAGGCCCACGAGCACGGATTTCATGATGAACGGCAGGTATGTCAGGTGCGCGTCGACTTCCTCCTTCTTCTCCTCCCGCAGCTCCACAAGCTCGGTCACGTCCACCTTCTCGACGTGCGTGACGTGCGGCGCGGTGAACCGGGACTCCTCCATCTTCTCCCCGATGCTCTTCCTTATGCCCGAGAGCTCGATCCGCTCGACTTCACCGCGCTCTATGCTGGAGACTTCGCCGCCGGTTTCTCCCCCTGCTGAACTTTCGGCGTCCAGGACGTCCTGCCTCGTTATCTTTCCGCCCCGGCCGCTGCCGTCGATACTCGAGAGGTCGATGCCCTTCTCGCGGGCCAGCTGCCGGACCGCGGGCGTCGCGTTTGCGTCAACGTTCGAGGGTGCGTGAGTTTCTTCAGGGGATCCCTGCTCCTGCTCCGGCGCTTTCTTCTTTTCGTCTTCCGGTACTCTTTCGCCGCCTGTCGCGGCCTTCACATCCTGCTCTGTTACCCGGCCATCCTCTCCGCTGCCGTCGATACTCGAGAGGTCGACGCCTTTCTCCTCGGCGAGCTTCCTCACCTTCGGCAGCGCCAGTACGTCGCCGCTTGGGGCCATGCTTCGCTGGCCGTCTTGTTCCTGCGCCCCAGGTTCCTGTCTCGCTTCTTCCTCTCCGGCCTCATCCTCTTCATCAGCCGGCTGCTCTTCTGTATCCTCCGCCGGTTCCTGCTCACCGGTTTGCTGCAATCCCTCCGCGCTGCCGTCTCCGGTTTCCATCACGAGTATTACTTCGCCGACGTCGACGGTGTCGCCGGGCCCGACCTTCAACTCCTTTATCGTTCCGTCCGCCGGAGCGGGTACGTCTACGACCGCCTTGTCCGTCTCCACCTCTGCTATGGTCTGGTCTTCCTCGACCTCGTCGCCTTCCTCTATCAGCCATTCAAGAAACGTCCCCTCTGTCACTCCTTCACCTGTATCCGGGAGCTCGAACTCCAAACTCATCTGCAGAGCTTGATCATGCGTGCCGCCTTCCGCCTTCGAACATCTGTTCTCGGCTCCAGCGACTTTCAACAGGGTTTTTCATCCTATCAGAACTCCAGCGCGCGCTCCAGACCTTTTTCCAGCTTTTTCCTGTCCGGCATGAAGTAGTCCTCGAGCCTGTAAAGAGGATAGGGAACGCTTGGCGCAGTTATCCGCTCGACCGGCGCCTCCATCTTCAGCAGCGCCTCCTCCTGTATCCTCGCCGATATCTCGGCACCCATGCCGCCGGTCCGCGTCGCCTCGTGGAGCACCGCCGCTCTACCCGTTTTCTCGACGGAGTCTATCACGGTCGAGTAATCCGCGGGGTTGATGGTCCTCAGGTCCACCAATTCTATATCTGCGTCCATCTCGCTGATCTTTTCCTTCGCGAGCGGCAGCATCGCACCCCAGGTGACCAGCGTCAGGTCCTCGCCTTCCTCCACTATATCTGCCCTGCCCAGCTCCTTTTCCTCAGCAGGGTCGACTTCTTCCTTGAACGCGCGGTATATCTTCTTCGGCTCGAGGAACAAGACCGGGTCGTCGAGCCGGATGGACTCCCGCAGGAGCGAATACGTGTCCTGCGGCGTGCCGGGACAAATGACGTGAAGCTGGGAGTGCGTGAAGAACGTTTCCGGTGATTCCTGGTGGTGCTCCAGCGCGCTTATGCCGCCGCCATATGGTGCCCTCATCGTTATCGGCACATCGTAATCACCCCGGCTCCTCGTTCTCATCCTGGAGGCGTGCTCCTTCATCTGGTGGAATGCGAGGTACGAGAAACCAGAGAACTGCATCTCGAAGACAGGTCGCATACCGTACAGGCTCATGCCGATCGCGGTGCCCGCGATACCAGACTCGGCGAGCGGCGAGCTGAAGACCCGCTCCTCGCCGAACTCCTCCTGCAGCTCCTTCGTGGCGCGGAAGACGCCACCGTCCTCCCCGACGTCTTCCCCGTATACTATAACATCTTTATCCTGTTCCAGCTCGTCTCTCAAGGCCTCATTCACCGCCTCGACGACGTTGAGCTTCTGCGCCTCTTTCATCCTTCATCACCCAGGAACTCTTCTTTCTCTTTTTCCAGCATCTCCGGCATCTCGCCGTACAGGTAGTCGAACATCTCCTCCGGCTGCGGGTCGTCCATCTCCATGGCCTTCTCCGCGGCCTCCTGCACTTTCTCTTCTGCCTCTTCCCCGTAGTCCTCGAGGGAATCATCCCAGGCGCCGTTCTCCTGCATGTACTCTCTCAGCCGCTTCAGGGGGTCTTCTTCTTTCCATTTCTCGACCTCCTCCTCGTCGCGGTACCTCGTGGAGTCGTCGCTGGTGGTGTGGTCTTCAAGCCTGTAGGTCAGCGCCTCGACAAGCACGGGCTCTCCCTTCCGCGCCTTGTCCAGCGCGTACTGCACCGCCTCGACCACTGCCAGGACATCGTTGCCGTCCATCTGGACTCCCTCGATGCCGTGGGCCAGTGCCTTCTGCGCCAGCGTCTCGCTACCGGTCTGTTTTTCCACGGGCAGGGAGATGGCGTACCGGTTGTTCTGCACCATGAAAACGGAGTGAGCATCGAAGACACCCGAAAAGTTCAGGGCCTCGTGGAAGTCGCCCTGCGAGGTGCTGCCGTCTCCCGTAAAGCCGACGACCGCGTTATCATGCTCTTTTTTCTCCATCGCCATGCCGACTCCGGCGGTGTGCAGGTTCTGCGTTCCGACAGGTACCGCCACTGGCAACATGTTTATCTCGGACAGGCCTTTCTGTCCGTTTGCGTCGCCCATCCACCGCTGGAAAACCTTTTCGAGGGGTGCGCCGCGGGATATGAAGACCGGTGTCTCGCGGAAGCTCGGCACCGCCCAGTCATCTTCTTCCATCGCGTAAACCGCGCCGACCTGCGCTGCCTCCTGTCCCTTGTGAGGCGCGTAGGTCGATATCTCGCCTCGCCGCTGCAGAGAGAAAGCTTTCTCGTCGAACTTCCGGGCCAGCATCATCTGCCGGTAAAGCTCCTGCAGTTCCTCTTCACCGAGGTCTGTCTCGCCGTCTTTGTCCATTACCTCGATCCGCTCGACGGTTCCCTCGTACACCTGCTCGCGTGCCATCCTATGATATTAGAGAGCTGCCCGCTCGAATAAAAAGGGTCGTTTGCCACCTGCGAGTTACGGGACCAAGTATTAATCCGGAGCCCGGCAAAGTCCTGACATGGAGCTTGAAAAACTGTTCGAACCGGACAGGATAGCGGTGGTCGGCGCGTCCCGGGAGAAGGGCAAGACCGGCCACGAGGTTTTCCACAACCTGCTCCACGGCTTCGAGGGAGAAGTCGTGCCCGTCAACCCGAACGCCGACGAGGTCTCCGGGAAAAAAGCGCGGGACGAGGTACCGGAGGGAACGGACCTCGCGGTCGTGGTGGTGCCGGCAGAAGTCGTCCCGGACGTGCTGAGGGACGCGGGCGAAAAGGACGTGGACGCGGCCATAGTCATATCCGCCGGCTTCTCGGAGACTGGTAACACAGAGCTGGAGGAAGAGGTAAGAGGCATAGCGGAGCACGAGGGCATCGCGCTGCTCGGGCCGAACGTGCTCGGGCTGATAAACACGGAGAACTCGATGAACGCATCTTTCGCCTCCAAGATGCCGGAGGAAGGTGAGATAAGCTTCATGTCCCAGAGCGGGGCGTTCTGCACGGCTATACTCGACTACGCGAAGGCGGAGCACATCGGCTTCCGCCACTTCGTCTCGCTCGGCAACAAGGCCATGCTGAACGAGGTCGATTTTCTCGATCACTGGCAGGAAGACCCCACTAAAACAGTTATAGGATACACCGAGGGAATCGACAACGGCAGGGAGTTCCTGGAGACCGCCCGCGAGACCTCGAAAAGCATCCCTATCGTCATGGTGAAATCGGGCCGCAGCGACGAGGGCGGTGAGGCCGCGAGCTCCCACACGGGTAGCATCGCCGGCAGCTACGAGGCGTATAAAGCCGCGTTCCGCCAGGCCGGTGTAGTCGAGGCGGAGTCGTCCCGCGAATTACTGGATTACGGCCGCAGCTTCGCCTACCAGGTCCCGCCGGAGGGAAAGAACGTGGCGGTGGTGACCAACGCGGGCGGACCCGGAGTGATAACCACGGACGAGATAGCGGAGCACGGCCTCGAGCTGCCGGAGCTCTCGGAAGAGACCAGGGGGAGGCTGGAGGAGGCACTGCCGGACGAGGCGGCGCCGGAGAACCCTGTCGACGTGATAGGCGACGCTGGCCACGACCGCTACCGGGAGGCACTTGAAGCGGTCCTGGAGGACGGGAACGTCGACTCGGTTATCGCGATACTCACGCCGCAGGCGAACACGGAGATAGACAAGACCGCGAGGACCGTGGTCAAGGCCTCGGATGAACACTCCGGGAAACCGGTGATGGCCAGCTTCATGGGAGAAAAGGACGTCGCGAGCGGCGTCGAGATACTCGAAAAAGGGAACGTGCCTGACTTCGGGGACCCGATGGACGCGGTCAAGTCGCTGGAGGCGATGCACGGCTACAGGAAGTACCGGGAGACGGAGAAAACCTTCCGTGAGATTGAATTAGACCGGGAGGCGGCGGAGGACGCGGTACAGGGTCTGCCCGGTTTCGACGCCCGCCAGCAGCTGTTCGACGCCTACGGCTTCACGCTACCGCTCGCGGAGGTGGCGGAGACGCCGAAGGACGCGGTCGACGCCCTCCAGAAAGTGGGGAAGCCGGCGGTCATGAAGGTCGAGGCGCCGGACATCCACCACAAGACCGACATGGACGGTGTCCGCACAGGTCTCGGGACGAAGAAGGAGGTACGGGACGCGTTCAACGAGATATACGACAACGTGTACCACGATACGGGAGGCAAGGAGATCGACGGAATGCTTGTCCAGGAAGAGCTCTCGGGCCTCGAGGTCGCGGTCGGCATGAAGCGCGACCCGCAGTTCGGCCCGATGGTGATGGTCGGACTCGGCGGAATCTACATCGAGGCGCTGAACGACGTCTCGTTCGGCATCGCACCGGTCAGCGAGCAGGAGGCGGAGAGGATGATACAGCAGCTGCAGAGCCACGAAATGTTCGAGGGCGTCCGCGGCGAGGAGCACTCCCTCGAGCCTGTGAAAGACGCCATCATCGCGCTCGGCCAGCTCGGCCTGGATTTTCCCGAGATCCAGTCGGTCGACATCAACCCGCTCATCCTCCGGGAAGACAGGGCGTACGCCGCCGACGTGAAGGTGGAGTTAGACGGCTGAGTTACTGGATCTCTACTGTTTCTACTTCACTGAGTTCGACCACCATGCTGTCCCTGAACTCTCCCATGTCCAGGAGTTCCGATGCATCCGTGTCTTCCAGAACTCCTTCTACGACCTCTTCGGTCTCTACTTCCTCCTCCATCTCCCTTCTGACCCTGTCGGCAAACTTTCGTGCTGCTTCCCTATCTGTCATCCCTGATTCGAGGGCCTGCTTCAGGTTTTCGTCCATGTACATATTCGCCAGCCCGTACACCGTGAAAGGTGTATGGCTGTCGGGAAGTTCGCCCTCCCATCTCCGCGACGAGTATCCCTCGTAGTCGGTCCTGAAACTCTGGCCCTCGTACTCCGGGACCCTGTCGGAGTAGATGAGTTCCAGCTGGTCGTCTCTTTCTAGGTAAAAACGGATCGCAGCGCTTCTTTCCACCATCGCTGCTATCTGGGTTTTTAGATGTTAAATCTCTTGCGGCGCAGCCCAACTGTTTAGAACATTACTTCCCAACAAAGTGGCATGGTCAACAGAGAGGAGGCGCTGGAGCTTCACCGGAAGAACCCTGGTAAAATCAGTGTTGAACCGTCCGTGTCTGTGGAGTCGCGGGAGGACCTGAACCTGGTGTACACGCCGGGCGTGGCGGAGCCGTGTCGCGAGATAGAGGAGGACGTTAATAAGGCGTACGAGTACACCACGAAGGGCAACCTGATCGCGGTAGTTTCTGACGGCTCCGCGGTGCTGGGTCTCGGCGATATCGGGCCGGAGGCTTCGATGCCGGTGATGGAGGGCAAGTCCAACCTGCTGAAGAAGTTCGGCGAGGTCGACGGCGTCCCGGTCTGCATCGACGCGGGCTCCGCGGATGAGATAGTAGAGCACGTCGAGCGGGTCGCGCCGACCTACGGCGCGGTCAACCTCGAGGACATAAAGGCGCCGCGGTGCTTCGAGGCCGAGGAGGAGCTCAAGCAAAGGCTGGATATCCCGGTGTTCCACGACGACCAGCACGGCACCGCGATAGTCGTGGCTGCGGCTCTCCGGAACGCGCTGGAGCTGGTCGGCAAGAGCATCGAGGATTCACGTATCGTCATAATCGGGGCCGGTGCCTCGGGCATCGCGACTGCAAGGTTCCTGCAGTCGCTCGGTGCGGAGAACATAGTCCCGGTCGACAGCTCAGGTATCCTGAGAACCGGAGAGGGCAACAGCTACAAGCAGAAGCTCGCCGAAGATACGCTCGCAGCGGAGGAATCAGGTGGCCTTGATGACGCGCTGGAGGGTGCGGACGCGATGATAGGCCTCTCCGCGCCTGGCATAGTTTCGAGGGAGATGGTGGAGTCGATGAATGATGACGCGGTCGTGTTCGCGCTCGCCAACCCCGACCCGGAGATAATGCCGGACGAGGCCCGCGAAGGTGGTGCGGCGATAACCGCTACAGGGAGGAGTGACTTCGACAACCAGGTCAACAACTCGCTGGCGTTCCCTGGCGTCTTCAGGGGTGCGCTTGATGCCCGTGCATCAGAAATCAACGAGGAGATGAAGAAGGCCGCCTCAAGAGCTATCGCGGAGGCTGTCGAGCCCGAGAAGGACAGGATAGTGCCGGAGACGCTTGACAGGAGCCTGGCGATGGCTGTGGCTGAAGCTGTCGAGGAGGCCGCCCGGGAGACGGGAGTCTCTCTACGCTAAGAAATCTTGGTCGGCGGGGTCTTTGACCGTTACGGAGTACTCTTCCCCGTCCTCCTCTGCAGGAGAGACAACCCTGACGGACATCGCGGATGGGTGATCCCTGACCTTCCTGATGGCGCCACCGAGTTCGTTGTTTTCGTATACCTCGTCGACTTCCTCGCTGTCGAGCCCTCCGTCCCACCGGAACTCGATTTCGTAGGCGAGGCCTTCCATCGTCACGGTCGGCTCTATGACTGCCTCGACCTCGACCTGCTGGCCTGGTACCTCTTCTATCTTTTCAACGGCTGCTGCCGGCCCGGTGACCGCCCTGTCGTAGAAATCGAGAGTATCTTCCGGGTTCCCGAGGGAGTATAAGACCCTGTCCGCCTGTGGCAGGCACGAAGACGGGATGCCGTCGATTTCAGGGTTCTCCGATTCCGGGTGGAGAAGACTCTTCGCCTGCTGGACTGTTATCTCTTCCCCGCTCCCGAGTATAGCGGCGCCAAGACCTCTCGCGGTGTCGCGGTAGCCCATAACTCCCGATTGAAGTTAATTATTAAAAGTTTTTCCTTGTGGGTGGCAACAAAACAGGTCTGCGGTGGTTTAAAACGCTTCGATGCGGTTCTTGCGGTATGGAAAGCGAAAACCTGGAGCACTACGTCCGGGCCGGAGAGGTCATACAGCAGGCGCGGGAGAAGGCCCGCGAAGTGTCAGAACCGGGCGTTTCTCTCGAACAGATCGCGGAGAGCATCGAGCAGTTGATGCGTGATGAGGGCCTGGAGCCGGCGTTCCCCGTCAACCTTTCCGTGAACGAGGAGGCCGCGCACTACACGCCCCCGCCCGGCGGCGACCGCGTCATTAAGGAGGACGATGTGCTGAAGATAGATATCGGCGCGCACTCGGACGGCTACATCGCGGATACCGCGTTGACGGTTAATCCTTCTGGGAAACATAGGGAGATGATAGAATCGGTCGAAGAGGTGCTTGAAGAGGCCCTGGAGTTCATCGAGCCCGGTGTCACTATTGAGGAGTTCGGGAGTTTCGTGCAGGGACAGGTGCCGGAGGATTACAACGTCGTCAGGAACCTGACCGGCCACTACCTCGGCCGCTACACGCAGCATGCCGGGGTATCCATCCCGAACGTGGACAACGGCTCCTCGCACACTTTCGAGAAGGGCGACGCGGTCGCCATCGAACCTTTCATCACAACGGGCGCAGGCAAGGTGAAGGACGGCGCGAAAGGCAACATATACAAATTGGAGCGGGACGGTAACGTGCGCGGAAGGCACGAGAGGAAGCTGCTCGGCGAGATAAAGGACTTCCAGGGCCTGCCTTTCACAAGCCGGTGGCTCTCGGACTTTTCCGGGAGGAAGAAGATGGCGCTGCAGAAGCTGGTCAACTCCGGCGTGGTCCACTCGTACCCGGTCCTGAAAGAGATAGAGGACGGCATGGTGGCTCAGGCCGAGCACACCGTCCTCGTCGGGGCTGACGACGGCGACAACGTAGTTACGACGCGGGACTGACGCCGCAGGTCTCCGGGTGGCCGATATCCACCAGGAAGTAGACAACGAACGCGATACCTGCGAGCTTGACTATGTTGCCGTTGAAAGGCAGAAGTGTTATCGCGCCCGCGAAACCGATGAGGCCGAGTATGCCGGTCCCGCATCCGGCGCAGCTTCCCACGAGGAAACCTGGTAGCGCCCCGCCAAGTGATGAGACCTGTCTTATCCCCGTGTTGCTTATTATGGCGTAAAGGTCGGTCGTGGCCACGCCCACAGCCGCGCTGTAGACCACGGTGAGTAGAAGGCCGAGATAGCCGGCTGTCGCCTGTATGTTCCATACCAGTGCGTTCACGGCCGTAAACATGGATGCCTGCGAGTTGAACATCTGGTAGGAGTACTCGGGGAAAGAACCGAGCACTAATAGCAAGAACGCGATCACGCCTACCGCTACCGTGGAGGCCGCTCTACGAGGAGATGATACAGAGTAGCCCGCCGCGTCCACGAGGTCCAGGTAGTGGTTCCGGAGGTTCATCCTACCAGGTTCTGTCTTGAGGCCCAACCGGAGTTCTCCTTGCCCTGGCTGTCAAAGACGGTGTTGTGCCAGTCTATCCACCTGTCCGGGTACTCGTTCCAGACCGCATTAGATGCGAGAGCCGCGGTGCGGGAGTCCTTGCCGAGGAACGGGTAGTCCTTGAAAACTATCCGGAGTTCGCCGTTTTCGACGTAGTTTTTCTTCAGCTGCGGGTACACGCGCTGTTCGAATCTTCCACAGAAAGGACACTGGTAGTCGTACCAGTAGACCATAGTAACCGGGGCGTCCTTGCTTCCTATCGAGGGCTCGTTGCTGGTGCTGAACGTGGAAGTCGACACGTTTCCGCCCTCTCCCCGTTTCTGTCTTTCGATAGCGTTCTGGAAGTTTCTGTAAGGCTGTGCGCCCATGATCCTCTCGCCCGAGGAGCTGCCCGTGCTGTATATCACGAATCCTGGTGTGGCCGAGACGCCAGCGCTCTCAGCTTCCCGTATATCTTTCCTTAGCTCCTGCATGTACTCCTGCCGGCTCTCGTTCATCAGTTCCGCGACCCTGTCGGAGCTGACACCTTTGACCTTGTCCGTTATAGACTGGCTGTTAGATGAAATATCAAGGCTGAAGCCGGAAGAGGCTGCTCCTGCAACGAAGCCGAGTGCGATACCGACAAGCAGTACGGATGCGAGGGCTGGCAGGCCTGCAAGGCTTATCTTTATCCGGGCGGTCTCGCGGTCATCGACCTCGTCCCACTCGTGTGCCTGTCTACTGTGGCTGCTGAGACCTCTTTTAGTATCGAAACTGCGTCCGCATTCCTCGCACTCGAACTCCTCGGTCATCGGTCAAAGATTCAGTATCCACGCTTATAAACCGGAGGTGGAGAACGGAGAGAAGGGTAATAAGTAAAAAACAGGGAGAGCCTTTGAAGGCTCTAAGCGTAGTAGTCCGGCTTCTCCTCCTCGGCCTCTATCTGCTCCATGCGCTGCATCATCTGGCGGTAGTGCTCGAGGTTCTCCTCGGTCGCTGTCGGCTTGACCTCGTCGAGGGCCTCCTCGAAGTCGTCCATGGTGACCTCTTCTGTTTCCGGGTCGCCTCTCAGTGCGAACATGCCGGCCTCCCGGCACAGCGACTCGATGTCGGAGCCTACGTAGCCGTCGGTCATATCCGCGAGCTCGTCGAGATCTACGTCGTCGGCGAGCGGCATCGACCCGGTGTGGACCTCGAGGATCTTCTTCCTGGCCTCCGCATCTGGAACATCGACCTCCATCGACCGGTCGATCCTTCCAGGCCTCGTTATCGCGGGGTCTATCATGTCAGGCCGGTTGGTCGCGGCGATGACAGTTACGCCTTCCAGCGACTCGATGCCGTCGAGCTCTGTCAGCAGCTGGTTGACCACGCGGTCACCGACACCCGAGTCGGTGCGGGAGCCTCTCCGCGTCGCGATGGAGTCTATCTCATCGATGAACAGGATGCAGGGGGCGACCTGGCGGGCCTTCTTGAAGACCTCCCGTATCGCTTCCTCGGATTCGCCGACGTACTTGGAGAATATCTCTGGCCCCTTGATGGAGATGAAGTTGGCGTTGGCCTCGTTCGCCACGGCCTTCGCGAGCAGTGTCTTTCCTGTTCCCGGTAGGCCGTAGAGCAGGATGCCTTTCGGCACCTCTATACCCATCTTCTCGAACCGCTCCGGGTACCGCTGCGGCCATTCGACCATCTCCCGCAGCTGCTCCTTGGCTTCGTCGAGGCCGCCGACGTCCTCCCAGGAGACTTTCGGTACCTCGACCATGACCTCCCGCATCGCGGAAGGCTCGACCGAGCGGATGCCCTCTATCATCGAGCCGGGGTCGACCACCAGCTTCTCCATCACGTCGCTGGGTATCTCCTCGTCAAGGTCTATCTCCGGCAGCACCTTCCGCAGCACTGCCATGGCGGCCTCCTTGCAGACCGCCTCTATGTCCGCCCCGACGTAGCCGTGGGTCTTCTCCGCCAGCTCGTCGAGGTCCACATCGTCGGTCAGCGGCATGTTGCGGGTGTGTATCTGGAAGATCTCCTTCCTTCCCTTCTCGTTGGGGACGCCTATCTCTATCTCCCGGTCGAAACGGCCACCTCTTCTCAATGCCTCGTCGACCGCGTCGACACGGTTGGTCGCGGCTATCACGATGACGTTCTCCCTTTCTTCAAGGCCGTCCATCAGCGACAGCAGCTGCGCGACCACTCTTCTCTCGACCTCTCCGCCGACCTCGCTTCTCTTTGCGGCGATGGCGTCGATCTCGTCGATGAAGATTATCGCCGGCGAGTTGTCCGCGGCCTCCTCGAACTTTTCCCGGAGCTGTTTCTCGGATTCGCCGTAGTACTTCGACA